>NZ_JAYMXF010000019.1:0-292202 GCF_048055755.1 Phaeobacter sp. JH204B
GAGGAGTGTCTCTATATGGGCAATATCGACAGTTTGCGCGACTGGGGCCATGCCAGGGATTACGTGCGGATGCAGTGGATGATGCTGCAGCAGGAGGCGCCCGAGGATTTCGTCATCGCCACCGGCAAGCAATATTCGGTGCGCCAGTTCATCACCTGGTCGGCGCAGGAGCTGGGGCTGACGCTGGCGTTTTCGGGCGAAGGCGAAGCGGAAATTGCCACCGTGACCGCGATTGAGGGCGATATGGCCCCGGCGCTGAAGGTGGGCGATGTGGTGCTGCGCATCGATCCGCGCTATTTCCGCCCCGCCGAGGTGGAGACGCTGCTGGGCGATCCGGGTAAGGCAAAGCAGAAACTGGGCTGGGAGCCGGAGATCACCACCGAGGAGATGTGCGCCGAAATGGTGCGCGAAGACCTCAAAACCGCCCGCCGCCACGCCCTGCTGAAAGAACACGGCATGGACCTGCCGGTCAGCACCGAGGGCTGAGGATATGGTGGCGCGCGTTCAAGAGGCTGGGAGACCCGGCCGAAGATGTGATCGTCGACAGATGCTCTGGCAATAGAAACAAGTTATCGGCCACCCCACCACGACGGGGAGGTGGCCGGGATACAGCGTCAGCCAGCGTTTGACACAAGCTCGAATGTGGCATTGTCGTTCAGCACCTGGATGCCCTGGGCGACGCCGACGCCGTTGCTGCCGAACGTCGTTGCGCCCTCCGTGTTGAGCGACAGATAATAGCCAGCAAATGTCGAGCATTCGAAGGCGAAATAATTGGCGCCGACGACACGCAGTATCCAGCGCTCGAGCCCGCCGCAACCGAACTGGCAGTTGATCGGTTTGATCTCTCCCGGCGATGGGGTGCCGATGCGCACGTAGCAATTGTTCCATGCCGCTGAGAGCAGGCCGACTGTACCGTCGTCCTGCGGTGTCAGAATAAACTGCTCCCATGAACTTGCGCCGATTTGCGCGTTGACCGTTCCGGCGCCTTCAGGGGCGGGCGCGTCGACACCGCTGCCATCCATGCGAAGATAGGCGTCGTCATAGGCCGCGCATTTGAGAGCATAGGTCAGCTTCTGCGTCGCTGATGCGGTAGCGTTCTCTTCCAGTAAACCGAGATTCATAGCAGGTACTCCTCCGTTTCAGGGAGGTTTGAATAGCATGAAACACAATCAAAGATTGAGTTAAATCGCCATCATCCCAGCGCGATGGTAGAGTGAATTGCGGCCTCGTGGCTAGGAGCGTTTGATGATCGCAAACAGTGATCCAGCGCTCGGCCACAGGGGGGTGGGTCACGCACTGGGTTTCTGCGCCGCGGCAATATCGACCGGGATCGGCGCGTTGACCGTCAGGGTTCGGTAGGGGAAGGGAATCTCGATACCCGCATCGTCCAGGGCGGATTTCACTGCACCGACAACCTGATCCCGGCTGGCGCGGATATCCACCGGTTCGGACCCGGTCCACCAGGTGATTTCGAAGTCGATGGAGGACGCGCCAAAGCTCTTGGCAAAGACCTGAATGTCGCGCACGTCGTTGCGCACCATATCGACGCCTCTGACCGCTTTTGAGATGACATCACGAGCGGCATCGACGTCTTCGCCATAGGCGACGCCGCAGATCAGCGTGGCGCGCCGCAGCTCGCGGTTGGTGCGCACTGTGACGGCGTTGTGGAACAGCTGCGCGTTGGGGACGACAACCAGTTGGCCGTCTGTCTGACGGATCCGGGTGTCGCGCACGGTGATCGCCTCGATCTGGCCCTCGGCACCCTCGCATTCGATGAAGTCGCCGATTTGAAAGGGTTCTCGCAGGAGGAGCAGAATACCAGCCAGGAAGTTTTCAAAGGTATCCTTGAAGGCAAAGCCAATCGCCACTGACCCAAGGCCAAGGGTGGTCAGCGCCTTGCCCGGCGTGATCGTGGGGAAAACGACGGTGACTGCGATCAGGCTGCCGATAAGCCACAGAAGGACGCTGGCAAGGAGCTGTAACACATCGCAGAGATTGCGTCGCAGTTTCAGCCGGCTGCTGAGCCGCCGGATGATCGTTTTTGCAGTCCAGACCAGCGCAGCTGTCAGCACCAGAACGATGATGGCAACGGCCAGACGCGGTAGCGCATCGATGGCGCCTTCCAGCCACCCCGTCAATTGGTCCATCAGTGTGGCGCTGATCTCGGCAGTCATCGACGTATCCCGTTACAGGTCTCTTGGGCTAACGCTCCGGCGTGAAAAAGGTTCCGCGCGGCGGAACCGACTGGGACGCTTGGGCGTTGAACTGGATACGGAAAACAGGAGTTGCAGATGATCGAGGCCAAGACGTCCGGCGAAGACCTCATCCAGGAAGAGTCCGAGAATGAGGCCGTCGAAGAGGCAACAGGCCTGTCTCCAAGGCTGATCTTTGAAACCATTCGTCGCAACGGTGAGGAAGAATTGGAGCGACCCGTGCGGGCGCTGTGGTGGTCTGGCATCGCTGCCGGGCTATTGATCAGCTTCTCGGTGTTGGGCAAGGCCGTTTTCAAGACCCATCTGCCAGATGCCAGCTGGTCCCCGCTTGTTGAGAACCTTGGATATTCACTAGGCTTTCTGATGGTCATCCTTGGCCGAATGCAGCTGTTCACCGAAAACACCATTACCACCGTGGTGCCGGTCATGTTGCGCGGGGACAAGGCCAGCCTGCTGCGCACCGCGCGGCTTTGGTCGGTGGTGCTGGCTGCGAATGTTGTCGGGGCCTTCCTGATTGCGTCGTTCTTTGCCCTGACCCCGGTGCTGGACCCGGCCCTGCGCGCCTCCATGGTGGAAATCAGCGAACACGCCACCGGAATGCCACCGTTTATCGGCATGATCAGCGGTATCCCGTCGGGGATCCTGATTGCCGCAATTGTCTGGATGCTGCCCTCTGCGCAGAATAGCGAAATCCCCCTGATCGTCATCTTCACCTGGCTGATTGCCGCCGGGGACTTCACCCATATCGTCGCGGGTTCGGTTGAGATGGCGTTTCTGATGGTGCAGGGCATGCTGCCTCTGGGGCAGGCTGTCTTTGGTTTTTTCCTGCCGGTCTTGGTGGGCAATATCATCGGCGGGACAGCGGTTTTCACCGTGTTGACCTACGCGCAGATCAAGCCTGAGATTGACGAGAAATAGGCGTCTGTTTCAGACCCGGTCCGCGCCAGTCAGGCGTAGGACCGGCCAAGTCTCGGAACCTTTTCCTGTCAAAAACGTTGTATTTGCAGAACCATAACGGATAGAGACGAGGATGATCGATGATGAATTGGCCACTGGTTTTTTCTCTGATTGCAGCTGCTTCGGCAGTACTGGCATTTGGTGGTGTCGCGGCAGGGGCGGCATTTGCTGCCAACGTGGTATTCCTGATTTCAATGTTCTTGCTGGGGCTCTCGCTCATCGATCGGACGCTGTGCGACTGACCGGACGACGCCTCCGATAAGAGCAGAAAAAAGACGCGACCCAGAGTGGATCGCGTCTTTTTTGTCTGCGGTATCTTACGGGCCGACCGTCTCTTCTGCAAAACTGGGGTGAATGCCGACGACTGCGTCAAGATCGTCTGCGGTGGCTCCGCTTGCGATCAGCGCGGCGAAGGGGGCGATCACCTCCGGTGCTGAGTGATCGACCAGCGCCACGCCGCTCAGCAGGGGGCCGTTGAACGATCTGTCAAAGAACGAGTTGGCAGCCGTGCCGTCGTCCAGCACATCGCTGGACAGGCCAGACACCTGTTCGCCGCCGCTGTTTGTCTGATCCATCCGGCCGACCTGCGCGACCGGCGGGATGGTATAGGCCGACTGCGGCACCAGATTGAGATCTACCTGTGCGGCGCCGTCGCCAAAGTGTTGGGTCGCAAAACAAGCGCCGTCTCGCGTCGCCACAGGGGTAAGCGGCAGACGGTCGGCAGCGTCGCCGACCGCGTAGATGCCGGGAATGGATGTTTGGAAATGCTCATCAATGGCCAGCGCGCCGGATTTCGCATGGACGATGCCCTGCACCCCTGGCCCAAGGGTGTCGGTGTTTGGTACTCTCCCAATGGCGGCTATCACCTGATCCGCATATTGGATGCTGCCATCGTCGAAGCTGACTTTGAACATTGTCCCGTTGAAGTCGATCTGCTTCGGCTTGCGGCCAAAGCCGATGGTGACGCCCTGTTTCTGAAGACCGGCCTGCACGCAGGCGATCGCCGGTGCGTGAAATTGATCAAGCAGTCTGTCGCCATCGGTCATCAGCTGCACCTCGCTGCCAAAAGCCGCGAAGATACTGGCGAACTCACATCCGATATAGCCGCCGCCGATAATCAGCAGCCGCCCCGGTAAATCACTCCACCCAAAGACATCATCACTTGTGGCGGCCAGATCACCGCCCGGAATATCCAACGCGTGCGGGCGCGCCCCGGTCGCAAGCAACAGTTTTCCGGGCTGGAAAACCTCACCACCGGCGTGAATCTGGCCCGCTTCGCCAATCTCGGCAGTGGCGCGCAGCAGGCGCACACCGGCCTGTTGCAATTGATCCTCGAAGTGGTGGTTGAGGTGGTCAATCTTGGCATCGGAGCGACGGCGCAGCGCGGCGAAATCAAAGTCCGGCAGGGCCGTCAGGCCAACCTTGGCCATATCACGGTGGCTCTGGCGATGGGCCGCGGCTTTCCACATCAGCTTCTTCGGGGTGCAGCCGCGGTTGACGCAGGTTCCGCCCAGCTCAGCCTGTTCGATCATCACGACCGAGGCCCCCAGCCGCGCTGCCGCCTTGGCGGCCGCCAGCCCGCCGGAACCGCCTCCTATGACCACCAGATCGTGGGAAGCAGCCGGGTGATGGGTGAAGTGGCTCATGGTTGTCTCCAATTGGATTGCGTCAAAACCTCAACTCGCGGGCAAAGGCTAAGTTCCAAGAAACAAAACGCCATCTTGCTGCGTTGAGTTGGCAACGCGGGAGACAGCCTCATGCCAAAACAGTCAGATCACAGCTCAACCTCCAAGTCGGGGACGACCACCACCACCGACCAGTCGAAAACAGCCCCCAACCTCGACCGCAGCGGTCCACCGAGTGACCCCGGACGGGACCGGAGCGGGCAGACACAGGATGGATCGCTTGCGCAACTGGCGTCGTTTATGAAACTGCTCTGGCGGGCCTGGGGCCGGATGGGACAGGCCAACGGCGGGCTGCTCGCCGCCGGAGTCGCCTTTTACGGCCTCCTGTCGGTTTTTCCAGGTATTACGGCAGCGGTTGCTCTGTTTGGTCTGATTGCGGATCCAACCCTGATCACTGCACAGGCTGCTTGGCTGACCGGGCTGTTGCCACCGTCGGCTGCGGATCTGGTCAATCAGCAGTTGGTGCAGGTAGCGGGCGCGCGCCCAGAGTCGCTGGGCTGGGCCGCCGCGGTTTCCGCTGCTCTGGCGCTTTGGTCCGCATCGCGTGGCACCGACAGTATGATCCAGGGGCTGAACGTGATTTTTGGCACCCGGGAAGGGCGCAGTTTCATCGTTCTGAAGGCGATGACTGTCGGCATTACTTTCACGGCCATTATTGGCGGGTGTGTCCTGCTGCTGGTCGTTGCAGCGATACCCGCCGCGGCTGCGCTCCTGGGCGAGTCAGCGTTGTTGTCGATGGTGACCCAACTCCTGCGCTGGCCCCTGATGTTCGCAGTCGGCATCGCTGGAATTTCGGCGCTCTATCGATTTGGACCGGACCGGTCGGGGGATGGCTGGCAGCTGTTCACGCCCGGCGCGATACTGAGTTGTACGCTTTGGGTCGTCGGCAGCATCGGGTTCAGCCTCTATGTGCAAGCTTTCGGCAGCTACAACGAAACCTTTGGTGCCCTCTCGGGGGTGATCGTTCTGCTGACCTGGATGTGGTTGTCTGCTTTTGTGATCCTGTTCGGGGCCGGGCTTGATGCCGAGCGCCGCGCGGTGGTGAAAACCGGCCATTCTGTACCGGGTGACGCGCCGCGTGAAGACAAGCTGACAGCGGATCACGTGCCAGCTCCCCACGCCGCCTAACCGAGCGATGGGATCGGGAGAGGCGACAGGGAGATGACGGGGGCCAGTTGGGGTGTTAGCCTTCGGCATCCTCCTGCACTTCGCTCAACCGTGAGCCAAGTGCCGCGCCCAGCCCGCTAAGCAGGGCGAGGAGCGCCAGAACCGGTGCTGCGCCAACAGCATCGGCCAGCAGCCCAAAGCCCCCACCCAGCAGCAACAGCACGCCAATCATCGTGTTGGAAAGTGCGGTATAGACCGATGTGTGACCATCCGTATCCATATCGGTCAGATGTGTTTTTCGACCGGCGCGCGCGCCTTGATAGGCGATCTGGGCGACAAAGACGAAGCAGGCCACCACGGCACTGGCAACAACGCCCTCACCCCAGCCGAACGCCGCCGCCGCCGCCAGCGTCACAGCGCTCAGCGCACCCGACACCATCAGGGTTTGGCGGCTTGATCGGTCCGATAGCTTGCCCCAGATGTAGGAGGAGACAATCGCAGCAATGGAGGAGGCCAGCACCAGCAGCCCGAGATTGCCAAAGCCGCTTTCGGCGTCGCGTCCACCAAGCATCACCAGAAACGGCGGCGCCAAGGCGGTTGAGATCAGCAGCGCCCGGGTGCCGATGTAACGCCGCAACTCGCTGTCCTGCCGCAACGGGCGCAACAGCTCCTGCGGGCTGAAGCCTTCTTCAGACTGAGGCTCGGCTTCTGGCTCGTTCAATCGTGCAAAGACGGCAGCGGCACCGAGCCAAAGCAGGCCTGATACGGCAACAACCAGCGAGATGGCCATCGGGCTGCGGGGCAATAGCCCGGTGCTGAGCAAAATCGCAAACAGAAACACACCGCTGGCGGCGACGGTTCCCGCCGTTCCCGAGACGGACCCCCGTTTGCCCTTGTCCACGGTTCGGGCGAGGATGTCCTTGTAGCTGGCGCTACACGCCGACCGCGCCAGGGCCAGCATGGCAAGGCAGCCCAGAATGACCCAGCCTGCCATGACACCTGGTAGCAGCAGGGCAGCGGCGGCAATGCCAAGCGCAGCGAGACCTTGAAGCGCCGATCCGGCAGCCCAATAGTATTTGCGATATCGGCTTTGTTCGATCCGCTGGGCAAGGACCAGCTGCGGCAGGAGCGATCCTGATTCCCGCACCGGGACCAGCACCCCAATCAGATAGCCCGGCGCACCGATTGCGTTCATCAGCCAGGCCAGCACCAGTTTGGGATCAATCAAACCATCGGCCAGCTTCGTCGCAGTGAGGGCGGTGACATGGGTCGCAACCCGGCGGGCGGCTTTGGGATCGGAAGCCTCAGACCCGGCCGTCAGCTTATACGTCAATTTTGCAAAACCCATTTCAGTCTCCGCCTCGCGCTGTTCCGATATCCTCTGCGATATGTGGCAACGGGCGCAGAAGTCTACGATCACATACAATTGCCGCCAGAAAGCGTCGCCGAAGGAGGAGGTGGCCCGGTTTCAGCCGCGGGTCCGTCGCGCGACCTTCAGGAGCCGTTGAAAGGTTGGGCATTCCATATGCGATGGCGCAGGGCAGTCGGCCACATGGCGGATCGCGTCACGAAGCGTCGACAGGTTGCGGATCTGTTGATCCAGCTTGTCCGCCCTTTGGTGCAGCTCATCGCGTGGCAGATCCGGCCGCCCATCCGAGCCAAACATCCCCGAAATTTCCGCCAGCGAGAAATCGGCTGCCTTGCCAAGCGCGATGACCGATAGCTGCAACAAGGTCTCAGGCCCGAATTGCCGCCGCAATCCCTTGCGCGCGAGCGAGGTGATCAGGCCGAGCTCTTCGTAATACCGCAATGTGGCGGGGGTGACGCCACATCGGGCGGCTACTTCTCCGATGTCGTACAGGCGCATCGCTCTTTCCTCTTGACCTAAAGTGGGCTTGAAGTTGCAGGCTGCGCCAGAATGCTCACACCCACAAGAGGAGACTGGCATGTCTGTACCGGCAGCCCCGATTTCTGATGCCGTCTGGAAGGATCCGCGCGCGCTGGCCCTGCTATTCGCCGCAACCCTGACCATTATGGCGAACGCCACCATCAGCCCGGCCCTTCCCGGGCTTGAGGCCGAGTTCGCCGATACGCCGAATGCGGCCTTGCTGACGCGGTTCCTGGTCTCTGCACCGTCGCTGTCGGTTCTGATCTGCGCGCCGCTCGCCGGGTGGATGGCGGATAGGTACGGGCGGCGCTGGATGCTGTTGCTGGGTATTGCGTTGTTTGCCGTCAGCGGCGCCGCAGGGGCGGTGCTGCCGAACCTGCCGGCGATCATGATCAGCAGGTTGCTCTTGGGCGTGGCGGTGGCAATGATCATGACTGCCCAGACAGCGCTGATCGGCGATTATTTCACCGGCGACGCGCGGCGTTCTATGATGGGTTTGCAGACATCGGCACGCAACTTCGGGGGGCTGATCTTCATCACCTCAGCTGGGGCGCTGGCGGTGATCTCAACCCGGCTTCCCTTTGCGATTTACGCGGTTGCGATCCTTCTTTTGCCGCTGGTTTGGCGTTACCTGGCAGAGCCGGATCCGGCCCAGCGGAGCGAAACCGCAACCGGATCAACCGAGGGCGCAGCCCGTTCGGCTTGGCCTGTGCTGCTTGTCGGCTTGGCATCGTTGCAGATGATTACCAGTCTGGTTTTCTTCATGATGCCGACACAGCTGCCATTTTTTCTGGCGACGCAGGCTGGCGATCATTCCGCAAAAACTGGGCTTCTGTTGGGGGTGCTGACACTATCTGGCGGGATGACAGGTTTTCTTTACCTGCGCATCAATCGCTGGCTCGGTGCGGCGGGCGCCTACGCATTGGGATATGCCTTGATGAGCAGCGGGTTTCTGATGCTGACGGGGGGCGGCACCCTGTGGCAAAGCCTGGCGATGGTCGCCATCGGTTCCGGATTGGCCACGGTGATGCCGAATTTCGTTGCGCTGGCCTTGGCGCTGTCACCCGCCTCGCGGCGCGGCGTTGTGGCGGGCGCGTTGATGGCATCGGTGTTCCTGGGACAGATCCTGTCGCCTGCCGTCAGCATACCCGGCATTGCGACCCTGGGGTTTCTGGAGATGTTTCGTGCGGCGGCTGTGCTGCTGATCTGCCTGGCGATTGGCGCTACTATGTGGGCCCTGATTCCCCGGCTCTATGCGATTCTTCTTGAGCCGATCAGGGGGCTGCGCCGCTCCAGATAGGTCGAATTGGCAGCATCACACCACCGCGCGTTAAGATATTGCAGATAAACCCTAAGGGAAGGTTAAGGCGGAGTTTTGGTTATTTGAAAGTTAAAACGGCTCTTCCTGTGCTCTGTCGACCGACCTGCCGCGCGGCGCCTGCGGCAATGTGGCAACCCTGCCGCACGGTGGCCGTAATGCCATCGTCAGCTGCCAGCGACCGGCTGCAGCCTGATTTGCCACCGTGAGAATTTATTAAGCGATCACAAAGGTTTGCTAAAAAGTTAATAAAACACCCGAGAAATTGTGTGCGCTCTGCGGTTTTTTTGCGATGATGGGGCATCAAAACCCTGGGGGGGGTCCTGATTTGTGTAGAGAGACTTATTTTCCGCATGGTTTCGGCCATGTCGGGCAGTTTTGCGTCTCATTCCAGCCGCACGCTTGAACCAAGGTGTGAGCGTGGGAATTTGGAGTGGGCGATGAAACGCATTTTTGCTGCTTTTGCGGCATGCCTCCTGTTTGGCATGCCTGATAGCTCTGCTGCGGAAGATCCGCAGTCGAGCATCACCTCCGTTATTGGATGGGAAGCCGTGGGTCGGCTGAACATTTCAGGACGGAATATGTGTACCGGGGCCTTGGTGGCACCCGATCTGGTCGTGACGGCGGCGCATTGCGTCTACAACCCCGACACCGGCCGCCAGGTTGATCCGACCAGCATCCGGTTCGAAGCGGGGCTGAACGGGCGACATGCCAAGGCGGCGCGGTCTGTCACCAAGGCGGTTGTCCACCCGAGCTACGAGTATCAGCCACTCGGCGATTCACAATTGGGCAGCGATATTGCGATCCTGCGTCTGGATCGGCCAATCAGCCGCAACATGATCCAGCCCTTTGAACTGGCCAATCGTCCGGCGCGCGGGGCGTCGGTTGAAGTGCTGTCTTATTCGATGGCGCAGCAGAACCGTCCAAATCTGGAACAGAACTGCCACGTTCTGGCGCGACAGGCGCAGGTCGTGGTGATGACGTGCCGGGTTGATTTCGGTGCGTCAGGCGCGCCTGTCTTTGACGTCGTTCCGGGCCGGATGCCGCGACTGGTCTCGGTTATCTCGGCCAAAGCGGCGATGGGCAATCGTCGGGTCTCAATCGGAACTTCGTTTGATCAGACCGTTCTGGCGATGATGCGGTCCGCCAGCTGATGGTACGATACGGGGACAAACCGGCATTCAGACCGGTCGAGCAGACCCCGTTCATCCATCTTGCGAAGGATCTCTAGGCAGCACCGATCCGAGGAAACCAGCTGACGGCCGCAGATGCACGCCGGTTTTCTCCAAGCGATCAACCTCTTAGACAGCCCCCCTGCATCCAATTGGATCGCGGGGTTTCTGGATGTGTTGCCTTAGGGTTCGCGCAGGGCCTCGCGGGATTTATACAGCGGTTTCAGCATGTAGTTCAGGATCGTTTTGCTGCCGGTCTGCAATTCAGCGGTGGCGCGCATCCCGGGGCGGATCTCGATGGCTTGCTGGCGTTCGGTAAATTCGGAACGATCAACCTTCACCGTCACCCGGTAGTACGGCTCTGCACGGGGGTTGCGCTCGTCTTCGAAGGTATCGGGCGAGACAAAATCCACCTTGCCGCGCAGCGATCCGTAGATGGTGTAATCATAAGCTGAAAGCTTGATCGTGGCATCCTGGCCGGGTTGGACGCTGGCGATGTTTTCGGGCTTCACCCGTGCCTCTACAAACATTTCCTCGCCGAGCGGGATGATCTCGACGATTTCCTCACCGGGGCGGATCACGCCGCCGATGGTGGTGACCGCAAGGCTGTTGACGATCCCGGCCATGGGCGAGGTGATCACGGTTCGGTCAAGCTGATCCTGCGCCAGCCGCAGCTCCTGCCGGTATGAGGTCAGCTCGCGAAGGGTTTTGGAGTAATCCTCCGCCAGCTCCAGCTCTGACTGGGTGCCAATTTCATTGTATTTGGCCTGGGCGTCGCTCACGGCCTTTTGCGCGCGGTTGACCTCAATCAACGCCACGATCTCTTTCTTGTAGAGACGCTGCATATTGGCCAGTTCGTCCTTTAGCTGGTCGAGGATCTCGCGGGCGCTGGCGCGGCGACTGGTGAAATCGGTCTGCCGGGCATTCAGCAGCGCACGCTCCGAGGTGTAGATGCCTGGGGAGCGTTCGGCCAGATCGTCGGGAACATTGAAATCAAACGCACCCTCCAGTTCGGCCTCAAGCCTGTATTGCTTGATTTCCAACGCGTCGATCCGGTCCTGCAGATCATCAGCGGCGGCGCGGAACTTGGTATCCTGCAGACGGGCGAGGATCTGCCCGGCCTTCACCGTGTCGCCCTGATGCACATGGAGTTCGGCAAGAATGCCGCCTTCAAGGTTCTGCACGATCTGAGAGCGCGAGGAGGACACAACCTCGCCGTCGGCACGAACGATTTCGTCGACCCAAGCAAAGCTGGCCCAGATCAGAAACACCACCAGAGCGCCCGCCGCCAGATAGATGATGCGGCTCGCCCCGCGCGAGGTTTCGCGAAGATCGTAGCCGGTCGAGGTCATTTGCCCTCACCTGCGGCAAGATGTGCCAGAACCTGATCACGCGGTCCGTCGACCACCATGCGCCCGGATTGCAGGATCAGCGTCCGGTTGGTCAGCGACAGGATCGGCATCCGATGTGTCGCAATCACGGTCGTGCGACCCTCCAGCCAGGTTTCCAGACGGCTGACCAATGTGCGTTCCAGCGTTTGGTCCAGTGCGGCAGTGGGTTCATCCAGAAGCACAATTGACGGGTTCTGCAACCACAGGCGCGCCCAGCCGATCGACTGGCGCTGCCCGATGGACAGCCCGCCGCCACCGTCGAAGATTTCCAGATCGAGGCCCTTGTGGTGATTGCGCACATGGGCGCCGAGGCCTGCAAAATCCAGCGCCGTCATCAGCCGGTCGTCGTCGCGTTCCAGCTGGTTGAGGTTCAGGTTCTCGCGCAGCGTCCCGGCAAACAGCCGCACATCCTGGCTGAGATAGCCGATATGGCGGCGCAGGTCGCGCGGGTCGATCTGGGTCATGTCGGTGCCGTCAATCATCACCCGGCCACGGTCCGGCGCATAAAGTCCCGACATCAGTTTCAACAGCGTCGATTTCCCGGAGCCGTTGACGCCAAGAACCGCAACCCGCTGGCCGGGGGTAACGGCAACGCCCGGCACGTCCAGCGTCGGGGCGCCGTCTTCGTCATAGCGAAACATCACTTCGCGCAGTTCGAACCGGCCTTGCAGGCTGTCGCGGCGCAGATAAGAGCGTTCGTCTTCTTTTTCCTGAGCGGAGTTGGCGATGGCGTCCAGTCCTTCCAGCGCACCTTTGACGTTGCTCCAGCGGGCCAGCGTGGCGGCAAACTGGGTCAGAGGTGCCAGCGTGCGGCTGGTCAGAATACCGGTTGCGATGATGGTACCGACGGTGAACTCACCGGCGAAAACCATCAGAGTGCCCACCACGACAGAGCCGATATAGGTGGCCTGCTGGACCCCCTGCGACCAATGGGTAAGCGCGCTGGCAAGGCGGCGCTGCTCGGTCGCGGCATGAGTGGAGAGCGTGTTCAGCTCATCCCAGAGCCGCAGAACCCGGTCTTCGCCACGCTGGCTCTTCAGCGTGTCCAGCTCGTTCACGACCTCATGCAGCAGGCGTCCGGCTTTGGCATTTGCGCCCTGTGTCTGACGTGTCAGCGCGATCATGCGCTTCTGCATGAAATAGGCGGGCAGCAGCATCAGGATGCCACCTGCAATGATAATCCAGACGATCGGGCCCGCAATCGATGCCACCAGCAGCAGGAACACGGCGATGAACGGAATGTCGGCCAGTGTTGAAATCGTGGTGGAGGTAAAGAACTCGCGCACCGATCCGAAATCGCGCATCGCGGCAAACAGACCTGAGGGGGGCAGTGGTTTCTTGTCAGAGCGCATCCCGATCAACCGCCGCATCAGGTTGTTCTGCACCGACAGCTCGATCTGGCGTCCGGCGGCATCTGTCAGCCGGGCACGCGCCAGCTTCAGCAGTGCTTCCAGCATGATCGCAAGGAAGGCGCCGACTGCCAGCACCCAGAGCGTCGCATGGGACTGGTGAGGAACCACGCGGTCATAGACCTGCAGCGAGAACAGCGCGACTGAGACGGCCAGAATATTGGCAACCAGCGAGCCGAGCATGATCTCGCCGACCTGACGGCGGTATTTGGGGAACTCACCCCAGAACCAGTGATCGCTTTCCAGCTGCGGTGTATGGCGGGCGGCGATCTGTTTCAAGGAATTGCGTGCGCCCAGCGTTGTGCCGGTGAAATAGGGACCGAACTCGGCCACCGGCACATCCGCGCGATTATCTGTGCAAGTGGTGTCATAGACGCTCAGCATATCCCGGCTTTGCGACAGGACCAGAACGCATTGACCATTGTTCATCATGGCCAGCGCGGGCCAGCTTTCGGGGATGAGCGGCACCTGATGATTGATCTGCGCCTGCATCCCCGTGGTCTGAAGCGCACGGGCAAGCGAGTCGACGGAGACATCGCCCGGATCATTGCGCCACATATGTTCGGCAAGGTCGCTGAGGGCGACATTCGTGCCTTTAAGGGCTGCAAAGGTCGCGATGAGCGCGGCGCGATGCTGAATACGCGCTGTTGCGTCCTCGATCAGCGCGCTGACCTCGCCCACGTTGCCATCCTCCAGCAGGCCGGTCAGATCGACATCGGGCATCGGTGGGGTCGCGGGACCGGGGGCCGGCGCAGGGGCGGCAGCGGCCGGCGCCAGATGTGGCGTCGACTGGGTATCAATGGCGCGCAGCACCGGTTTGCCACCACTAGCACGTCCTGCCGTCCCGGTGTCGCGCGGGGCAGGGGGGACGGTCCGCAGCACGGTGTCATCTGTCGGGCGGTTGGAATTGCTCAAATCCGGTCCCCATCGGCCAATAGTCCCATATCGCTTGCCAGCGCCAGCTGGATCAGAACGACTTCGTATTTTGCGTCGATATGGGCGTGTTCGCGGCGTACCACCTCTTCATAGATGGATACCACATCCATGACCGAGCGTTGCCCGGCCTTAAACTGTGCCTGAAACAGGCGATAAGTCTCGCGGCTGGTCTGCGCCAGGGATGCCGCTTCGGCCTCTTGCCTACGATAAGAGGCGAGGCGCTGCATCTGGCGACTGAAATCGCGGCGTGCATCTTCCTCGGCCTCGGATACCTGCCGTTTGGCAATTTCCTTGGAGGCTTCGATCGCTTTCAGCGCCGCAGGCGTGCCAAGGCCAAAGGGCTGCGCCAGATCAAGGGTCAGTCCGGCTCCCGAACCATCGCTGGTGACATTGCCCGCGGCTGAGACCTGCGGCAGCAGCCCTGCGCGCTCCATCTTGGCCTGTTCGACACTGCGGGTGGCCTCGGCTTCGGCTTTGAGAACGGTGAGATAGGCACCGGCCTCCGGCGGGGTCGCCAGTTGCAGGTGGCTTGGCGTCCCGTCAAAGCTCTGACCGGTCATCGCCCTGAGTTCGGCTGTTGAGGTGGTGGTGGCGTCCTTGGCCGTGGCCACGGCTGAGCGGATGCTGTTGATCTTGCTCTGCACTACGTTGAGGTCGGACCGGTCCGACACGCCGCCATCAACGCGCCCCTTCACGATACGTTCAAATTCATACATCCGCGACAGCGCGCGGGTGCCGATCGCAGCTTTCTCAGCGCCGCGCAGGCCCGCGACATAGAGGCCCAAGGCCGTCTCTACACGGCTGTTCATGTCAATCGAGAGGTTGACCGCTGCGACTTCGACATCGGCGGCGGCAAAGGCGCGCTCGGCCTTGCGGCGTCCATTGTCGAACAACACCTGTTCAATCAGGATACCCGCCACCAGATCCCCGAGATCGGTGAGGCTGACAGAGGGGCCAAGCGTCGGCAGCCAGTTCTTGGATTTGGCCTCCGCACGCAGTTTGGCGCTGGTCAGCTCGGCCTCGGCAGCGCGGGCAGAGGCGGAAATCGCGGATTGCGCAACAACGTCATAGACACTGCCGTCTTCAAGCAGGGACTGACGCTGCATCAGGGTTGAGATCACCACCGAGGGGTTTTTGGCATCCGGCTGGGCAAAGCTGCTGGCGCGTCGATTGACATCGGTTTCGGCGCCTTCGCCGGTTTTGGCAAAGGGCAGGGACTGCATGCAGGCCGACAGGCAGCACAACAGTGCCACCGCGCCAATGGGTCGTCCCAATTGCATTCTGCCCCCTCGCATCGCCTGTGCCCTTACCCTTGTTGCCGGGTAGTTTTGCCGGGGGCCGTTGGTTTGCGCCAAACGGCCCCCGGGTGATCGCTGTGGATCAGAAGACCACCTGAACGTCCTGATCGACGATCAGCGTCGTGCCATCGTTGCCAATGGTGTAGACATTGTAGAGTTCACCATCGACCACACGGGTGCCCGCGCTCGCGGCGTTGCCGCCGGTGAGGGTGATCTGGTCGTTGTCATTGTCGCTGCCGTGGATCGTCAGGGTGTCGGAATTGTTCGACAGTGCCTTGATGTCAGCTTCATTGAGTGTGAGGTGCACATCGTTGGCAAATTGCAGGTCCAGATGGTCGATGTTGAACTGGCCCAGCCCGGCGTGATTGATGGTGCCGCTGTTGGTTGCGTTGTCATCAAAGATCACCAAGGTGCTGGAGGTATTGCCAACATCATCGCTGCGCGACAGGACCAGATGTGTGCCATCCGGGATCGGCGTGCCGAAGGCAAACTCGGTGCCATCCTGCGGGTCGACCGTCTTGGTCGCCGCGGGAGAGCCAACAGTGCCTGCCGGGTTCAGCGTATTGACCGCGTAATTGTCGGTAGCGTCCTTGGTTTCCAGCTCAAGAATGCCCTGGCCAGTGATTTTCAGCGCATAGATGGACGCCGGATCAACCAATGTGTCGATGTCGAACTGCTCGGTGATGCTGCGTTCGTTACCGGCAGCGTCGGTCGCGGTAATGGAGGCTGTCACGGTGCGGTCACCGTCCGGCAATGTTGCGTCGTCGAGCGTCGCCGTCCAGTTGCCGAGGGCGTCGACTGTGGCAGTCTGCTCTTTGCCTTCAACGTTGATCACCACCGTCGATCCTGCTTCGACAGTTCCGCTGAAGGTGACACCCGCCTGCTGCTCTGCCTTGTTCACGATGTCGTCCGAGGTCTGGTTCGGTTGCACCGTCAACGGCGTCACCAGCGTATCGAGCGCAACGCTATCTGAAACGCTCGCGGTATTGCCCGCGTCATCGATGATGGAGGCGGTGATCGGCAGGTTGCGGGTGCCGGTCGGGATCTGGGCCGCCGGGAAGGTGGTCGCCCAGTCGCCGTTTGCATCGGCGACGACCTGACGGCTTGCGGTGCCTAGGCCAACCGTCACGGTCAGGCCCGGCGTCGCGGTGCCGCTGATTTCGACACCGTCGGCGCGTTCGACAGCGTTGATCACATCGTCGATCTCGATCGGGTCGGGAGATAGCGTCACAGTGCCCGCAACGGTGTCTACCCGCAGGGCAGAGGAGGCCGAAGCGGTGTTACCCGCCGCGTCCGTTGCCGACACTGTGACCGAGGTATTGTATTCGCCAGCAGCCAGCGCGCCGGGCTCGAACAGCGCACTCCAGTTGCCATTTGAAGCCACGGTTGCGCTGCGGGTCACGCCTGCAACGGTCACCGAAACCACGGAGCCGGGCTCGGCGTTGCCTGTGAGCGTGACACCGGCCTGCGCCTCTGCTGCGTTGACGATATTGTCGCCGCCTGCCTGGTTGGCATCAATGCTGACAGCGGTCGAGGTATCGACACGCAGGGTGCCGGAGGTGCTCTCGCTATTGCCGGCCGCATCGGTCGCGGTGACGCTGATCGGGGCGTCATACTCGCCGGGGGTGATTTCGTTGGTTGCGTAGGGCGCGCTCCAGCGGCCTTGTGCGTCGGCGGTGACGGTCCGGGTGATGCCCTGGAAGGTCACCGCGACAGAGGCGCCGGGCTCGGCGCTGCCGGTCAGGGTCAGACCACCTGCGGCTTCGGCACCGTTCAGCACATCGTCGCCACCGGCCTGCCCGCTATCAAGTCCAACGCTGGTGGTGGTATCCACACGGATCTGACTGCTGGTCGAGGCGGTATTGCCGTAGGCATCGGTCGCTGTTGCGGTCACCGTTGTGTCATAGGTGCCATCGGCGATATCCGACCCGGCGAAGCTGGCCGTCCATTGCCCCTGGGCGTTGGCTGTCACAGTGCGGGTGGCTGTTCCCAGCTTGACCACAACGCTGGCGCCCGCTTCGGCGGTGCCGGTCAGGTCCAGACCGTTGTTGGCCTCTGCCGCATTGATCATATTGTCGCCCGCCAGCGGATTGCTGAGGGTGATATCGGTTTCGGTATCCACACGGACGGTGCCGGTGGTGGAGGCAGTGTTGCCTAGTGCATCAGTTGCTGTCACCGAAATATTGGCGTCATATTCACCGGTCGGGATCTCGCTGCTGGTGAAATCGGCGCTCCAGTTGCCCTGCGCATCCGCAGTGACCGTGCGTGTCGTTCCCTCGAGCGTCACCGCGACACTGGCGCCTGGCTCGGCCTTGCCGGTCAGGGTTACGCCGCTGGCGACTTCCGGCGCGGAAATCACATTGTCGCCGGCCTGAACCGCGTCGAGCGACGCCATGGTTTCAGTATCGACCGGGATCTTGGTGGAGGTGGAGCTGGTATTGCCGCTGGTGTCTGTTGCCACGGCAGAGACGCTTGCGTCATAGGTGCCGGTTGCGATTTCAGAGCTGAGATAGCTGGCCGACCAGTTACCCTGCGCATCTGCGGTTACGGTACGGCTGACCCCCTGGAAGGTCACCACAACACTCGACCCCGCCTCGGCTGTACCGGTGAGGGTAATGCCCGCTGCCTGTTCCGCGCCGTTGATCATGTGATCAGTGCCCACTTGGGTGTTGATCGTGACCCGGGTTTCGGTGTCGACGTCGACCGTGTGAGTCGTGGTGCTTGTGTTGCCAAAGGAATCTGCGCTGGTGACTTCGATGGTGGAGCTGTAGATGCCCGTCGCCACTTCGTTCACGCTGTAGTTCACCGACCATGTTCCATCATCGGCCACGGTGGTTGTGCGGGTCACACCCTGGAACACAACACTGACGCTGGCCCCTGCTTCGCCGGTGCCGTTGATCACAACACCGTCGGCCACTTCGATATAGTTGATGTGGTCGTCGCCTTCGACAGTGTTGACGTCGATTGGCGGCGGGGTGGTGTCGATGATGACCGAGGGACCATCCAGATTGAATTCGGTACCGGCCGGATCTTTTACATAGACTGTGGTCTCGTAGGAGCCATCCGGCGGCAGGTTGGTCACCGGGAAGTTGGCAACCCAGGTGCCATCATCCTTGACCGTGACGGTTTCGGTAATTGTGCCGAGCGTGACTTCCACGGTGGAGCCGGGGGCGCCAGTGCCGCTGACGATCACATCTTCGGTGGTCGAGCCTGCAACCGGATAGGTCGCATCGGGATTGTCGACGGTTGGCGTGACGGCCCCGCCGCCTCCGCCACCACCACCGCCGCCTGCACCAACAATGGCCGCCGCGCCAACGACGCCAGCCGCGGCGCCTGCGGTGCCGAGGCCGCCGATCAGCGGGGCCACAAGGGGAGCGACAACCGGTTCGATACGGTCCACGTCAAGGAACACCATGTCATCGTAGGCGCTCCACTTGCCGCTCATGTCGAGAGGTTCGTAGCTGGCATAGAGCATGCCATCGGTTCGGTCTTCCAGAACCACTTCGATGAAGTTGCCTTCTTCGCTGAGGAACAGGTTCTTGCCACCTGTCGCGTCGGTGTTGAAGAAATCATCCAGCACCACCACCTGACCGTCGATCAGCGTAATATGCAGGTCCTGGCCCCGCCGCGCGTAGCTTTCGACATCGGAGGGTCCGAGGTTCAGCGAAATGTCTTTCGCGGTTGCTGTCGCAATTGTCGCCTGGGGGGTGTCAGCAGATGTACCATGCTGCTTGGTGCCCGCCATGTCGCGGACGATGTATCCAACCGTACTCATTTTTATATACCGCTCGTCAAAAGACCAAAGCGCCGAAACCGTGACGCCCAGGTAGCCTGCATTGTTTTGCCCATCAGCCGTCTCCGCGGCCATATTGCCGCCATATTGCTGCCTTCCCAGCGGCCTTGTCTAGGTTTTGATGAGCGGATTTTTACCGAAAAGATCAGGGTGTGGCTAATTTGTATTCAATTTGCATCGAAGTTTATCCGTCGGTTTTTGTTAATGATACCCTCTGGTTGACGTTAGGGAGGTGGCTGCGGTGGGTTTGCGGTGCATTTGCGATGGGCGCTGCGTTTATTTGCCTTCTGTTTATGGTGGTTCCATGTGCCCGCAGGCCGAAGGGCCGTCAGAAAGGGGGCCGGTTTCGGCTGTTCGGGTCACGTCTATATCGCCAATGTGTGAACAAGCGTTCTATTAAAACGCACTGGCAATTAACCAAAAAGACACCAGTTTCAGATAGGCTGAAGAACATAATTGGTGTAGAGTTGATCCTAAGTACACGACGCCGAAACCCAGGCCACAGCTGGAATGTCACCGCTCAGAGTGACCCGCTGGTCTTGTATCGCCGGATCCGGCGCCGAGCAGAATTCAGACGAATATTTTCACGCGGACATTACTTGGCCCTCGCGCTGGGCGCCCTCTGTCCGTGTGCGATCTTAGACCCCAGGAGGACCGGCGCGCAGTAACTAGGAGGCTAGAGCCAGATGAAAGACATTGCCGAAATTTTTGCCGAACAATACGGCGAAACGCGCGAGCAGGAGATGTCGTTACAGGACTATCTGAATGCTTGTCGCGATGATCCCAGCATGTATGCCAATGTCGCCGAACGTATGCTCAAGGCGATTGGCGAAGAGGAGCTGGTTGATACGTCAAAAGATGCGCGACTGGGTCCGATCTTTCAGAACCGCACCATCAAGCGATACGCTGCCTTCAAAGATTTCTACGGCATGGAGGACACGATCGAGCGGATCGTGGGTTATTTCCGCCACGCCGCGCAGGGGCTGGAGGAGCGTAAGCAGATCCTCTACCTGCTGGGTCCGGTCGGTGGCGGTAAATCCTCGCTCGCGGAACGTCTGAAACGTCTGGTAGAGGAGCAGCCGATCTACGTGCTGAAGGCTGGCGATCAGCTGTCGCCAATCTTCGAGAGCCCGCTTGGCCTTTTCGATCCGGTTCGTATGGGCAAATTGCTGAGCGATGAATATGGCATCGCTCAACACCGGCTGCCGGGGCTGATGTCGCCCTGGGCGGTCCAGCGGCTGGATGAGTTCGGCGGCGATATCAACAAATTCTCGGTGGTGCGGCTCTATCCGTCGCGGCTGCGCCGGATCTGCGTTGCAAAGGTTGAGCCGGGCGATGAGAACAATCAGGACATCTCCACGCTGGTCGGGAAGGTCGATATTCGCCAGCTGGAACATTGCAGCCAGGACAATCCCGACGCCTATAGTTTCTCAGGCGGCCTGAATCGTGCGACCCAGGGCGTTCTTGAGTTCGTCGAGATGTTCAAGGCGCCGATCAAGATGCTGCATCCGTTGCTGACGGCGACGCAGGAAGGCAATTACATGGGGACCGAGAGCTTCGGCGCGATCCCCTTCACCGGGCTGATCCTTGCACATTCCAACGAGAGTGAATGGCAGCAGTTCAAGAACAACAAGAACAACGAGGCCTTCATCGACCGTGTGTCGATCGTGAAGGTGCCTTACTGCCTGCGGGTTTCCGAAGAGGCTAAGATCTACGACAAGCTGATCGAACACAGCGAGCTGGCTGCGGCCCCATGCGCGCCTGAAACGTTGAAGATCCTCAGCCGGTTTTCGGTGCTGACCCGGCTGAAACCGCATGAAAACTCAAATCTCTATTCCAAGCTGCGCGTCTACGATGGCGAAAGCCTGAAGGACACCGACCCGAAGGCCAAGACCGTGCAGGAGTATCAGGATCGCGCCGGTGTCGACGAGGGGATGAACGGGATTTCGACCCGCTTTGCCTTCAAGGTGCTGTCGACCACCTTCAACTTTGACACCGATGAGGTGGCGGCGGATCCGGTGCACCTGATGTATGTGCTGGAGCAGATGATCAAACGCGAACAATTCCCGGCGGAGACAGAGGCGAAATACCTTGCCTTCATCAAAACGGAACTGGCCCCGCGCTATGAGGAATTCATCGGCAATGAAATCCAGAAAGCCTATCTGGAGAGCTATACCGAATACGGGCAGAACGTGTTCGATCGCTATATCTCTTATGCCGATGCCTGGATCGAGGAGCAGGATTACAAGGACCCGGACACCGGCCAGCTCTATGACCGCGAGGTTCTGGACGCCGAGCTGAGCAAGATCGAAAAACCGGTGGGCATCGCCAACCCCAAGGACTTCCGCAATGAGGTGGTCAAATTCGCCCTGCGTCATCGCGCCAATACCGGCTCGAACCCGGCATGGAACTCCTACGAGAAGCTGCGGGATGTGATCGAGAAACACATGTTCAGCCAGGTCGAGGAACTGCTTCCGGTTATCTCCTTCGGATCGAAGAAGGACAGCAAGACCGAAGGCAAACATCAGGAGTTTGTCGAACGGATGCGCAGCCACGGCTATACCGACCGGCAGGTTCGCAGGTTGGTGGAATGGTACATGCGCGTAAATAAGGCGGGCTAACAGCAAAGGGTGGGTGGCAGATGCATCACTTTATCGACAGGCGCGCCAATCCCAAGGGCAAGAGTTTGGGGAACCGGCAACGGTTCCTCGAACGCGCCCGCGAAAGCATCAAGGAGCGCGTGGACAGATCGGTCCGCGACAAATCGATCAAGGATGGTGGTGGTATTCCTGCCGAAGGTGAGAAGGTCACTATTCCCTCACGGGGTTTGAAAGAACCCCGGTTTCACCATTCCGCCAAGGGGGGCCGCCGCCGTCACGTGCTGCCCGGCAACAAGGATTTTGTTGTCGGCGACACGCTCAAGCGACCGCAGGGGGGCGCCGGAGAGGGGGGCAAACAGGCGTCCGAGGATGGCGATGGCGCGGATGAATTTTCCTTTACCCTGACGCGCGACGAATATCTTGAGATCCTGTTTGATGGCCTTGAGCTTCCAGATCTGGTCAAAAAAGCCTCTGTAGAGACTGAAACCATCGGGACACGCCGTGCCGGGCTGACCACTGCGGGCACGCCGAACAACCTCAACCTTGTGCGGACGATGCGCAATTCGCTGGGACGTCGGATCGCACTGCAACGCCCGACTGCCAAATCCATAGCCGAGCTGCAAAAACAGATCGAGGAGCTTCAGGCGCTGGCGGAACGCAGCACCGAACAGGAAGCCTATCTTGAAGAGCTGATCCTCCGGTTGGAGGCTCTGGAGCGCAAACGTCGCGTGGTGGGGTATATTGACCCGCTGGATCTGCGATATGACACCCACGTGCCGGAGAAGATCCGCAACTCCCGTGCGGTCGTGTTCTGCCTTATGGACGTCTCTGGCTCCATGCAGGAGCGGGAGAAGGATCTGGCGAAACGGTTCTTCCTGCTGCTGCATCTGTTCCTGGCGCGCAGCTATGAGCATACCGAACTGGTCTTTGTGCGTCACACCCATCACGCGCAGGAGGTTGATGAAGAAACCTTCTTCTATGCCCGCGAGACAGGCGGCACCATCGTGTCGACCGCGCTGGAGAAGATGAAGGAGATCGTTGCCGAACGCTACCCGCCGGATGAGTGGAACATCTACGGGGCGCAGGCCTCTGATGGGGAGAATTTCGGCAATGACTCGGCGCGTTGCAAGGCGCTGCTTCTGGAAGAGCTGCTGCCGGTCTGCCAGTACTACGCCTATGTCGAAATCGTCGATGAGAACGCCGAGATGCTGTTGAGCAATCCCGAGGCGGGTGAGGATCTCTGGCAGAACTACCGGCAGGTCAAGGCTCAGGTCCCGCATTTTGAGATGCAGCGTGTGTCGCAACCCTCCCATATCTATCCGATTTTCAGGGAGTTCTTCCTCCCCAAGGCAAAAGGGGCGCAGAATGCAGGCGGGTGATACTATCGCGAAGCCACTGTTCACGGGGCCGGAATGGACCTTTGAACTTCTGGAAGTTGCGCGGGACGCGATTGAGGATATTGCGCTGAATGATCTGGGGCTTGATGTATATCCGAACCAGATCGAGATCATCTCGGCCGAGCAGATGCTGGATGCCTATTCCTGCGTCGGTCTGCCGCTGATGTATCAGCACTGGTCATTCGGCAAGCATTTCGCCCGCGACGAGGCGCTGTATCGGACCGGGCGGCAGGGGCTGGCCTATGAGATCGTCATCAACTCAAACCCCTGTATCAGCTACAATATGGAAGAAAATACCATGGCCATGCAGACGCTGGTCATGGCCCATGCGGCCTTTGGGCATAATCATTTTTTCAAGAACAACTACCTGTTTCAGCAATGGACTGATGCGGCCGGCATTCACGACTATCTGGCCTTTGCCAAGAACTACATCGCCGCCTGCGAGGAGCGCTACGGGCTCAGCACAGTAGAGGAGATCCTGGACGCGGCCCATGCGCTGCAATCGCAGGGGGTCTTTCGCTATGGGCGTCCGCCCAAACCCACCACCAAAGAACTGGCAGCGATGCAGAAGGTGCGTGAAGGTTATGAAAGCGGTCAGAGCGTTCTGGATATCTGGACCGATGCGACCATGGGTGGCGACAAGCTGGAGCAGATCAGGGACGAGCCCTATAGTGCCCGTCGCAAGCTGATGAATCTGCCGCAGGAAAACTTGCTGTATTTTCTGGAGAAACACAGCCCGGTTCTTGATCCCTGGCAATCTGAAATCCTGCGCATCGTGCGGATGCTGGCGCAGTATCTTTACCCCCAGAAACAGACCAAGGTTATGAATGAGGGCTGCGCGACCTTTGTGCATTATTACATTATCAACAAGCTGTTCGAGCAGGGCCGCCTGACCGAAGGCGCCTATATGGAGATGATGCACAGCCATACCAATGTGGTGCTCCAGCCGGAATATGACGACCCGCGGTATTCTGGCATCAATCCCTATGCGCTGGGCTTTGCGATGATGCAGGACATTCGCCGCATCTGCGAGAACCCGACCGATGAAGATCGCGAATGGTTTCCGGATTTCGCGGGTGATCCCGACTGGCGCCGGGTGATGCGGGATGCCTGGGCCAATTACCGCGATGAAAGTTTCATCCAGCAGTTCCTGTCGCCGCATCTCATCCGCAAGTTCAAACTGTTCACCCTCGCTGATGACGCCGAGCAGTCACATCTGGTGGTGAGCCAGATCCACAATCGCAGTGGCTATCGCTCGGTGCGGCGCGATCTCGCGCATTCCTACGATCTGGCCTATTTAGAGCCTGATATTCAGGTCACCGATGCCGATCTGAAAGGCGACCGCGAGCTGAAGCTGACCCATACGGTGCGCGACGGCATTCACCTGTCGGAGGATGACCGCGACGAGGTATTGAAGCATCTGCGCCGCTTGTGGGGCTACGATGTCAGCCTTGAGGCGGTGGACGCCGGATCCTAGAGGTGCGGTAGGGCGGCAGTGCGGCGTTAGGGGATCTGCGCGCGTAGCTGATCCTCAAGCGAGGTTTTGGCAGCCAGAATATGCTCTGCTGTCAGTTGGGCCGCGAGATCGGCATCACCTGTTTCGCAAGCCGCCAGTATCGCGCGATGCTCCCTGCTGCTGCGGGCCATGCCGTCGCTCATGACAAGCTGCGCGCGAAGGTAGCGATCAATCCGGTCCATCGAGGTTTCGACGATCTCGACGTGATAGGGCAAGCCGCTGACACTATAGAGCGTGCCGTGAAATTTTCGGTTCAGCGGCCCCCATTGCATTGGCGCATCGCAGGCGGCAAAGGCATCCAGATGCGCGCGCGCCTGTGCGAGGATGTCCATGGTCATATTCGGGACGGCGGCGCGGATGATATCCGCTTCAAGCTTGGCGCGCAGCTCAAAGATTTCTGAGGCGTCCTGCATCGACAGGGTTGCGACCACGGCACCCTTGTAGCGCTGGGAGGTGACCAGCCCCTGCTGTTCCAAGCGGGCAATCGCCTCGCGGACGGGAAAGCGCGAGGTGTGAAAGGCCTTGGCGATTTCATCCTGCCGCAGGGGGGTTCCATCCGACAGCTCACCGGTGATGATCGCCTTGCGCAGGGTGCGAAAGATGATCGTCGCGGCGGATTCGGTCCGGGAGATGTCAACGGCTTGTAGTTTCAAGCAAGGTCCTCAACCAAAGCGGGGCAGGTGCCGGGCAATTATGCCTTTGGTTGACGCGGCTCGCCACCCCTTGCTGGCAGGACGTTCCCCGAATGCAGGCAGATGAAGTGAAAAAAAAAACGCAGGCCCTGCGGCCTGCGTCATGATCTCGGGTATGCGGGTGGATCAGAATTCGACCACGGCGCGGATCGACTTTCCTTCGTGCATCAGTTCGAATCCATGGTTGATCTCGTCCAGCGACAGTTTGTGTGTGATCATCGGGTCGATCTCGATCTTGCCGTCCATATACCAGTCCACGATCTTGGGCACGTCGGTACGCCCGGCGGCGCCGCCAAAGGCGGTGCCACGCCAGCTGCGGCCTGTGACCAGCTGGAACGGGCGGGTCGAAATCTCGGCGCCTGCCGGAGCCACGCCGATGATGATGCTCTCACCCCAGCCTTTATGCGCCGCTTCAAGCGCGGTCCGCATGACCTGCACATTGCCCGTCGCGTCGAATGTGTAATCGGCGCCACCCTTGGTCAGCTCAACCAGATGCGCCACCAGATCGCCCTCCACCTCTGAGGGGTTTACGAAGTCGGTCATGCCGAATTTCTTGGCCATCTCAACCTTGCCGGGGTTGAGGTCGACGCCGACGATCTGATCCGCACCTGCCAGTCGCAGACCCTGGATCACGTTGAGTCCAATGCCGCCAAGGCCGAAGACAATCGCGCGCGACCCGATCTCGACCTTGGCGGTGTTGATCACCGCGCCGATGCCGGTGGTGACGCCGCATCCGATGTAGCAGACCTTGTCAAAGGGGGCGTCCTTGCGGATCTTGGCCAGGGCGATCTCAGGCACCACTGTGTGATTGGCAAAGGTCGAGCAGCCCATGTAATGGTGGATCGGTGTCCCATCCAGCATCGAGAAACGGGTGGATCCGTCCGGCAGCAGGCCCTGACCTTGGGTAGAGCGGATCGCCTGACACAGATTTGTCTTTGGGTTGAGGCAATACTCGCATTCGCGGCACTCGGGGGTGTAAAGCGGAATGACGTGATCGCCCACTTCAAGGCTGGTGACGCCTTCGCCAACTTCGATCACGACGCCTGCGCCCTCGTGGCCCAGGATGGCCGGGAAGATCCCTTCCGGGTCATCCCCGGAGCGGGTGAATTCATCCGTGTGGCAGAGGCCTGTTGCCTTGATTTCGACCAGCACCTCGCCCTTTTTCGGACCTTCGAGGTTCACTTCCATGATCTCAAGCGGTTTGCCCGGGGCAACGGCCACAGCGGCGCGAGTGCGTATCATTGCGAAATTCCTTTGTTCTGTCAGTGACGGCAGGCGCCAATTGCGCTGAGCGGCATATTGGCAGACCCATTGGGGGGGCGTAAACCATCGGCCGTCGCGGGATGTGTATTTCTTGCGCTACCACACTAGCGGCTTCGGCTGGCTGCGCCTCAGAAGAATACGACGAGGGCCTCTTCGTTCCCGTCACCTGCCGATCCGGTGGGCGTAAGTATGGCCACGTCATCTGTTCGAGAAACCTACGCTATCTGCCCTTGACCTTCCCCTGACTGGAAGCCTCATATCTGCCGCAAAAGGGGATGATCAGATGTCGAAAGGGGTGAGCCATGGAACAGGCGCGTGTCAGAAAACTGAACGTTAAGGTGACCGGCCTCGGCAACAGCCTGGGCTTGCGTCGAATGAGTTCCGAAATAGATCCCTTAGGAAAGTTCCCAAACGCGCGAGGCGCGCAGCAATTGGCAGAGGTGCGACCATGAATATAGGCGATGTGGCGAACCGCTCCGGCCTACCGGCCAAGACCATTCGATACTATGAGGACATTGGGCTGATCAAACCGCGGCGCAGCGAAAACGGGTATCGCTGTTTTGCGGAGACCGACCTTCACAAGCTGGCGTTTCTGGGTCGTGCCCGCGCGCTTGGGTTTACGATCGAGGACTGCCGCACGCTTCTTGCGCTTTACGAGGATGAGAGCCGTGCCAGCGCAGATGTCAAACAACTGGCGCAAGAACATCTGGACAAGATCAACCTCAAGATCGCGGATCTGGAAGCGATGCGGGACACATTGTCGGAACTGGTCACCTGCTGTTCCGGCGATAATCGCCCGGACTGCCCGATATTGCGTGATCTGTCGCAGATCCCGGAGCAGCAAGACGTCGCGGATTGAGGAGGCTTGGCGCTATATCTCATGGCCAATGGGATGCGAGGGATGGTAACGCGCGGCGCATTCCAAGCCCTGTGCAACTCGGGAGGGTTAGGCAATCAGGCTACAGCAGCCGAGGGAGGAGCGGCTCTTGCTGCGAATGCGTCGCGCGCATCCTCGAGATAGGGTGCGATATGCGCGCAGGCAAGGGGGGCAGGCTGGCTGACGCCGCGTCCCTTGGGTTGGGCATGAAACAGCCGAAAGAGGTGTCTTGGGTCGGCCTATTGCTGCGCTGATAGGTGATAGCCGGTCGCCCCGTTGCAGCCGTTGGCTGCGCGCAGGCCCAGAATGCTGCGGGCCTGATGAGCGGTAGCAACGGGTCGCCCGTAGCGTTCGCACAGATCCGCCGTCCGGCGCACCAGTGCGGCATTGGAGGGGGCAAGCGTATGTCGGTCCAGTCGCAGATTATCTTCCAGCCCGGTACGGGTGTGCCCGCCTGCCGCGATGGCCCATTCGTTGACCTCGATCTGTCCGGCTCCGATCCCGGCCGCGCACCACTGCGCATCCGGGGCAAGGCGCTGCATGGTCTCGACGTAGTAGTCAAACACATCACGATCCACCGGCATTGCATTCTTCACGCCCAGTACAAACTGGACGTAGAGTGGGGCCTTCAACCGGCCGTCACGCGACATCGCCACCGCCTGATGAATATGGGAGAGGTCAAAGGCCTCAATTTCCGGTTTCACGTCGTAGGCCTGCATCTGCGCAGCCAGCCAATCGACCAGATCCGGCGGGTTCTCGTAGACGCGGGTTGGAAAATTATTGGAGCCCACCGAGAGCGAAG
Organism: Phaeobacter sp. JH204B; assembly: GCF_048055755.1. Classification (NCBI taxonomy): domain Bacteria; kingdom Pseudomonadati; phylum Pseudomonadota; class Alphaproteobacteria; order Rhodobacterales; family Roseobacteraceae; genus Phaeobacter; species Phaeobacter sp. JH204B. The sequence continues at coordinate 28,315 of NZ_JAYMXF010000019.1, forward strand.
CCATATCAGGCCGAAGAGACAGCATTCCGCCGCGTTCGCGACCAGCGCCGGAGCGGCCGCCGGTAGAGAGTTGGACAATCATGTCGGGACAGTGCCGCCGGATCCCGTCCATCAGTTCAGCAAACCTGTCGGGATCGGAGGTTGGTGTTTCGTCGTCCTGGCGGACGTGGCAATGGGCGATGCTGGCACCGGCTTCATAGGCTTCCTGTGTGCTCTCTACCTGTTCGGAAACAGTGATCGGCACGGCCGGGTTATGGGCCTTGCGCGGCACAGAGCCGGTTATCGCGACGCAGATGATACAGGGATTGGTCATGATCAGCCCTCAGATATCGAAGAACACGGTTTCGTCCGGCCCTTGCAGGTGAATGTCAAAGCGATAGGTCACGGGTGCCTGCGCATCGTCCGCCCTGCCGTGATCCTTGCGGCGGGCGATCAGGGTTTTTTGCCGCTCGGTCTGCTCGATCAGCGCCATGGTGGGATCGCTGGCGTTGGCCTCCGGCTCATCGTCGAAGTAGAGCCGGGTATTCAGCCCGATGTTGATGCCACGCGCCACGATCCAGAGGTTGATATGTGGTGCCATGGTCTTCCCATCACGCCCGCAGACACCTCCCGGTTTCACGGTCTCGAACTGCCAGTCCCCGGTGTCGAAATCAGAAATCGCGCGGCCCCAGCCACGAAAACCGGGTTCGACGGGCCCGCGCGCATCATCGGATGTTGGAGTCTCCGGATGCGGATAGCGCCCGTCGGCATTGGCCTGCCAGACCTCGATTAAAACGTCCTTCAGAGCTGCGCCGGTGCCATCGAAGACCCGGCCTTGAACCCGAATGCGCTGGCCCCTGGCATTAGGCCCGGCGATATCCTGACCCAGCTCGGCCGCATAGATTTCAAACCCGGCGGCACCGGGCGCTAGGCCTATATGCACATAGGGGCCTGCGGTCTGAGACGGGGTTTCCTTCAGTGGCGGCACCATCAGTTCCCCTCCGGCCGGTTTTCAAACAGGGTAGAGCGACGCCCGCGCAGCACGATATCAAAGCGATAGGCAATCATGTCAAACGGCAGCGTCTCGTTCATGTCGAGCCGCGCAATCAGTTGCTGAACGGCGGCGGGATCGGGGATGGTGCTAACGATAGGGCAGCGGGCAATCAGCGGATCGCCCTCGAAGTAGAGCTGGGTGATCAGCCGCTGCGCAAAGGCGCGGCCAAACACCGAAACGTGTATATGTGCAGGCCGCCAGTCGTTTATGCTATTGCGCCAGGGGTAGGCCCCCGGTTTCACTGTGCGAAAGGCATAGGCGCCCTGATCATCGGTCAGAACACGACCGCAGCCGCCAAAATTGGGGTCCAATGCACCCAGATAGCCGTCCTTTTTATGGCGGTAGCGGCCCGAGGCATTGGCTTGCCAGATCTCGACCAGTGTATTGGGAACGGGACGTGCGTTTTCGTCCAGAACACGCCCATGCAGCAATATGCGCTCGCCGATCGGACTGCCGCCATCGTGGGCGAAATTGGTCAGAAGGTCATTGTCTCCGGGCGCGATATCGCTGGGCGCAAACGTCGGGCCGGTGATTTCGCTGGCAGTGTTTTCGAGGCTGAGCAGCGGCAATCGGGGGGATCGGCTGACCGAGGTTTTGTAGTCCGGCGTGAAGGCAGGAGGGTGCCAGCGGCGGTCGCGGGTAAAATAATCAGGGGGCGTCACAGCTGTCTCCTGCGGGGGTGGCGTCGCCTCGTTCTTCGGCGGCCATTTCGGCATAGGTTCTCTTGGCGAGCTTCAGCGCATGATTGGCGCGCGGCACCCCCGCGTAGATGGCAACATGTTGGAAAACTTCAGCAATATCTTCGGGTGTTGCGCCGGTATTTGCGGTTGCACGGATGTGCATCGGGATCTCATCGAAATTGCCGAGCGCCGCAAGAAGGGCTAGCGTCAGCATCGAGCGTTCGCGTCGGCTGATCTGCTCAGAGGCCCAGACTGTCCCCCAGGCTGCTTCGGTAATCAGGGATTGGAAAGGCGCATCCAGCGCTGTTGTCGCAGCATCTGCGCGGGCCACATGGGCTTCGCCCAATACCTCGCGACGAACCTTCATCCCTGCGTCATACTGCGGCTTGTGCATATGCTCCTCCATGGATTATCCCTTATCTCATATCGTAAATGGTCTGTATAATCCCCTTGTGTGGATATTTTTATGTCGAAAATGATATGCGCCTTTCATCTCAGCTGAAGCTCCGCCATCTGGAGGTCTTTGTCGAGGTTGCCAGAAAGATGAGCGTGACCCAAGCGGCGGAGCGCCTGGGCATGACCCAGCCGGCAGTGACGCGGGCGCTGCGCGAATTGGAAGCCGTCTGCGATAAACCTTTGGTCGAGAAACACGGTCGCGGCATTCGACTCTCCAGCTATGGTGAGATGTTCAGGGACTATGCGGGGCGCAGTCTGGCCCTGACACGCGACGGTGTCGAATTGCTACGTGGGCTGGACGAGGCCGCAGGATCCAAGGTCGCGATTGGGGCTTTGCCGACGGTCTCGGCAACCGTTGTCCCGGAGGCGCTGGCCAATATCTGGACGCAGGGCGCGCGCAACCGGTTTTCCGTCATGTCGGGAGACAATCAGCATCTGCTGGATCTGTTGCGGCGCGGAGAGCTGGATGTGGTCGTAGGGCGACTACCGGCACCCGAAAATATGGTGGGCTTGGATTTCGATCCGCTGTTCCGTGAGCGGGTAACCGTGGTCGTCGCACCGGGCCATCCGCTGACGGAGCTGGCACCGCAGGATCTCCCCTATGCGCTGTTCGGTGCGTTTCCGGTTTTGATGCCGCCGCCGAAGTCAATTATTCGCCCTTCGGTTGAACGCATGTTCTTGGAACAGGGCATTTCGATGCCTGAGGCCGCCATTGAAACAGTCTCGTCGACGTTTGGGCGCCAGTTCACATTGGCACATCAGGCGGTCTGGATCATCAGCCATGGGGTGGTGAAATCTGACCTCGCCAGCGGCGCCCTGGTAGAGCTGCCACTGGACACTGACAGCACTCTTGGGCCGGTCGGGCTCTGCCTGCGGAGTGAGCACCGCTTGTCGGCAGCGGCCGCGAGATTCTGCGCTGCGCTAAAGAGCGTCTGCGGCTGACTGGTCACCTCGCGCACCGGTTCGGCCCAAGATTGCGCCGCGAATGGTAGAGGCATTTTTCGAATGCGGTAGCCTGTTTTTCTGGCGCTGACGCAGTGTCGCGCGGATTGACAGGTGAATTTCAACCTCTCTACTCTGGGTTTAATCGCAGCGGCGTTTTGGCTTGAGGAGGTCTGAAACGCATAGGACCTGCGCAAAAAGAAAAGCCGCCTTGAACGGGTGGGGGAGGACAATTTGGACGGAGTGCAGCTGCTGGTCAGCGGGCTCGCGAACGGCTGTGTTTACGGTCTGATCGCGCTTGGCTTCGTGTTGATCTACAAGGCGACCGAGGCGGTCAATTTCGCTCAGGGCGATTTCATGATGCTTGGCGCCTTCGTTACGCTGGGACTGACCAATGCTGAATATCTGGACTTACCCTTCTGGGTCGCGGCACCGCTGTCGATCGCAATCATGGCCGGGCTTGGGTATCTGCTTGACCTGCTGATCCTGCGTCATCTCTTTGGGCAGAACCAGACGGCGGTTGTCATCCTGACGATCGCGCTGGGCTTTGTCATCCGCTTCTTTGCCGGTGCGATCTGGGGCCATGAGCCACAGACGCTTGAGAGTCCGCTGGCGCTGGGAGATGTACAGCTTGCCGGCGTCGTTCTGGGGCTGGCCGATATAGCGGTGATTGTTGTCACGGTGCTGTTGACCTGGTCGCTCTACCAGTTCTTTCAGCGCACCAAGCTGGGTCTGGCCATGCAGGCGGCCAGCCAAAACCAGATGGCGGCCTATTTCATGGGCATTCCGGTCAGGCGGGTGCAGGGGCTCATCTGGGGGCTCTCGGGAGCGACGGCGGCTGTTGCGGGCATCCTCTTTGCGTCGAAGGGCGCGATTGATCCAAATGCCGGGCTGCTGGGCATCAAGGCCTTTGCTGCGGCGGTGATCGGTGGCTTCGGCTCGCTTCCGGGTGCGTTGGCGGGCGGGTTGATCGTCGGCGTTATCGAACCTTTTGCCGCGCGTTACCTGGCGGCTGGCTATTCGCAGATTGCCCCTTACGTGCTGTTGCTGGCGGTGCTGGTCTTCCGTCCGCATGGTCTGTTCAGCCAAGTGCGCACAAAGAAGGTATAAGGCGATGCGGATTCAGTTCAAAACCAGCTACGACCACGACATCCGCCTGTTTCCTGACCGTCATAGCCTGCTGGTTTATGGTGCGTTGATTGTGCTGGCGCTGGCTTTGCCACTGCTGATCAACGAATTCTACATCGGCGAGGTCACCAATGTTCTGATCTGGGCGATTGCCGGGCTGGGGCTGATGCTGCTGACCGGCCAGACGGGACAGGCCAGCCTTGGCCATGCTGCGTTTCTGGCGATTGGCTGCTATGCCAATACCATCCTGATTGAACAGGGGGTGCCCTTTGTTCTGGCGTTCCCGCTGGCAGGGGTCCTGACCGGGGTTGTTGGGGCCATCATCGCCATTCCGGCCCTGCGATTGCACGGGATCTATCTGGCGATTGCTACCATTGCCCTGTCGATCCTGGCCGATGACATCATCGTTCTGCTTGAACCCTGGACCGGTGGTGTGTCGGGCAAATTTCCTGACGTGATCCGTTTATTTGGGATCGAGATTGAACGCTGGACCATGCCGGTGCGCTTTTACTATCTGGTTCTTGGTGTCACGGTGATTTCAACGCTGTTTTACCGCAATCTATTACGGTCACCGCTTGGCCGGGCCTTTGCAGCGGTGCGCGACAGTGAAGTCAGCGCCACCGCGATGGGCGTACATATCGCCCGGACCAAGGCAACCGCCTTTGGGCTAAGCTGCATGATCACCGGTTGGGCCGGGGCGTTGATGGGCTATTACGCCGGTGCCTTTAACAATGAGACCTTCTCTCTGGTGATCTCGATTACGCTGCTGATGATGATCGTGATTGGCGGGCTGGGATCAATACATGGCGCGTTTTTTGGCGCGGTGGTGGTCGCCTTTCTGCCGCAGGGGCTGTCGATCCTGAAAGACAGCGTGCTCGGCAGCGGGGTTGCCATTCCGGGTCTGGAAACCGGCGTCTTTGGCATGATCCTGATCCTGTTCATTCTGTTTGAGCCGATGGGCCTCTATGGACGCTGGCTGAAGATTCGCATCTGGTTTGAGCTGTTCCCCTTCGCACGCAAGGATATGTTCCGGCGTCAGAAATCCTATCTCAAGACGGAGCGCCTCAGATGAGCCTGTTGGAGATTGAACATGCCACGTTGAAATTCGGTGGCGTTGTGGCGGTGAATGATCTCAGCTTCTCGGTTGAGGAAGGTGAGGTCTATGCCATCGTCGGGCCAAATGGGGCGGGGAAGTCCACCGTATTCAACCTGATTTCCAGGTTCTACCAACCACATTCCGGCCAGTTCCGCTTTGATGGGCGTGACCTGTTGCAGTGCAACGCGGATGCGGTGGCGGATCTGGGCATTGCGCGGACGTTTCAGAATATCGAGTTGTTCGATCATGCGACGGTGCTGCAGAACCTGCTGGTCGGTCGGCATCGTCATCGGCGCACCACCCTGATCGAAGAGCTGTTTTTTGCGCCACGTGTCCGGCGCGAGGAACGGTTGCACCGGGCTGCTGTTGAGGAGGTCATCGATTTCCTGGATCTGCAAGCCTACCGCAACAAGATGATTGCCGGGTTGCCCTATGGCATCCGCAAGGTTGTTGAGCTTGGCCGTGCATTGGCCTCGGGGCCGCGGCTTTTGCTGCTGGATGAACCCGCCTCCGGCCTGTCGGTGGAGGAAACCCAGGATATGCGCTGGTGGATCGACGATATCCGCAAACAGATGGGGATCACTGTCCTGATGGTGGAACACGACATGGGTCTGGTGTCCAGCGTGTCGGACCGGGTTCTGGCCCTCGCCGATGGCGCGAAACTGGCCGAAGGCACCCCGGCTGAAGTGCAGGCCGACCCGGCTGTTATCGAAGCCTATCTGGGCGCGGGGGCGGTGTGATGGGCGCGGCCTTGCTGGACATTCGCAATCTTGAGAGTTTCTACGGGCCGATCATGGCCATTCGCGGTGTTTCGCTATCGGTTCAGGCCGGGCAGATCGTCACGGTTCTGGGCGCCAATGGCGCTGGAAAATCTACCCTGCTGAAGACGATTTCGGGTATCATGGATCCTGAGAAGGGCACGGTCAGCTTCGACGGCGAAGAAATCCAAGGTGAGGAACCGCATCGGATCGTCCGCCGGGGCATCGTACATGTGCCCGAGGGGCGCGAGGTCTTTCCGTTGGTCAGCGTTGACGAAAACCTGACCCTCGGGGCCTATACCCGCCGTGATCAGGCTGAGATCGAGCGCGACCGTCAGATGGTGTTTGACTATTTCCCCATCCTGGCTGAGCGGCGCCATCAGGAGGCTGGCACACTGTCAGGCGGTCAGCAGCAGATGCTGGCGATCGGGCGTGGGTTGATGCTCCGTCCGCGCATCATGCTTCTGGATGAACCAAGCCTTGGCCTGTCGCCACTGCTGGTACAGGAAATCTTTGGCATCCTGAAGCGGCTGAACCGCGATGAGGGGGTGACCATGATGCTGGTGGAACAGAACGCGCGGATTGCGCTGGAGTTGGCGCATGTCGGCTATGTCATGGAAATCGGGCGTATCGTCATGGATGGCAGCGCCGACCGGCTGATGGACAGCGAGGATATCAAAGCGTTTTACCTCGGCCATCAGGAGGCCGGGCAGCGCAGCGAGAAACGCTGGAAGCGCAAGAAGACATGGCGCTGATCGGCGCGACTGAGATCAACTAGGGACCTGAATGGATGCGAGGACAGCGGTGACACAGACAGCGTCGGCGGCAGACATAACAACACAGGCGGGCGGCGATGCGGCCCCGCTTCCTCAGGTTGAACTGAACGGCGCCAGCTACAATGCCACGCCGGGGCAGCGGCCCGTCATGGTCGATGGCTGCGATACCGTGGCAAAATTGTTTTCGCTGCGCTGTCATCAACTGGGCAAACGGACGGCTCATCGCGAAAAGGATATGGGCATCTGGAAGGCCTATTCCTGGCAGGACTACTGGGACCATGCGGAAAAGATCGGCCTGGGCCTGATGGCGCTGGGGCTTGAGCGAGGTGAAGTTGTTTCGATCCTGAGCGAAGACCGCAAGGAATGGCTCTATCTCGATATGGGCATCCAGGGCGCCGGGGCCATTGCGTCTGGCGTCTATACGACAGATTCCGCCCAGCAGCTGGCCTATTTGATCAATGACAGCGGCAGCCGGTTTCTGGTGGTGGAAAACGACGAGCAGCTGGACAAGTTCCTGGAGATCGAAGCCGAGGTCCCGCATCTGCGCTGGGTTATCATTCTGGAGCGCGACGGGCTGCATGATCTGGAGCATGACAGATGCCTGTTTCTCGATCAGCTTTATGATCAGGGCGCGGCCTTCAAGATGGCAAATCCAACCGCTTTCGAGGACGCGGTGGCCCGGTCGCGGCCAGATGAAACCGCGCTGCTGATCTATACGTCGGGCACCACTGGCCTGCCCAAGGGCGCCATGTTGAGTCACGAGAACATCCTCGCGACGATGGAGTCAGGCGCGCGTGCACTGGAATGCTACGCCACGGATGAGCAGCTCTGTTTCCTGCCGCTCTGCCATATCCTTGAGCGCAACGTCTCCGTCTACCTGCCAATGGCGGCCGGCAGTACGGTCAATTTCGCCGAAAGCCCGGAAACCGTTTTCGACAATATGCAGGAAGTGTCGCCGGCCACCTTCTTTGCGGTGCCGCGTGTCTGGGAAAAAGTCTATTCCCGCGTTCTGGTCCTGGCGCAGGAGGCGACCTGGCTGGGGCGCTGGGCCTTTGGTCGGGCGGTCGCTGCGGGGGCTGCGCGGGCCGAGTATGTGCTGGCCGCAAAACCCGTCCCTGCGGGTATCGCCCTGCGCTATCGGATCTGGGATATGCTGGTTCTGCGTAATCTGCGCCGAATGCTCGGGCTGGACCGGCTGCGCCGGGGCGGCACCGGGGCGGCACCGATTTCGCCTGAACTGCTGCGTTGGTATTGGTCGATTGGCGTGCCGCTGATCGAGGGCTACGGGATGACCGAAAACGCAGGACTTACCGCGGCAAACCGGGTGTTGTCGCATCGGCCGGGCACTGTTGGCCAGGCCGTGCCGGGCGTTGATATTCGTATCGCGGCGGATGGGGAAATTCAGCTCTGGGGGCTCAACAATTTCCAGGGATATTGGCGCAAGCCTGAAAAAACGGCTGAGACCTATACCGAGGACGGCTGGCTGCGCACTGGCGATGTCGGGCGGCTGGACGAAGATGGGTTCCTGACCATCACCGGGCGGATCAAGGACATCATTATCACCGCTGGCGGCAAGAATATCACACCGGCTGAAATCGAAAGCCGGTTAAAGTTCAGCCACTATATTTCCGACGCAGTGGTGATCGGTGACCGGCGCAAATTCCTGACCTGCCTGATCATGATTGATCAGGAAAACGTCGAGAAATTTGCGCAGGATCGGAAAATCCCGTTTAGTGATTTTGCCTCGCTCTGTGCTGCGGAACCGGTGGTTGATCTGATCCGGGGTGAGGTCGATGCGGTCAACCGTGATTTCGCGCGTGTCGAGCAGATCAAGGATTTCCGTCTGATCAACGTTCTGCTCACGGCCGAGGATGACGAGCTGACCGCGACCATGAAGTTGAAACGTGGGCTGGTCGAGAAAAAGCACAAGAACCTGATCGACCAGATGTACTGACAAACAGGCGCATCCGCGCCGGGGGACACAAGGGAGTAAGCGCAGATGAAGAGATGGACAGCGGGCTTTATCGGGGCCGCACTGGCGGCGGGGCTTGCGCCTCAGGCGATGGCGCAGACCCAAGGAGTGAGCGACAGTGAAATTGTGCTCGGCTCGGTCAATGACCTAAGTGGAATATTTGCCGCTGTTGGTGTGCCGGCCGTAAATGGCGCCAATTTGCGGTTTGACGAGGCCAATGCCAATGGCGGCATTCACGGCCGCCAAATTCGTTTCGTGGTCGAAGACAATGGCTATCAGATTCCGCGGGCCATGCAGGGCTACAATAAGCTTCTGAATCGCGATCAGGTCTTTGCAATGCTCCTGTCGTTGGGAACACCCATGAATATCGCAGGGTTCAAATTGCTGGATCCGAAAGGCATTCCCAATATCAGCCCGCTGACCGCTGCGCGTCAGATGTTGCAGGAGCCGATCGACAATAAGTTCATCGGGTTTTCCAGCTATTACGATCAGGTCCGCGCCGGTGTGACCTATCTGGCGGAAGAATTCGATGCGAAAGAAGTCTGCTCGATGTATATCCCGTCGGATTTCGGCAAGGAGATCAAGGAGGGCAGCCAGGATGTTGCTGCCGAACTAGGGCTGAGTTTCGCTGCCGAGACGACCCATAAGCCGGATGAGCTGGACTTTGTCGGTTCGTTGACGAAGCTGAAGTCCGAAGGATGCGATATCATCACCATGGCTCTTGGCGTGCGGCAGGGGATTACCGTGGTTGGCACCGCCAAGAAACTGGGCTGGACCGAGGCGAAATTCCTCAACACCTCCGCCGGTTTTCTTGAGGTGGTGGCGGCGGTGCCCGGCGGCGTAACGGAGGGTCTCTATGCTGCGGCTGGCTGGGCTGACCTGATCGCGCGGGCTGAGGACGACGTTCCGGCGAAGTTTATGGCGGATTACGAAGCAAAGTTCGGCCAGCCCGCCGGTGGCTTTGCCATGCTCGGGTATAGTGCAGCCAATACCGTGGTGAATGCGCTGGAGGCCGCAGGCCCCGATCTGACTCATGAAAGCTTTATCAAGGGGATGGAAAGCCTCGATTTCTTTGATGCCTTGACCGATACCCAGATCACCTACGGGCCGGATGACCATAGGGGCGCCGATGTCATTGTCATCTCGGTGGTAGAGAATGGCGTCTGGAAAGAGCTGAGCCGGAAATAGGCGACCGCCTCGAAAACAAAAGGGAAAAAGCCGACAGGTTTCTATCTGTCGGTTTCTGCTATTCTTGGATCAGGCCCTCTATCCGGCGTATTGGGCTTCATTTTATGCACATATTTGAATATTATTCCTCTTGCGGAAGAGGGAGTTGAACCATGGCAGTAACAAGACGGCATTTTGTGCAGGGGTTGGGGGCCGGGCTCGCGCTGGTGCCCTTCGGGCGTGTTTGGGCGGAAACCAGAGTGTCGCTCGGCGCAGCGGAGCTGCTCAGCCTCTCAGATGGCCGAATGCAGTTGCCACCCTCTTTTCTGTATGGGGATCTGGAGCCATCTGCGCTTGCGCGTGTCCTTGCGGAGCATGGGATGTCTCCTGATGAGCCGCTCACACCGGAGGTGAATGTCACGCTGTTGCGCGACAAGGATCACATCATTCTGTTTGATACCGGTGCGGGGCCCGCCTTTCAGGATGGGACTGGACAGCTGCCCGATGCGCTAGCTGCCGTGGGGATCAGCCCGGAGGATGTCACGCATGTGGTGTTCACGCATTGCCATCCTGACCATCTCTGGGGTGTTCTGGATGATTTTGACGAACCGCTCTTTAGCAACGCTCAACATATGATGGGGCGCAAGGAATGGGACTACTGGTTTGATCCTGCAACCGTGGGGTCAATCGGCGCGGCGCGTGAGTCCATGGCGGTTGGCGCACGCCGACGTCTGGAGATCCTTGCCGATGGTATCACCCTGTTCGATGATGGCGCCGAGATCCTGCCGGGTGTTGCTGCACACGCGACCTTTGGCCATTCACCCGGCCATATGTCGTTTGAAATCTCAGGTGGGACGGATAACGTGATGGTGCTGGGTGATGCGATCACCAATGCACATGTCAGCTTCTCCGAGCCGGGCTGGGAAATCGCATCCGATCAACTCCCGGCCCCCGCGGCCAGGATGCGGCAAAAGCTGTTGCAGCGGCTGTCATCTGAGCAGCTGATGGTTGTAGGGTATCACCTACCGAATGGTGGCGTGGGTCGTGTCGATACTGTCGGCAGCGGGTATCGGTTTATATCTGAAAATTAACCAAACAATCATAGGGTGCATTATTTCGCATCCATATCCGGCCTCCCGATCAATGACTGTTAGAGAACGGCGCCGGATGTGACGGCTATTCCGCCTGCGCGGTTCTGCTGTCCTGACACCGGATGTGCAGTTTCTCCATCTGGAGGAGACAATATATTGCGGCTGTCGTCTCATTCAGCCGTGGTCAATAGCTGGATGCCGATCAGTGGTTTGGATGTTGGAGGGAATACTCCACAAGTGTGCGTTATTCAAACATGATGAAATCCTTTAGGTTGTATTATTTGTGATGACTTTTATTGATTCTTGTGAGATGGTTAATGAGTGGGTAATCAATTCGGTCGGAGTTGGGGTTTATAGGTTCCGGTTGTATTGCTAGAGGTAATGGGTTTGGGATATGGAAAATAAACTTAGAATTCGCCATTTTGGCGCGTTTGGAGTTTTTCTGCCCGACGGAGACAGTCTTCTCCTCGGCTCAAAGCACCAGGCACTGTTGGCACTTTTGTCTACTGCAGAAGGCGGTGTGCGAACACGAGCGTTTTTGGAGCGTACCCTGTGGAGTCTGGCCCAGCCAGAGCAGGCGAAGGCCAGTTTGCGAACCGCGCTCTCGACTCTCCGTCGGCATCTTGGAAGCGAATGTGCGTCCTTTCTGTCCGCCAATCGAGAGCGCGTGGTCCTGGATCTGTCGAAAATCGAAGTAGATGCAGACCCTGCCAAGGGCGATTTCATGGAAGGCTTTGAGCTGCCGCATGAAACGACATTTGCGGTCTGGTTGGAACAACAGCGCAATGAGCTGACGCGTGCCGATGCCCGCAATCGGGCCGCCACGGGCATGCTGCGTGACTACAGCCGCGCCGTATTGGACAGCCTGTTGCCGCCGATCGCCGTTCTGCCGTTTGTGCACCGCGCGCCGGGGGATGCAAAATCTCCGCTTGGGGCATTGCTCTCGGAGGAGTTGGTGCGCCACCTGTCGCGCAGCCATGCCTTTTGCGTCACGTCATATCTGGCGTCGCGGCAGTTCGATCCGCATCAGATCCGCCCTAGCGAAGTCTATTCGATGGCGGGTGCCAGCTATCTTGTATCGGGGACCGTCAATGTTACGGGCCAGACCTACCGTTTGCAGGTTGACCTGCATGACGCCGAGCGGGAGCGGGTCATCTGGTCGCGAGACTTCACCGAAACCCTCGCGATGCTGACCAATGGGTGCAGCATGGCTTTGCGAGATGTTACCGCGCAGATCGGCTGGACCGTGGTCGGTGAAGCGGTGCGTTTGGTTGGCTTCAGGCCACTGTCCAAACACGATAGCCATACCTTGCTGATGGCGGCGATCGCGCTGATGCAGGACATGCAGATGCCGCAGTTCAACCAGGCGCAGGAAATCCTCGCAGTCCTGCTGGAACGTGAAGTGCAGCACCCGGTTGCCCTGACGTGGATGGCGATGTGGCATGTGATGCGCGTGCAGAAAGGTTTCTCCACGGATCGTCAGCTTGACGCGCATCTCGCCAACCAGCTGGTGGCAGCGGCGCTCGCCCAGGATCCGACGTTCTCTCTGGCACTGACGGTGCGGGGGCTGATCGCCAGCCACCTGATGTTCCGGTTCGATCTGGCGCAGGATTCCTATGACCTCGCACTGAAGGACAATCCGAACGAAGCATTGGCATTGCTGCTGAAGGGCACAACCCTTGCCTATCAGAACCAGCCGGAGGATGCGGTAAGGCTGACGGATGCCGCACGGCGGCTCTCTCCGCTGGGACCGCAGCGCTATTACTTCGATTCATATTCGGCGACGGCCAATCTGGGCGCGCAGAATTACGAGCGTGCAGTCAACCTGGCAGACCGGTCCTTGCAGGCCAACCCGACCTTCCCGGCAACGTTACGGACCAAAGCCATCGCCCTGCAGGCATTGGGGCAATCGGACAAGGCGCGGGATGTCGTGAAATCGCTGCTCACCGTGCAGCCGGGGTTCAACATTGCACGTTACGAAAAAGATCACGCGGCATCCAATGCCCCCTTCGGCAAGGATTGGAGCAAGGCGCTGCGGTCCGCGGGTGTGCCTGCCTGAGCGGTAAAAATCCATCGGGCGGACCATCGACCCGGTGAGAGCGGTGGAGACGCGGGGGCTTGCAGGCCTGCCGTGTCTTCGCTCATCTACGGGGGCAGCAGAGGGTGTGCATCGCGCTCGCCAGTACGAAGAGGTCCCTATCATGAAGGCAGTCACCTATCGCGCGTTTGGAGCGGCAGAAACCGTCCTGCAGCTGGAAGACCTGCCCGATATCGCACCGGGGCCAGGTGAGCTGCGTGTGGAACTGACCTATTCCGGCGTAAACCCCTCTGACGTGAAGGCGAGGGCCGGCGCCCGCGCTGGAGTGACTGAGCTGCCCTATCCGGTGATCATTCCCCATAGTGACGGGTCGGGCGTGATTGCGGAGGTCGGCGAGGGTGTCGATCCGGCGCGTATCGGGGAGGCCGTCTGGATCTGGAACGGCCAGTGGCAGCGGCCGTTCGGGACCGCCGCCACCTCCATAACGCTGCCGGCTGAGCAGGCTGTTCCGCTGCCGGAAGGGCTTGACCTGAAACAGGGCGCGGCTCTGGGAATCCCGGCGCTAACGGCTGCTCATGCGGTGTTCTCGGGTGGGGATGTCACCGATCGGACGGTGCTCGTTCAGGGCGGTGCCGGCACCGTTGGCCTATTGGCCGTGCAGCTGGCCAGATGGGGCGGGGCGCGGGTGATCGCGACCTGCGCATCTCACGCGGCGGACCGGGTCCGGCAGGCCGGAGCTGACGCCACCCTGGCCTATGCCGACGGGGACCTGGCAGAGCAGATCCTGGCGGCAAATGATGGTCGCCACGTCGACCATATCGTCGAGGTTGAGTTTGGTGCGAACTGTGCCGTCGACACCGAGGTCATTGCACCAAATGGTCGGATAACGGCCTATGGGTCGGCGCAGCAGATGACACCGCAGCTGCCGTTCTACCCGTTGATGTTCAAATCGGTGACGCTGGAGATGATGCTGGTCTATCTGCTGCCGCCCGTGGCCCGCCGTGCAGCGATCAAACGTATCGAACATGCCGCAGCCGCTGGGGCGTTGCATCTGCCCATCGCTGAGGTTTTCGATCTGGTCGACACCGCCAAGGCGCATCACGCCGTCGAACGGGGGCATCGCGCCGGCTCCATCCTTGTAAGGACCGGAAGAGATTGAGAAACCCAGCACCAGAGCTGAGTATTTCCGGGTCAGAACAGACCAGCCAAAGGGAAGCATGAAAACTGCATTTTTTTCCAAAAACCCTCTTGCACCTGCTGAAATCTGGCATTAGACACCCGCTCACCGATGGGGTGTGGCCAAGTGGTAAGGCAACAGTTTTTGGTACTGAAGATCGTAGGTTCGAATCCTACCACCCCAGCCATTTTTCCACATATTTTGATGCTTTTGAGGGTCTGGCTTCTCCGGCCACAATCGGCGTTTCGGTGTGGCCAACTGATACCTCGCGGCATATTCGTCTTTAGGTGAAGACCGAGGGGAGGCGCGCTCTACGGTTGTAGTCTCGCTCTGTTCAGCTGCGATATCCGTGCTGAATGCCTCTGGTGCTCGTCAAATCAGAATGGATAAGAGGCAAATACTATTTAAATTTTAATATATTTTACAAAGCAGTATCGATTTTCGGACCGTTGCAAGCCCTGTATTCATTTTGTTTCAACCATAACAGCCTAACCTGATGCACCCGTCGAGACGCGGCAGGCCCACCGGCGCGCACTCGAGGAACGGTAGACTCGGAGGCTGGCCATGACGGTTGGGTATCTTGTCACTCTTGGCGACGGCACACTGGATGCCGGCGACGGGATTTCTGCGAACCAATCCAACTTTACTTCAGCCGACGTCATCGGGACTGGCAGCTGGACCTGGAGCGGTGTCTATCAGGGCGACGGTCAGACCTACTCAAACATCAGTGACACTGGCACCTATCACTATGGAAGTGACGGGAATGTCTATTTTGTTCCAGATACTTGGTACACGACCAGCGGATCCGGCAATGCGACGACGATCCCTGCCAATTCGATGTCGGGCACATCGGGTAATGACGCAATCAACGGCGACGCCAATGACAATGTTATCTATGGCGGTGATGGTGATGACTACCTGACCGGCTCCTCGGGCGATGACATTATCTTCGGCGGCGAGGGGAACGATAACTACGATACCGATACCGGCAATGACACCTTCTACGGTGAGGGCGGCGATGACTGGGTTGCAATCTATGACAACATGGATGGCGAATCGCTCTACGGTGGCGAAACCGGAGAGACCCTGGGCGATATGCTTGAGGTCTACGGCGATTATGCGGGTGTTGATGTCAACGTCACCTTTACCGGCGATGGGGACGGAACCGTCACATTTGCGGGGCAGACGGCCTATTTCTGGGAGTTTGAGCGGTTCTATCTCCATTCGGGAGACGACACGCTGGACGGCTCTGCGGCGACTTCGGCGCTCAACGTGCAAACCGGCAGCGGTGCCAACAGTGTTACGGGTGGGGCTGGTGATGACACGATATCGACCGGCGCGGGAGCGGATGTGGTCGACGGCGGCGCAGGCGACGATCTTGTCTGGGCCGGGGTAGGGGCCGACACGGTTGACGGCGGCGCCGGGGCCGACAGGCTCTTTGGTCAGGACGACAACGACCTCATCTACGGCGGCACAGGGTCTGACACCATCGATGGGGGTTTGGGCGACGACACGATCTACGGGGGTGAAAACCCGGCAACCTCGGTCGGCGGAAGCAATACCGCAGGGAACACCTACACGGTCATTCATCTTGGGACGGCGTCCGAGGTCGACAGCGTCGAGGGGAACGCCGCCAACGAAAACCCGAACGCTCTACTGGGGACATACGGGAGCGCGGGGGCAGAGCTATATAACAACTTCCAGACTGCCATCGCGTCAGACGATAATGCGAATACGCGCATCGACTTCGATGACGAAGCCGCGCCGGAAACGATCAATATCAACGGTGTAGACAAGCTCGTCGACACCGGCATGGTCTATAACGCAACGGTAACGTTCACCGACGGCACCACCGGGACGTTCACGGCTGTGGTCATCCAGACCACGGACGGCCACGTCTACATGATGCCGGAAGCCTCGAACAACGCCGAGAACGTTCTTCTAACCAGCAAGACGATCGAGAGTATTTCGCTTGATAGTGTTGTTGTCGGCTACTCAAACGTCACCGCAACCCGGGTAGATGCCGACTATGCTCTGCCGGGTGACACGGATACCTCGGGCGACAGCATCATTGGCGGTGCCGGCGCAGACGTCATCTATGGCGGTGCCGGGAATGACACCATTGCGGGCGGAACCGGCGCTGACAGCATAGATGCCGGGGACGACGCGGACCTCATCCTTCTCCAGGATGGCTTCGGCAACGACACCATTGATGGTGGTGAAGGGGGCAACGACAGCGATACGCTTTCCATGTCGAGCCTGACCGGGCCAGTGACTGTGACCTATACCGGCGACGAGATGGGGACGATCACCGACGGAACCGATACGGTCAGTTTCTCGGAGATCGAGCGTCTGAACCTGACCGAGCAGGCCGATGTCGTGAATGCCAGCGCGGATAGTGCCGGGGTCGATATAGATGCTCGAGGCGGTGACGACACCATAACCGGCGGCGCGGGTGCCGATTCCATCAAGGGCGGCAGCGGCAGCGATTCCATCGTTGCCGGGGCTGGTGCTGATACGATTGTTGGCGGCATTGGCGACGACACCATTCGGCTGACTGCGGATGCAGATCGCGATCAGCTGGTGTTGGCCGATGGGGCGGGATCCGATCTGATCTATGATTTCGATCTGACCGACAGCGGTGACGGGACCACGGTTGATCAGCTGGATGTTTCAGGGCTCACCAATTTGGCTGGAGATCCAGTCAAAATCGGTGATGTCGTGGTGACCGATACCAATGGTGACGGGACCGGCGATGCGATCATGACCTTCCCCAATGGGGAGAGCATCACATTGGTCGGGGTGCAGCGGTCGCAGGTGGACAACGGGCCCGAAATGCACGCGATGGGCATACCCTGTTTTACGGCTGGGACGCTGATCCAGACGCCAACCGGGCGCGTCAGGGTCGAAGACCTCAGCCCCGGTGATTGTGTCAGCACAATGGGGGCGGGTGCCCAGCAAATCCTATGGGTTGGGGCATCGTCGTTCACCGCCACGCGCAAGCGCCTATCGGAGGCGCTGATGCCGGTGCGACTGGACCCGGACGCCTTTGGAGGTGAGCGGGCGCTGCTTGTTTCGCCTCAGCATTGCGTCCTGATGAAACAGCGCAGTAGCGGGCGCCCGGTGCATGTGCGCGCCAAGCATCTGGCACAGGTAACCGGATTTGCATCGTTCGCACGGGAGGTGACGCAGGTTACCTATGTTCATGTACTACTGAAAAAGCACGAGAATATCCTGTCGAACGGAATCCCCAGCGAGACGTTTTATCCCGGCCCTATGGCGGTCTCCACGCTTGGCCCGGCAGATCGCCTGGGACTGTTTAAATGCCTGCCGCAGCTGATCCTCCATCCGGTAGAGCAGGCTTATGGGCCTCGTGTTCTGCCTGTTCTGACACGCCGGGAGGTGCAATCACTGGCCCGCGCCGGAGACCTGGTGCCCTGGCTGATCGGTGACATATCTCGGCACCCGCCCGCTGAGCAGTGGGCCGAGAAAGGCGGCTGGCAGGCAATGTATTCGCCGCAGTACAGCTTTCAATCCGGCGCCGCAGCAGGGTAGGCAGTCGTCTCAGCCTATCCGCTGTATGGACCTGGTCAGTGGGTGTCGCGCAGGATCATTTCTGCGTCCAGCCTCACCGTTTCTTCGGGGGCCTGCGGGTAATCCAAGCGCCGCTCCAGGCAGCGCAATACGGCGGCAACCATGCCGTCAATCGGGTTTCGCAACGTGGTCAGTCGTATGGTCGGCCAACGGGCCATTTCGATGTCATCAAAACCGATCACCGAGACGTCTTTGGGAACCACCCGACCGGCATCCCGCAGCGCACCGAGTGCGCCGATGGCCATGGCATCATTGGCACAGAATATCCCATCGAAATCCGTCTGTTCCAGCAGATTGCGGGTGGCGAAATATCCACTTTCGGTGGTGTAGGTTCCGGTGATCTCACCCGCCAGTGTGATGCCTTTGGCCGTCAACCCGGCAAGCAGTCCGCTGCGGCGTTCAGCGGTCGCGCCGAATTCCCCCGGACCGCCCACCATCGCAACCCGGCGACGGCCGCGTTGCGCAAACAGATCCGCCGCCATCTGTGCGGCTTCGTGGTTGCGCAGACAGATGTTGTCGACGCCCTCTGCTGCGATGATTCGGCCAGAGGCGATGACCGGGATATGCAGTTTGCTACAGAGTTCGACGATTTCGGTCGCAAGACTGCCGCTACGCAGGATCATCGCATCCAGCGGATAGCGGAGCACCTGGGTCACCGCATCGCGGGCATGGTCGCCACCACCGGCGATCACCACCGGCCATTTGCCCGCGGCATTCAGGCCGGCGATCAGGGCAGAGGTCGCCTCCTTGTCGTATTCATTGCGCATCTCACCGGCGAAAACCGCAACCAGATTGGAGCGCGCCCCCTGCAGACTGGCGGCCAGCGCATTGGGCTGGTAGCCGAGTTCATGTGCCGCCAGCAGGATCCGTTCACGTTTTTCTTGATCCAGATAGGCGCCCTCGGTGAAAGCCCGAGAAACAGCCGAACGCGAAACGCCAGCGATTTCAGCCACATCTGCGGCTGTCACCCGGGGTTGGCGTTTGCCGCCAGCTGACCCTTGTCGCTTCATCTGTCGTCCCTTTCGGGCGTGATGTTTTTTTTGTGAGACACCGAAACCCTTGACACAACCGTTACATAGCGCCCCTATATGAACACGTGTGCAGTTCTGGTGCAACGGACAAGCTCCTGGCAAAAGACACAGGGCGGAAAGACGCAGCGAGCCGCACAGGCCCAGGGGAGGCCATTTCAAAAAACACCATCGGTGGCCGTTTTCGGCTGCCTTGGACAATTGGATCGTTGGCCCGATTGGGCAACGGCAGACCGGAGACTGATGATGAAGCGTATTACGTTTACGACCGCTGCGACGCTGGCTTTTGCTGCAAACGCTGCGTTTGCCGAAACCGAGATCACCTGGTGGCACGCAATGGGTGGAGCGCTGGGCGACACCGTCAACCAGATCGCATCCGACTTCAACGCGAGCCAGGATGAGTACAAGATCACCCCGGTCTTCAAGGGCACCTATGAAGAGACCCTGACCGCAGGTATCGCTGCCTTCCGCGCAGGCGAACAGCCGAATGTGATGCAGGTGTTTGATGCTGGCGCCGCAACCGTGATCGGCGCCAAGGGCGCGACCATACCGGTTCAGGATCTGCTGGCCAACAATGGTGTTGAATTCGACATCAACGATTACATCGCCGGCGTGCGCTATTTCTACGCCGACAGCGATGGCAAGATGATCGGCATGCCGTTCAACTCCTCCACGCCGATCATGTATTACAACATCCAGGCGCTGGAAAAAGCGGGCGTTACCGCGCCCAAGACCTGGGAAGAGTTCCAGACCGTCACTGCACCAGCGCTGAAAGAGGCAGGCTATACCGCCCTGTCGCAGTCACATCTGCCCTGGATCTTCACCGAGAATTTCCACTCGCGCCACAACCTGCCGTTTGCCACCAACAACAATGGCTATGATGGGGTCGACACCCAGATCCTGGTGAACAACGACGCGATCAAGGCACATTTCACAGCTGTCACCGACTGGCAGAAAAACGGCTACTTCGAATGGTTCGGCACAGGTTGGGGCGACAACCAGACGCCGTTTGAAGAAGGCAAGGTTGCGATGTGGCTGGGCTCCTCCGGCTCCTTCGGTGGTCTGAGCAAGAAAGACCTGCCGTTTGATTTCTCCGCGACCATGCTGCCCTATTGGGAAGCCGTGACAACAGAGCCGACGCAAACCTTCATCGGTGGCGCCTCGCTGTTTGCCATGGCGGGCCATGATGCCGAAGAAAACAAGGCAACTGCTGCGTTCTTCGACTTCCTGACCTCCGCCGAGGTTCAGTATTTCTGGCATAAAGAAACCGGCTATGTGCCGATCACCGAAGCCGCATATGAGATGGCAAAGGCGGACGGCCATTATGACCGCGCCCCTGCGGCCGAGGTCGGCATCCAGCAGCTTTCGCTGGCGGCTGGTGACAACACCAAGGGCTATCGCATGGGCTTCTACGTACAGATCCGTGACGTGATGAACCGCGAATACGGTCGCATCCTGACTGGTGAAACCTCGGTTGAAGACGCCTTCAACGCGATTGAGTCCGAAGCCAACAACCTGCTGGCCCGTTTCGCCAAGACCCAAGGCTAATCGCGGGGAATTCCCCCTTACCTGTGACGGCCGCAGCCCCTGCGGCCGTCACGCATTACAACAAAGAGGCACACCGTGAAACGCGCCGGATTCTCGACCAAGTGGATGCCGATCCTGCTGCTGATGCCGCAGCTCGTCATTATCGCTATTTTCTTCTATTGGCCCGCCTGGCACGCAATCCAGTCGTCCTTTTACCTGCAGGATCCGTTCGGGTTTGGCTCTACCTTTGTCGGTCTGGAAAATTACACCGATCTTATGGGGAACAGTGAATATCGCCGCGTTGCGGTTTTCACGCTTGTATTTACGGTTTTGGTGACCTTCTTCTCGCTTGCGATTGCACTGTTGCTGGCGGTGAAGGCGGACAATGTCTTGCGCGGCGCACGCACCTATAGGACCCTTCTGATGTGGGTCTATGCGGTCGCCCCGCCGGTTGCCGGCTTCATTGGTCTGATCATGTTCGACCAGAGCTGGGGACCATTGACGCGGCTTGCCGGTTTCTTTGGCTGGGACTTTGTTCTGGGCGTGAACTTCAACGATACCGCAGCCGCGATGGTTCTGGTGTCGGTCTGGAAACAGATTCCGGTCAACTTCATCTTCTTCCTGTCCGGTTTGCAATCCATCCCGCGTTCCGTACGTGAGGCGGCTCTGATCGACAACGGATCGGCGACCAGCCGGTTCTGGGATGTGACGTTCCCGCTGCTTGCGCCGACGGGCTTCTTCCTCCTGATCATCAATATTACCTATGCCCTGTTCGACACCTTCGGAATTGTCGATACACTGGTGAAGGGCGAGCCCGGCAACAATCCGATGACCCTTGTTTACAAGGTTTATGTCGATGGTTTCCGTGGCAATGACCTTGGCGGTTCCTCGGCACAGTCGGTGATCCTGATGGTTCTTGTCCTCGCGCTTACGGTCTTCCAGTTCCGGCTGATTGACCGTCGGATCCACTATACCTGAGGGGGCTGACATGGCTGACCAAACACCCGTTCAAACGCCGCGCCGCTCCATCAACTGGGGGGCCGTTGGCGACCACACCGTTCTGATCCTCGGCTCGCTCTTCATGCTGGTGCCGCTGATCATGGTGGTGATGACCACAACCGTGCCGGATGTGGATATCATCAAATACGGACCGCAGCTGAAGATCGGCGACCAGTTCGACGAGAACTTCAACAAGGCGATGTTCGAGGCCTCCGGCTTTTCCGGGGCCAACACCGGCACGCGGATGCTGTTCAACTCCTTTGTTCTCGGCATCGGCTTTGCGCTTGGGAAGATCCTGATTGCGATGATGGCGGCCTATGCCATCGTCTATTTCCGCCTGCGGTTTGCCACGCTGGCATTCTGGGTGATCTTCACCACGCTGCTGCTGCCGCTAGAGGTCCGTATTCTGCCGTCCTATGAGGTTGTGCAGCAGCTGGGCATGCTCAACACCTACCAGGGTCTGATCATCCCGTTGATTGCGTCTGCAACCGCAACCTTCTTCTTCCGCCAGTTTTTCCGATCTGTGCCGGAAGAGCTGGTCGAGGCTGCGCGCATTGATGGGGCTGGGCCGGTGAAGTTCTTCATCGATATTCTGGTGCCGCTGTCGCGGACCATGATTGCGGCCATGTTCATCATCATGTTTGTCTTTGGCTGGAACCAGTATCTCTGGCCCACCATGATCACCACCGAAGAGGACATGTATACGCTGGTGCGGGGGATCAAACAGATCACCCAGACCCTCGAAGGCACCAATGTCCCCGAATTCGGTCGCGCAAATCTTCTCGCCGTGATCGCCATCCTGCCGCCCGTGGCAGTCGTCATTTTCTTCCAAAGCTGGTTCGTCAAGGGCCTGACGGAATCCGATAAGTAAGGACTTCAAATAATGGCTCAGGTTTCCCTGAATTCTGTACGCAAGGTCTACCCCAATGGGGTCGAGGCCGTCACTTCCTCCAGCTTCAAGATCGAGGATGGCGAATTCGTCGTCCTGGTCGGCCCATCGGGCTGCGGCAAATCCACGTTGCTGCGCATGATTGCCGGTCTGGAGGATATCACCGAAGGCACGCTGGAAATCGGCGACCGGGTGGTCAACAATGTCGATCCGGCGGATCGCGATATCGCGATGGTGTTCCAGAACTACGCGCTCTATCCGCATATGACGGTGCGCAAGAACATCGCCTATGGCCTGAAGAACCGCAAAACCCCCGAGGCTGAGATCAAGCAGAAGGTGGCCGAGGCCGCCAAGATGTTGAACCTTGAGGAATATCTGGACCGCAAACCCTCGCAGCTGTCCGGCGGCCAGCGCCAGCGGGTTGCCATGGGGCGCGCCATCGTGCGCGATCCGGCGCTGTTCCTGTTTGACGAACCTCTGTCGAACCTTGATGCCAAGCTGCGCAACCAGATGCGGATTGAGATCAAGGCCCTGCAACGCCGTCTGGGCGTCACCTCGATCTACGTGACCCACGATCAGGTTGAGGCGATGACCATGGCGGATCGCATCATTGTCCTGAACGGTGGCCGGATCGAACAGATTGGCACCCCGTCTGAGATCTATCACAATCCGGCGTCGGTCTTTGTCGCCTCCTTCATGGGCGCGCCACCGATGAACCTGGTTGATGCCACGATCTCCGATGGTCAGGTCACCCTGCCGGATGGTGTGGCGATGGGGGCACTGGATGGCGCCGCATCAGGTGCCGTCAAGCTCGGCATCCGCCCCGAGGATGTGCAGCTGGTCAGCGAAGGTGGTATTTCGATCAACGTTGAACTGATCGAAGAACTGGGCGCACATCGCCTGCTGCATGGTCAACTCGGCGGGCAGCCGTTCACAATCCACGTCCTGAAGGACATTCCGGTTGATCCCGGACCCCATCAGATCTCGGTGGATCCGGCGGCGATCTGCCTGTTTGACGCAGAAAGCGGCAAACGCAGATGACCGAGGTTCTGGACAGTCTGCCGCCGGTTTCCCCCGAGATGCAGGCCCGGATCAAGGCAGCGCCGCGCACTGCAGCGGCGCATCGCGCGCTCATGGCAGAGGTGCCGGCGATGGCCGCCTTGCAAGGCGGTGGTAAGGGTCATCTGGAGGCGCTGGCCTCCTCGGTGTCGGTTGTGGCCTGGAACGTCGAGCGCTGCCTTTTTCCTGAGGATACCGCGGGCCACATCCGCCCGCTGGCGCCGAAGGTTGTCCTGCTGTCAGAGGTCGACCATGGCATGGCGCGTACCGGTCAGCGCCACACCACCAAGGAGATGGCTGCCGCACTCGACATGGCTTATGTCTTTGGTGTGGAATTTCACGAGCTGGATCTGGGTGGGCCTACCGAACAGGCGTTTTGCACCGATGATTTCAATCTGTTCGGCTGGCACGGCAATGCCATCCTGTCGGCGGTCCCGCCGGAACGGGTGACGCTGATCCGGTTGGATGATCACGGGCATTGGTTCGCCTCGGATGAGGTGCCGGCTGACCCGGACCAGCCGCGCCTTGGTGGCCGCATGGCGATTGCCGCGGTTCTACCGACTGAGGCTGGACCGATCTGCGTGGTTTCCACCCATCTGGAGAGCAACGCCGACGCAGCCCATAGGCATCAGCAGTTTGACAGGCTGCTCCGCGCCATCGACGCATTTGCGCCGGATATGCCGGTACTGATTGGCGGTGATCTGAATACAGGCAATCACCTGCCGCCTGATTTCGACTGGCAGCGCGAGACGCTGTTCGATCTGGCCCGTTCCCATGGCTACGACTGGAGCGCGACCCCGGATGGTGTCACCACCCGCCCCAGTCTCATCACGCCGCATCCTGATCGGCAGATGAAGCTGGACTGGTTCTGCACCCGCGATATGCGCGCGACCGAGAGTCGGCTGCTGTCTTCGGTTGATCAGAATGGTCGCCCGTTGTCTGATCATGATGCCGTCTGGTGCCGCGTCGCGCTCGATTGATGCCGACACTGGCCTGATCCATTGACCGGGCGGCATGTGTCCGGCCGGTCAAGGCCCTGAGGTGCTATACGCCCGCGGTATTAAAATACGCGCCCGATTATCGGCGGCAGGTCTGCTGTCGCGTGATAAACAGGGCGCATGTTGTTTGATCTTCCTGACCACGAAGCGCTCTATCAGGCGCTGCTGAACCGCGATGACCGCTATGACGGGCAGGCCTATGTCTGCGTGGCCACGACCGGCATCTTCTGTCGCCTGACCTGTCCGGCACGCAAACCTAAGCGGGAGAACTGCCAGTTCTTCGGCAGCGTCGGCGAATGTATCGAAGCCGGGTTCCGGGCCTGCAAACGATGCCACCCGCTGCGCCCGATGGCAGAGGCCGATCCGGCAGTGGCCAGCCTGTTGGCCGCCTTGGATCAACGCCCGGAGCACCGCTGGAGCGAGGGCGATATCCTCCGCATGGGTCTTGATCTCTCGACGGTCAGGCGCAGCTTCAAGCGGCAGTTCGGCATGACCTTTCTTGAGATGGCGCGCCAGCGCCGTCTTCGCGAAGGCTTCACCGTGCTGTCAGACGGCGGCAAGGTCATTGAGGCACAGTTGGATGCGCAATTCGACTCTCCCAGTGCGTTTCGTGCGGCCTTTGCCCGGTTGCTGGGCAGGGCGCCCGGCAGCCTGACCCGCGAAGGCCTTTTGCTGGCCGATTGGATCCCGACACCGCTCGGCGACATGATCGCAGTCAGCAGCCGGACTGAGTTGCACCTGCTGGAATTTGTGGAGCGCAAGGCGCTGAAGGGCGAGCTGGACAAGCTGCAAAAGGCGGTGAAGGGCGATCTTGGTATTGGTCCGACACCACCCGGCGAGCAGATCCGTGCGGAACTGGACGCGTTCTTTGCCGGGATCTCCGCCCGGTTTGAAACGCCGCTGGCCTATCACGGGACACCTTTCATGCAGCAGGTCTGGGATGCCCTACGCCAGATCCCGCCCGGCGTGACGCGTAGCTACTCGGAGATCGCGCGCCAGATCGGACGTCCAGAGGCGACCCGCGCTGTTGCACGCGCCAATGGTGCCAATCAGATCGCGCTGGTGGTGCCCTGTCACCGGGTGATCGGGGCTGATGGGTCGCTGACCGGTTACGGCGGCGGTCTTTGGCGCAAACAGCGCCTGCTCGATATCGAGCGGCAGTATCGCGCGCCCGTCCGGCATACCGCAAGATCCTGCAAGTAAGGGCGGGAAAGGGCGCCCGGATGCCCTGCAAAGGCCTATCGGCGGTTTCCCAAGCCCCGGCAAATCTGTAGAAGGCGGTAACGCCACTCAGAGCCGGAGCCTGAAACCATGTCGACGCCCAAACCTGTTGTTCTGTGTATCCTTGATGGCTGGGGTAGCGCCGATCCGGGAACCGCCAACGCGCCCTATCTGGCCAAGACACCGACGCTGGACGAGATTGCGAAGACATGCCCGACAGCACGGTTGATCACGCATGGGCCGGACGTCGGCTTGCCGACCGGGCAGATGGGGAACTCCGAGGTGGGGCATACCAATATCGGTGCTGGTCGCGTAGTGGCGATGGATCTGGGCCAGATTGATCTCGCAATCGAGGATGGCTCATTCTTTGACAATGACGCGCTGCAAGCCTTCATTGCGAAGATGAAGCAGACCGGCGGCACGGCCCATCTGATGGGGCTGGTTTCGGACGGTGGCGTGCACGGCCATATCACCCATATCATTGCGGCGGTAAAGGCGATCCGCGATGCCGACGTCCCTGTCTGGCTGCATGTGATGACGGATGGCCGCGACGTGGCCCCGAAATCTGCTGCCGGTTTCGTCGCTGCCCTGCAATCGGAACTGGCGGCTGGCGCGCGCATCGCAACAGTGACAGGCCGTTACTACGCCATGGACCGCGACAATCGCTGGGAGCGGGTCAGCCAGGCTTATGACGCAATGATCCATGCCAAAGGCCAGCACCGGGCAGCGACAGCGGAGGCTGCTATTGAGGCCAGCTATACCCGCGAGGAGTTCGACGAGTTCATCAAGGCGACAGTGATCGAGGGCTATGATGGCGTGAAAGATGGCGATGGCCTGTTCTGCCTGAATTTCCGCGCCGACCGCGCCCGCGAGATCCTGCGTGCGATTGGCGAGCCGAGCTTTGATGCTTTTGACACCGGCGCACGCCCGGATCTTGCGGCGCTGCTTGGCATGGTGGAATACTCCGAAGGCCACAACAGCTATATGCAGACCGTGTTTCCCAAACGGGCCATCGTCAACACCCTGGGGGCATGGGTGGCAAAACAGGGCAAGCGCCAGTTCCGTCTGGCCGAGACCGAAAAATACCCGCATGTGACCTTCTTTCTCAACGGTGGCAAAGAGGATCCCGAGGACGGCGAAGATCGCGCGATGCCGAAATCGCCGCAGGTGGCGACCTATGATCTGCAGCCGGAGATGTCGGCGCCAGAGGTGACGGAGCGCTTTATCGAGGCTATCGAAGCGGGGTATGACCTGATTGTCACCAATTATGCGAACCCGGATATGGTGGGCCATACCGGTGATCTCGACGCTGCGATCAAGGCCTGTGAGGCCGTGGATCAGGGTCTTGGCAAGGTCGTGGCCGCGCTGACGGCGGCGGGCGGCGTCATGCTGGTCACCGCCGATCACGGCAATTGCGAGGTGATGGTGGACCCCGAAACAGGCGGGCCGCACACCGCTCATACCACCAATCTTGTGCCAGTCGCGCTGGTTGGTGGGCCGACAGGCGCAAAGCTGCGCAACGGTCGGCTCGCGGATCTGGCCCCAACCGTGCTGGAGCTGATGGGCCTTGCGAAACCGGATGAAATGACTGGAGAGAGCCTGCTCGTATGAGGCCTGCGTTTGGCATCACTGGACTGTCGGTAATCCGGCGCGCCCTGCTGATATCGGCGGCGTCGCTTGTCCTGCCGATCCTAGCCGGGACTGCGGCGGCCGCGGATAATCCCGCCGCTGCCGCGCAGCAGGCCGCCAACCAACTGGAAGTCGCGACGCTGGCCTTGCAGGACGCCGAAAGCGCGCGCGACCGGGTTGCCGCGCTGACCGAGACGGTGCGTGCCTATGAGGCGGGTCTTGCGGCGATGCGCGATGGGCTGCGTCGTGTGGCGCAGCGCGAGGGCCAGCTGGCGGCCCAGCTGAAGGCACGCGAGGACGATGTGGCGGATCTTCTCGGCGTGTTGCAGACCATTGAAACCTCGCCGCCGCCGGTGTTGATGCTGCACCCCTCAGGCCCGCTTGGCGCGGCGCGCTCCGCCATGACACTGGCAGAGGTGACACCGGCGCTTCAATCGCGCGCAACCGCACTGCGTCGCGACCTTGAGGAGGTCCAGACCTTGCGCCTGTTGCAGCAGAACGCGGCGAATACGTTGCAGGAGGGGCTTAACGGTGTGCAGGAGGCGAGGGCGCAATTGTCTGCCGCTATCGCCGACCGGACCGACCTGCCGCGCCGCTTTACCCAGGACCCGGTGCGGACGGCTATTTTGATTTCATCCACTGAAACCCTCAGCGGATTTGCCAGCGGGCTTGCTGAAATCGCCGAAGGCGAGATTGCAACGACTGATGCTGATATCAGCGCCCTGCGGGGGGAGTTGTCGATCCCGGTCGAAGGGCTGGTTCTGCGCGGCTACGGCGAGAAAGACGCCGCAGGCATCGCCCGGCCCGGCTGGCTTGTTGCGGCACGTCCGCGCGCGCTGGTGGTCTCTCCCACGGCGGCAACGATCCGCTATCAGGGGCCGCTTCTGGATCTTGGCAATGTGGTCATTCTTGAACCACAGCCGGAGACACTGTTTGTACTCTCCGGGTTGGCTGAGGTTTACGGCACCATGGGCGAGGTCATCCCGGCAGGAACCCCGGTTGGCCTGATGGGGGGCAAAAGCCCCGAAATCGGTGCCATTTTGTCACTAAGCGGTGAAGGGGCTGGAACTGACCGCACAGAAACGCTCTATATAGAAGTGAGAATGGACAACAGTCCGGTGGACCCCGAAACCTGGTTCCGCACCGACAAGGATGGAAATTAGTTCATGAGAAAATTTGCGATGGCCGCGGTGGGCGGCACGCTGGCAGGAATCCTTGCCACCACCTATGTAGCTGAGCCGCTTCTGGCTCAGGAAGGCAGCAGAGAGGCCAGCGTCTATGAACAGCTGGATCTTTTTGGCGACATCTTTGAACGCATCCGCGTGCAATATGTCGAAGACGTCGATGAGACCGAGCTGATCGAAGCCGCCATTGGCGGAATGCTGGCTTCGCTGGATCCTCATTCCAGCTATCTGTCGCCCGACGATGCCACCAAGATGCGGGTGCAGACCCGTGGTGAATTCGGCGGTCTCGGGATCGAGGTCACGCAGGAAGAGGGCTTTGTCAAAGTTGTCTCTCCGATCGATGGAACACCGGCGGATGAAGCCGGGATCGAGGCCGGTGATTTCATCACCCATGTGGATGGCGAAAGTGTTCTTGGCCTTTCGCTGGACGATGCGGTTGAGCTGATGCGGGGGCCGGTTGGTTCCGAAATCATCATCACCGTTGTGCGCGAAGGCGAGGCGGAGCCGTTTGACGTCTCGATCATCCGCGACACGATCAAGCTGACAGCGGTGCGGGCGCGGACCGAAGACGACACTGTCGTGCTGCGACTGACCACATTCAACGATCAGACCACGCCGAACCTGGAAGCCGGGCTGAAAAAACAGCTCGAAGAAGCCGGTGGTATGGATAACGTCAACGGGATCGTTCTGGACCTGCGCAACAACCCCGGTGGCCTTCTGACACAGGCGATCAAGGTGGCCGACAGCTTCCTCGACAGCGGTGAGATCGTCTCGACCCGCGGTCGTAACCCCGAGGACGGCGAGCGGTTTAACGCTACGCCGGGCGACCTTGTGGACGGCAAACCGATTGTGGTGCTGATCAACGGTGGATCGGCGTCTGCATCGGAAATCGTTGCAGGTGCCCTTCAGGACCATCGCCGCGCGATCGTGGTCGGCACCAAATCCTTTGGCAAAGGGTCTGTGCAGACGGTGATGCCGCTGAAAGGAGAGGGCGCAATGCGCTTGACCACGGCGCGCTATTACACACCCTCCGGGCGCTCCATTCAGGCCTTGGGTGTCTCACCCGATATCGTCGTGGAACAGCCCCGACGCACCCCGGATACCGAGGAGGAGGACGAAAAGGCATCCGCAGCACGCCGGACCCGTTCGGAGGCCGACCTGCGCGGACGTCTGAACAATGACAGCCTTTCCGCGGATGAAATCCGCCAGATCGAAGAAGACCGCGCCAAGGCCGAGGCCGCTGCCGAACGTCGCGAAGAGGATTATCAGCTGGCCTATGCCATCGACATTCTGAAAGGCTTGTCGAAGCTGGGGCCGGAGCAGCAGTAGACACCACCTCGCAGATATGACCCATGATAACCGCCCCGGACCTGTTCCGGGGCGGTTTCAGTTTGATCAGCTCGGTCGCAAATGGGGTTTGGCCAGGGCGGGGCGGCTCACGCGCGGGGCGGTTTTCCCGCAATGATATCGCGACGAAACCGGCGTGGTGGCAGCCCGGTGCCCCGGGTAAAGACGCGGCTGAAATGTGCCGGGTCCGAATAGCCCAGCTCGTAGGCGATTTCTGCCGCACTCAGCGCAGTATAGATCAAAAGTCGCCGCGCCTCGCGCAGCATCCGCTCACTGATAAGTTGCGAGGCTGGCTGACCGGTAGCCTGATGGCAGATCCGATTGAGGTGTGTTGTCGAAACGGCAAGTTCGCGCGCATAGTCGCTCACTTGACGCCGTTTGCGGAAATCCCGGTTCACCAGTGTTTCGAACTGCGCAAACAGCTGGTGGGCCTTGGGGCTCGCGTTGCGATATCGCAAGGCGCCGATAGACTGCGCGACAGTGCCGGTAAGCGCGCCGACAAGCCCGCGCAGGATCTGGCGGCGTGCAAATCCATCGGTTTCATAGGCGTCCCGGATACTCTCGACAAGGCGCTCCAGAGGCGCATCCAGCGGGGTGATGGTTGCGCGGTCTAGCGTGGTCAGGACATCGGGAATGTCATCAAGTACCTGATCAATAAGGTCTGATGTCAGGGTCAACACCCAGCCGCAGGTGTCACTGTCAAAGCGGAAGCCATGCACCGCACCGCGTGGCACATTGACCACGCAAGGCGGTGTCAACTGTTGAGCGATGCCATCCAGGGTAGCCTCACCGCTGCCCCGCATCAGCACGATCAGTTGGTGAAGCCGCGCGTGGCGGTGTGGTTTCAAAGCCCAATCATGCAGCGAGGAACGCGCCTCGATGCTCTCGATATGCAGAAGGTCTGCCAGCTCTCCATGCTCTCCAAACAGGGAGTAGGTATTGATAGCGTATTCTTCCCTCATGTGCGAAATATACAAGAAATCGGCGGTAGGGTCTATTCGCAACCCTGCCTTCTCCGGGCAAGATAAGGATGCGAACAGGAGTGAACCGGAATGCCGAACCAGACAACACAGGTGGTCATTGTAGGGGGCGGCCCGTCTGGCTTGTTGCTCTCGCAACTGCTGCACCGGGCCGGTATCGACACGATTGTGCTTGAGCGTCAGACCCGCGACTATGTGCTTGGTCGCATTCGTGCCGGTGTGTTGGAACATGGGTTTGTGGACCTGATGCGCCGGGCAGGAGCCAATGCGCGTATGGACCGCGAAGGCGTGGTTCATCACGGATTTCACATTGCTCATCAGGGTCGTCTGGACCGGATCGACCTTTCGGGCAGAACCGCCGGTCAAACCGTCATGGTCTATGGCCAGACCGAGGTCACGCGCGACCTCTACGACGCCCGCGATGCCATGGGCGGGCAGATCATTCACGAAGCGATGAATGTCGCCCTTCATGATATCCAGTCGGATCAACCCTATGTCACCTATGAGTTGCAGGGCGAAACCCGCCGGATCGATACCAAGTTCATCGTCGGGGCGGATGGGTTTCATGGCGTCAGCCGTCGCTCAATTCCAGCGGATGTGCTGCGTGAATATGAGAAGGTCTACCCTTTTGGCTGGCTTGGCGTGCTCTCACAGACGCCGCCCGCAACGGCTGAGCTGATCTATGCCCGCCATGAACGCGGATTTGCCCTGTGCTCGATGCGCAATGCACAGTTGAGCCGTTACTACATCCAGGTGCCGCTGACCGACCGTGTCGAGGATTGGAGCGATGCGCAATTCTGGGAGGAGTTGAAGAGGCGCTTGCCTGCGGATGTTGCGGACAGTCTGAAAACCGGCCCCTCGATTGAGAAATCCATCGCCCCGCTGCGCAGCTTCGTCGCAGAGCCGACGCGCTACGGTGCGCTGTTTCTGGCAGGCGATGCGGCGCATATCGTGCCACCCACCGGGGCCAAGGGGCTGAACCTCGCAGCATCTGATATCTACTATCTGTTCGAGGGGCTGTCGGATCATTTCCAGCGCGGCGATGACGGCGCGCTGGACAGCTATTCAGAGCGCGCACTGGCGCGGATCTGGAAGGCGGAACGCTTCAGCTGGTGGATGACCAACCTGCTGCATCGGTTCCCCGACATGTCGCCGGCGGATGTACGATTACAACAGGCCGATCTCGACTATCTGTTTTCCTCCGATGCGGCCCAGGCCTCTCTGGCGGAAAACTATGTCGGCCTGCCTTATTAGGCTCTACCCCAGGCCACTGTCAGCCGTTTATCCGGCCGGTGGCCCTGTTCCGCCAGATCCATAAGCGCACCGCCGAAATCGGCAAAGGAAATCTGTGACTGGCCTTCGTGGTCGGTGACCAGCGTGTCGGTTCCCCAAGCGTACCGCCCCTTGCGTGGTCCCTCTTGCAGCATCGCTGGCGGGCGCAGGCAGGTCCAATCCACATCCGGTGTGGAATCTAGTAGCTGATCCTGCGCAGCGCAGGCTTCCGCGATCGGGCGCACCGCTTCGGGCAGAAAACCAGGTGCGCTCAGCACGGTCTCGCCGCTACCATCTGCAAGCTTCAACAGAGCGGCGCCACCGGTGATGAGGGCAGGGATGCCGACGGAGCGGGCGGCATTCAGGACCGCCCTGGTCAGATCCACCAGCAATGCATCCTGCCCGGGCAGCGGGCGAAGGGCGCTGATAATGATCTGGTGTTGCCGGGCCAGCCCCGCCAGCTGGTCTGCACTGGACAGAACATCCAGCGCGACGGCGGTGACCCGAGCGTCGCCGCTATGGCCTGACCGTTCAGGATGACGGGCGACGGCGGTCACGGTATGGCCGCGTTCGATGGCCTGTTGCAGGGTCGCACTCCCGACATCGCCGGTCGCCCCAAAGAGAAGAATATCCATTTCAAACCTTTTATCTTGATATCGAGATAGTGGGTATTGATTATTTATCTTCACGTCAAGATAGTTCGTGCGGTGCAAAAACGCACAAAATATTGCGCGCAGGCAAACATTTGGCCTGCATTCCACGCTGGCGATCCGATGACCTGGACGCTAACGTGCACTGAACTGATCAGTTTACTTTTAAGGGAGGCAGCAATGTCAGCCATCCTATCTATCCGTGATTTGGAAAAGACATACGAAGGCGGGTTTCAGGCGCTCAAAGGGGTCTCGCTCGAGATCGAGAAGGGGGAGATCCTCGCCCTTCTGGGGCCGAATGGCGCAGGTAAGACGACGCTGATTTCAACCGTTTGCGGCATCACCACGCCCAGTTCCGGGAAGGTGTCGGTGGGCGGTCACGACATCATCGAAGACTTTCGGGCCGCGCGCAGCCTGATCGGGCTGGTGCCGCAGGAGATCAACCTTGAGCCGTTTGAGACGGTGTGGAATTCGATCAAGTTTTCGCGGGGGCTTTTTGGCAAGCCGCGCAATGATGCGCTGCTGGAGGATATTCTCCGCAAGCTGTCGCTCTGGGACAAACGCAAGAGCCAGATCAAGGAATTGTCCGGCGGCATGAAGCGCCGTGTGCTGATCGCCAAGGCGCTCAGCCACGAGCCGCGCATCCTGTTTCTGGATGAACCGACTGCCGGGGTGGACGTGGAGTTGCGCAAGGATATGTGGGACGTCGTGGCAGAGCTAAAACGCGGCGGTGTCACCATCATCCTGACCACCCACTACATTGAAGAAGCCGAAGCCATCGCGGATCGGGTCGGAGTCATCACCAACGGAGAGATCCTGCTGGTCGAGGACAAGGACAAGCTGATGGCGCAGCTTGGCAAGAAGCAGCTGGAGGTGCAGCTGACAGAACCGCTAACAGCCGTGCCGGAAGGTCTCAGCGGCTATGGTGTGACCCTGACAGAAGATGGCCGAGGCCTGATCTATTCCTATGACACCAACGCTGAGCGGACCGGCATCACTGCCCTGCTGAACGACGTGGCTACCGCGGGTCTGACGCTGGCGGATGTGCAGACCCGGCAATCCAGCCTCGAGGACATATTCGTCGGGCTGGTCTCAGGAGAACCGACATGAATTGGACTGCAATCGCCTCCATTTACCGCTTTGAAATGGCGCGATTTTTTCGCACCCTGATGCAGAGCTTCCTGTCGCCGGTGCTGTCAACCTCGCTTTATTTCGTGGTGTTTGGTGCCGCCATCGGTAGCCGGATCGACCAGGTCGAAGGCGTGCCTTACGGTGCCTTCATCGTGCCGGGTCTGATCATGCTCAGCGTGATGACGCAAGCCACCTCCAATGCCTCTTTCGGGATCTATTTCCCAAAGTTCATCGGCACTATATACGAGCTGCTATCGGCGCCAGTGAACTTCCTTGAGATCGTGATCGGCTATGTCGGCGCCGCCGCCACCAAGGCCCTGTTTATCGGTGTGGTGATCCTGCTGACGGCCTCGCTCTTTGTCGATCTGACCATTGCGCATCCGCTCGCCATGGTGCTGTTCATGGTGCTGACCTGCGTCAGCTTTGCGCTGCTGGGATTCATTATCGGGGTCTGGGCGAAAAACTTTGAACAGCTGCAATTGGTGCCGCTGCTGATTGTCACGCCTCTGGTCTTCCTGGGCGGGTCTTTTTATTCGATTTCGATGCTGCCGCCGATCTGGCAGAAAATCACCCTGTTCAACCCGGTAGTATATCTGATTTCCGGCTTTCGCTGGTCCTTCTTCGGAACCTCTGACGTGCCGGTCGGGCTCAGCCTTCTGGCCATCGGCGGCTTTACCGCGCTCTGCCTGGCGGTGATCTGGTGGATCTTCAAAACCGGCTGGCGGATCCGCGCCTGACCCCGAGTAACCGCGCGGCAGATTAGGACCATAACCCGCCCGCCGCGCGGCTTTGGGGCAGCCGCAACATCGCTGCCCCAAGGGAAGGTAAGCCCGGTTAATTCCGCACGTATGTGGCGAACGTTGCAATTTTACCCAAGGTGCGCGGCTTTTTTGCTGCTGCTTTCGCCTCGTTCCGGTGCCATCCCTTGTTTCAGGGCAGTCGGCATTCTACATCGGCGCCATGAACCTGAGATTGCCTTTCTTGAACAAGCCTCCGCTGGTTGCTGTTGTGCGCCTCAATGGCGCCATTGGCATGGCCGGTCGCGGTGCGCTGAATGATGCCACTCTTGGACCGGTGCTGGAGCGCGCCTTTCGAAAGGGAAAGCCGGCAGCGGTCGCCTTTGAAATCAATTCGCCCGGCGGTTCGCCGGTGCAAAGCGCCCTGATTGGTGCCCGCATTCGTCGCCTCTCCGAAGAACTGAAGGTTCCCACTATCGCTTTCGTCGAAGATGTCGCCGCGTCCGGGGGCTATTGGCTGGCCGCCTCGGCGGATGAGATCTGGGCCGACGAAAGCTCGATCCTCGGATCGATTGGGGTGATATCGGCTGGCTTCGGCGCCCATGTCTTTCTGGCCCGCCAGGGTGTCGAACGGCGGGTCTATACAGCGGGCCGCAGCAAATCGATGCTCGATCCCTTCCGCCCGGAAAACGCTGAGGACGTGAAGCGTCTGAAGCAGCTTCTGGGGGACATCCACGACAATTTCATCGCCCATGTCAAAGATCGCCGCGGCGATAAACTGGACACCAGCGAAGATCTCTACACCGGTGAAATCTGGCTGGGACGACGTGCGGTCTCGCTGGGGCTGATTGATGGCATCGGCCATCTGCGCCCTAAGATGCAGGCCCGTTTCGGCGACAAGGTGCGGTTCCGCCGCTATGGCATCAAAAAGCCCCTGTTGGGCCGGATCGGTATGCAGATGGCGCAGGATGCGCTGAACGGTATCGAGGAACGCGCTGAATATGCGCGGTTTGGCCTCTGACGTGATTTTCAAAATCGTTTCCCTGTTTCTTGTGGTGATGGCTGTGCTGGCGATGTTCGGCAAGCTGCGGATGCCCGGGCAAAAGCGCCTGGCCTCGCGGCGCTGCGCCAGCTGCGGACGCTTCAAGATCGGAAAAGGCCCCTGTGCCTGCAAAAAGAATGGAGGGCCTCGGCAATGATGCCATGGCTGTTATCTGGACTTGGGCTGGTCATCCTGCTGTTGGCAGGGGATGCGCTGGTACGGGGTGCGGTGAACCTCAGCCTGCGGATCGGCGTGCCCGCATTGATCGTCAGCCTGACCATCGTTGCCTTTGGCACCTCGGCGCCTGAGATGCTGATCTCCATCCGGGCTGTCGGAGACAATGCGGACGGCATCGCTCTTGGCAACGTTGTTGGCTCGAACACGGCAAATATCCTCATGGTTCTCGGCATCCCGGCGCTGATGCGATCGCTTCACACCAGCGAATGCGATACCCGCAAGAACTATGTGTTCATGTTGATCGCATCGGCACTGTTCATTGCGCTGGCGTTTTACGGAACCTTCACGGTCTGGTCTGGCCTTATCCTGCTGGGCGCGCTGTCGGTTGTTCTGGGCGTGGCCTTCCGCGAGGCGCGCGCCCATCGCCGCAACGGCAAGGATAGTGACCTCGACGAGATTGATGAGGCGGATCCCGATATGCCCTATTGGCGGATCGGCATCTACCTGTTCCTCGGATTGGTCGGATTGCCGCTGGGGGCCGATCTGCTGGTCGACAACGCGTCGATCATCGCGCGGACCTATGGCGTTACCGAAACGGTGATCGGTCTCACGCTGGTGGCCATAGGCACCTCGTTGCCGGAGCTGGCAACCACCGTCATGGCTGCACTGCGTCGGCAGGCGGATGTGGCACTGGGCAATGTGATCGGCTCCAACATGTTCAACCTGCTGGCAATTGTCGGCGTTGCCACCTTTGTCGGCCCGATCAGCGTTGATCCCTCCTTCCTGCGGGTGGATCTCTGGGTGATGCTGGCCTCATCGCTGCTGCTGGTGCCGTTTGTTTTTCTCAAAATGGACATCACCCGCACCTGGGGTGTGATTTTATCGGCGGTTTATGTGGTCTACCTAGTGCAGCTGTTCTAACTCATTGCCAAACAGGCAGATGAGGAGAGAGCAAGATGCGGGCATTGGTAACCGGCGCGGGCAAGCGACTTGGCCGCGCGATGGCACTTGAATTGGCTGCGAGCGGCTATGACGTCGCCGTTCACTACGCCAGTTCCGCAGATGCGGCGGAACGCACGGCGGAAGAGATCCGCGCCATGGGGCGCATGGCTGTTACCCTGCAGGCCGATCTTCTGCAGGAGTCGGCGACAGCCGCCCTGCTGCCCGCCGCTGCCGAGGCTCTGGGCGGTCCGATTACCTGCCTTGTGAACAACGCGTCAATCTTTGAGCACGACAGTCTGGAAACGGCGACCCGCAGCAGCTGGGATCGTCACATGGACAGCAATCTGCGCGCGCCGTTCATTCTGACACAGCAGCTGGCCGCGCAGGACCTGCCCCAGCAGATGGACGATGAGGGGCGACCGCTGGCTTCTGCCGCTGTCATCAATCTGATCGATCAGCGTGTGCGCAAGCTTACACCGGAGTTCATGACATATACGCTGGCAAAATCCGCCCTCTGGACGTTGACGCGGACCAGCGCACAGGCGCTCGCCCCGCACATCCGGGTAAACGGGATCGGTCCCGGCCCAACGCTGAAAGGCCCGCGTCAGAGCGAGAGCCAATTTGCCCGTCAATGTGCAAATACACCGTTGCAGCGCGGCGCTGACCCGGCCGATATCCGCGCGGCTCTGGCCTATCTCCTGCGCGCACCCTCGGTCACCGGGCAGCTGATCTGCATCGACAGCGGTCAGCATCTCAGCTGGGAAACACCCGACGTTGTGGGGTTGGAATAAGGGGCTCTGCGGCCTGGTTCAAAAGTGGTAGCGGCGAAGTTGTGCACGTAGCGTCAACGCGTCGTAAATCCGTTACAAAATTCCTTTTGGAATCATAAACTTGTCAGCAATTGGAAAATTTTACAATTAAAATCAATAACTTATGATAGTGCCTAATTATTAGGCAAACGCTGGAAATCAGCCGAATATAAGGAAAAATCGCGGATAGCCATAAGATACTACCAGACTTATCCACAGCATCGGTGGATTTGTTCGCTGTTGATCCCGATGCGCTAACATTGCAGACCAGCCCCGGGAATCATAGATCTCGAAACATGACAGACCATCAGCCCGACACCCCATCCGAAACGGCATCTTCCCCGGCATTGACGGGGTATGCCGTGATTCAGGAGTACCTGAAGACACTGGACCACTCGCCCGGTGTTTATCGGATGCTCGATAGCGAAAGCCGCGTGCTCTATGTCGGCAAGGCGCGCAATCTACGGGCGCGGGTGTCGAATTACTCTCGTCCCGGCCATTCGCCGCGGATTGAACGAATGATTGCGGCGACCGCTTCGATGATGTTCCTGACAACCCGGACCGAAACCGAGGCGCTGCTGCTGGAGCAGAACCTGATCAAGCAGCTGAAGCCAAAATACAATGTGCTGCTGCGTGACGACAAAAGCTTTCCGAACATTTTGGTGGCAAAGGATCATGCCTTTCCCCAGATCAAGAAACACCGTGGTGCCCGGCGTGAGAAAGGTAGCTACTTTGGACCTTTCGCCAGTGCGGGCGCCGTAAACCGGACGCTCAATCAGCTGCAAAAGGCATTTCTGCTGCGCAATTGCAGCAATGCCATGTTCGAAAGCCGCACCCGCCCGTGTCTGCAATATCAGATCAAGCGCTGTACTGCGCCCTGCACCGGTGAGATATCGGCCGAGGATTATGCCGCATCCGTACGGGACGCCGAACGTTTTCTGTCCGGTCGCTCGACCAAGATCCAGGAGGAACTCGCCGAGCAGATGACCGCAGCATCCGAGGCCATGGAGTTTGAGCGCGCCGCTGCCCTGCGCGACCGGATCAAGGCGCTCACTCAGGTGCAGACGTCCCAGGGCATCAACCCCCGTGGTGTGGCAGAGGCCGATGTGATCGGCCTGCATCTCGACAGCGGACAGGCCTGCGTGCAGGTGTTCTTCATCCGCGCCAATCAGAACTGGGGCAATCAGGATTTCTATCCCCGCACCAGCGGCGATGTCTCACCGGCGGAGGTGATGGAAGCCTTTATCGGCCAGTTCTATGACAATAAGGAACCGCCCCGGCAGCTGATCCTGTCGGATGAGATCGAGAACTGCGACCTGATGGAACAGGCGCTCAGCGACAAGGCCGGGCGTCGCGTCGAAATTCTGGTGCCACAGCGCGGGGAAAAGACGGAACTGGTCGCCGGTGCTGTGCGCAATGCTCGCGAATCTCTGGCCCGCCGCATGGCCGAAAGCGCGACGCAGGCGAAACTGTTGCGCGGCGTGGCCGAAGCCTTCGGCCTTGATGGGTCACCCCAGCGGATCGAAGTCTACGACAACTCGCATATTCAGGGCAGCCATGCCGTCGGCGGCATGATCGTCGCAGGTCCCGAGGGTTTCATGAAAAACGCCTATCGCAAGTTCAACATCAGAGGTGACGAACTGACCCCCGGCGATGACTTCGGCATGATGAAAGAGGTGCTGAACCGACGTTTCTCACGCCTGCTGAAAGAAGATCCCGACCGTGACAAAGGTCTTTGGCCGGATCTATTGCTGATCGACGGTGGCGCCGGTCAGGTCAGCGCCGTTGCCGAAATCATGGCCCGCCACGGCGTCGAAGACATCCCGATGATCGGCGTCGCCAAGGGGGTTGATCGCGATCACGGCAAGGAAGAGTTTCACCGTCTCGGCGAAGCGCCCTTTGCTTTGCAGCGCAATGACCCCGTGCTTTATTTCGTGCAGCGGATGCGGGATGAGGCGCACCGCTTTGCCATCGGGACCCATCGTGCCAAACGGGCGAAAGCCATCGGCGCGACCCCACTGGATGAGGTGCCGGGGGTTGGTGCCGCGCGCAAACGCGCCTTGCT
The DNA here is from genome assembly GCF_048055755.1 of Phaeobacter sp. JH204B. Classification (NCBI taxonomy): domain Bacteria; kingdom Pseudomonadati; phylum Pseudomonadota; class Alphaproteobacteria; order Rhodobacterales; family Roseobacteraceae; genus Phaeobacter; species Phaeobacter sp. JH204B. Next base: position 67,909 of record NZ_JAYMXF010000019.1, read on the forward strand.
CACCCATTTTGGCAGCGCAAAGGCGGTGAGCCGGGCCAACTTGTCGGACCTGAAAGCGGTCGAGGGGGTCTCGGCAGCGCTGGCGCAGCGGATCTATGATTACTTTCACGGGCAGGGGTAGCCACGCAAACCGGCCGTCGGGTGCCATTGGCGCCTAACCATTGGTTGGGCCGGGCAAGGTCCTGACTTATTGGTCAAAAAACAGCCTCGTAGATGTGACCATTCGCGACGGAAAATTCATCTGTTCCGCTTTCCACCCGTGAAACTGCGGGCTAGTGTGCAGCCATGAAATGGACTGTTCCCAATATCCTCACCCTCCTGCGACTGGTGGCAGCCCCGGGGCTCGCGATCATGTTCCTCTATTTTTCGCGACCCTATGCCGATTGGTTTGCGCTGATCCTATTTGTCAGCGCGGCCATCACCGACTGGTTTGATGGCTATCTGGCGCGCTCCTGGGGGCAGGAGACCAAGATGGGCGCGATGCTGGACCCGATTGCCGACAAGGCAATGGTGGTGATCGCGCTGATGATCCTGGTTGGATATGCTGCCGAGCATTGGACACCCTGGCTGGTCCTGCCTGCAACGGTGATCCTGTTTCGCGAAGTCTTCGTCTCGGGCCTGCGCGAATTTCTTGGAGATACGGCCGGCACGCTCAAGGTGACATCACTGGCGAAATGGAAAACCACGGCGCAGATGATCGCGATCGCCACCTTGTTTTCGCAAGGGATCTTTGAACACTATCTGGTCATGTCCTCCTTTGGCATGGATCAAGCGATTGTGGATCAGATCATGATGGGGGAGATCAGCGACGAATTCGGCCTGCGCTGGAAGTTCGAGGGCATGATCTGGACCGGCCGACTCGGGTTGTGGCTACTTTGGATCGCGGCCGCGCTGACCCTGATCACCGGCGCTGACTACATGCGCAAGGCACTGCCACATCTGAAGGAGACCCGCTGATGGATATCCTCTATTTCGCCTGGGTGCGCGAACGTATCGGCCTGCCGAAGGAAAAGATCGAGACAACTGCCGGCACCGTGCGCGAGCTGGTGGGCGAGCTGAGCGCCCGGGATCCGCGCTATGCGGCCGCATTTGCCGACCTGTCGGCGCTTCGTGTGGCTCTTGATCAGAACCTCTCGGATTTCGATGCCCCGTTGGAGGGCGTGCGCGAAGTGGCGTTCTTCCCGCCGATGACCGGAGGCTGAGCCATGCGGATCGCAGTGCAGGAGGCCACCTTTGACCTGGGCGAGGAGAGCCAGCGCTTTGCGGCAGATGTTGCGACGTCCGGCGCCAATGCCGGCGCCATCGTGACGTTCACCGGCGTTGTGCGCGGGTCGGACCGCGGCGACATGGTGGCGATGGAGATCGAACATTACCCCGGCATGACCGAGCGTGCGATCGTGAAGATCACGGAGGAGGCGCTGCGGCGCTGGTCTCTGGCCGATGCGCTGGTGATCCACCGCCATGGACGTCTGGTCCCCGGCGAGCAGATCATGATGGTCGCCACTGCCGCACGCCACCGGTCCGATGCTTTTGAGGCAGCGGAATATCTGATGGATTACCTCAAGTCCCGCGCGCCCTTCTGGAAGAAAGAGCTGACACGGGACGGTTCGGGCAACTGGGTCGAGGCCAAAGACAGCGATGAAGATGCCCTGACCCGCTGGGACTGACCCGGCGTTCTGCGCCCGGTCAGCGGGCAGCCAGACTGGTACGTTTCTGATTCCGGTATTAACCGTGCAGCTGGCCGCGCAGCTCTTCCGCCTCGCGACGGGCATCGCGCAGCCCGTCCATGGCAGCCCGCAACTCGGCCTCGGTCTGAACCAGTTGATTGGACAGCTCTGCCTCACGTTGTTGCAGGTAGGTGATCGCCTGATCGCGGGTTTCCTCCGCTTCGTGCAGCTCCTGGCTCATCCGATCCAGATCGGCGACATCGCTTTGCCGCACGCGGGTGAAACGATGCACCAGCCAATTGGCAAACCACCCCATCGCAAAGGCGACAAACAGGATAATGGCAGTGGTGATGATGAACTCTGTCCTGTTCATTGTCCGGAGGTCTCCTGTTCGCTGTCTGGGGCGGCTTCTTCGGCGGCGGCCTCATCAAGGGTCGTTTCGCTTGTCGGGTCATTGGCCGGGCGGATCAGCCGGAATTCGATACGGCGATTGGCCTCGCGCCCTTCCTCGGTATCATTGGTCGCAATTGGTGTGCTTTCGCCATAGCCCTTGGCGGTAAAGCTGCTGGTCACCAGCCGCCGTCCGCGCAGCTCGTTCAGAACCGATTGGGCTCGCGACTGGCTGAGCGACTGGTTCATTTCCTCGCGCCCCTGACTGTCAGTATGGCCCTGGATCTCCAGCCGCACACCGTTACAGCGCGACAGGATATCGGCGATCTGATCCAGCGTATCGCGGCTGCCCGCAGCGACGGTTGCCGACCCCGGCTCAAAGGTGATTTTCGAAACGGTCTGCACCGCTGCCAGTTCGGCTTCGCAGAGTTCCGGCGACATCGGTTTGTCCGCAGGCTCCGGCGGCTCCTCATAGGAGACGTTCAGCTCATAGCTCTCCGCCTCGCCCAGCTTGGCCGATAGCAGCTTGGCAATTTCAGCCGGGGCGTCTTCGCGGTGGCTCATCCCACTCAGTGTGAGACTATCCGGCGTCACGGAGACCGCACCGCGTTGCAGAAAGGACAGCGCCTCCAGCCCGGCCAGCACCCGCACAGGCCAGTCGGCAGGCAGGTCTTCGACAACGCGGGTGGCGCTGTGAACATTGTCGGAACCAAACCGGGCCTTGGCATAGCTGCTGCTGATCTGACGCAGCGCCTCATCCGAAATGCGCCCGCGCAGCTGGACCTGGCCCTCCGGGCTCAGGGTTGCGGTGAACTCAGGCGGCCCATTGCCCGCGTTGGCTTCGGGTTGCGGCAGGACCGCGTGAACCGCAAAGACCTGCGGCAGGGCGCTTTCCAACTCTCCCACGACATGGTCGAACAGCGCCGCTGCGGTGCCTTCGGCGGCGACCAGCGTCATATCGGCATTGGCCAGTGTCATGGATCCAGCGCCCAGCTCGGCCAGTGCCGCGATCCCCAGCTCTGCGGCGCGCGCCCAATTGGGCGAGGGAACGCCCATGCCGATCACGCAGTCAACCTTGCCGTCAAACCCGGCCTTCTCGGCGGCCCGCAGGATGCGGTCGCGGCTCAGCTCGCTTTCGGCGGAACAGGCATCAAAGCGCCCGCCAGAGCCATCAATGCTGTAGCGCAGTGTAAATGGAGTAATGACCGGGCGCGGGGCCGCGATATCCAGCGATAGGCGCAGACCGGCCGGCGCCATCCGTGTCAGGCGTTTCTCGATCTGTTCCTTGGCTTCGATACTGTCCGAGATCGCGGTGATCGAAACTTCCTCGGCCTCAACCGAAATCTTGGACCGGGGCAGCAGGCTCAGCGCGTCCAGCGCGTAATCCATCGCAGACATCCAGCCCTTCGGAGCGGCGTAATTGGCGGTCTCCAGCAGATCGGCGACCTGATCGGCGCCCGCAATCGTATTCAGCCGCGTGATCACCGTGTCACGGTCCGTGACGCGGGGGATCAGTCCGATGATCGAAATGCCGCTGTCATTGCGCAGGATCTCAGCCGAAAATCGCGGAGGGGCGATCCCTTCGGACGGGGTGATCTGCATGTCGTCGATCACGCGCGCCGCATCGACCACGCCACCCACCAGCGAAATCGCGCCAAAGCGTGTGGCCTCATCGGGGGCGGTGCCGTTCAGGATCACCCGCAGCCCGTCGGCGGTCACCTCGGCCCAGGTGTAGCCTGCCTTGTCCAACGCGCGCCGCACGGCGGTTTCGCTGCCTGCTTCGATCCCCGTCACTGCAAACCCGGCCACAACCAGACTGAGCGCGGCAGCCGCGACAAAGGTCAGGCCAGAGATCAAAAGCGAGGACAGGCGCATGGGCAGACTGGTCTCCGTTGGGGCATCCGTCCGAGACGGCTTTTGTCTGTCTTACAGGGGCGCGGCGGCGGGTTCAATCATGCGAACAGAGCTGCGGCAAAGAAGATCAGCGGAATCAAGCCCGTATCCCGATTGAGCCGAAACAGCTGCAACAGGCGCTCGCCGTTTTCGGCATCAAACACCCTGAGTTGCCAGGTCATGTGCCAGCCCATCGCCCAAGGAGCCACCAGCGCCAGCACCAGCGCCAGCACCGATCCCTGCGGCTGCACCGCAAGAATGATCGCGATCCCCATCAGGCTGACCGTTGCCACGATGAAGCGGCGTAGCCACATCGGCGTTTGCGTGCCAAACAGCCGGGCGGTTGATTTCACGCCGATCAGCGCGTCATCCTCGGTATCCTGATGGGCGTAGATCGTGTCATAGAACAGCGTCCAGGCAATGCCCGCCAGATACAGGATGACCGCAGGCCAGTTCAGCGTGCCGGTATGGGCAACCCAGGCCAGCATCGCACCCCAGTTGAAGGCAAGGCCAAGAAACATCTGCGGCCACCAGGTAAACCGCTTGGCAAAGGGATAGATGGCCACCGGAAACAGCGCGAGGATTCCCATGGCAATGGCCGCCTGATTGAACGTCAGCAGGATGCCAAGGGAGACAAGCGCCTGAAGCCCCATCCAGATCACCGCACCGCGAACGGTCACCTGACCGGATGGAATGGGGCGCGAGCGGGTGCGTTCGACCTGACCGTCAAAATTGCGGTCGGTGATATCGTTCCAGGTACAGCCTGCGCCGCGCATCAGCCAGGCACCGGCACCGCAGGCCACAAAGATCCACAGATCACCCCAGCGCGGGCTTTGATCCCAGAGGATCGCCAGCATCAGGCCCCACCAGCAGGGGATCAGCAGCAACCAGGTTCCGATGGGGCGATCGGCGCGGCTCAGCCGCAGATAGGGACGGCTCCATGCCGGGGCGTAGTGATCGACCCAATTGCCTTTGACCGCATCTGCGACCTGTCCATCTGGTGTTGGCGTCCCGCCTTGCATATGTATGCCTCATGAGTGCAAAGATCAGACTGTATGTAGAGCACCCGCTGGGGGCAGGGCAATCGGTTCCTCTGGACCGCGATCAGGCGCATTACCTGTTTGGGGTCATGCGGCAGACGGTGGGGGCGCAGCTGTTGCTGTTCAACGGACGGGACGGCGAATGGCGCGTCGAGGTGGCCGAGGCCAGCAAGCGCAGCGGTGTCCTTATCTGCCAAGAGCAGACGCGGCCATTGGTGCTGCCGCCGGATTTGTGGCTGCTGTTCGCCCCGATCAAGAAGGCCCGCACCGATTTCATCGTGGAGAAGGCCGCTGAAATGGGCGCGGCGCGGATCCTGCCGGTGCAGACCGATTTCACCAATTCCGACCGCATCCGGCAGGATCGACTTCAGGCCCATGCGGTGGAGGCCGCAGAGCAATGTGGCGGCACCTACGTGCCGGAGGTCGCGGATCTTCAGAAACTCTCGCGGCTGCTCGACCATTGGCCCGAAGAGCGCCAGCTGATGTTTTGTGACGAAGCAGAGGTCGGCAGCGCATTGGCACTGGCCAGCGAGGCACAGGCACAGGTACCTTGGGCCATCCTGATCGGTCCCGAGGGCGGGTTTTCCGAGGCAGAGCGCAAGCGTCTCCACGCGTTGCCGCAATCCCATGTCGTGAGCCTTGGTCCCCGCATCCTGCGCGCGGATACCGCAGCGGTGGCGGCGCTGACCGTTTGGCAGCAACGCTATGGGGATTGGTAATGAATTGGCGCCCGGCACAGGACAATGATCTCCCGGCGGTTCAGGATCTGCTGCATCGCCATATCGAAAGCTCCATGTTTCTGCTGATCAACCTGCGTGATCACGGGCTGGCTGGCACCGCGCCAAAGGCGGTGCAGCTCTGGGTGCGCGGTCGTGCAGAGGATGGTGTTGCCGGGCTCACCAATGATGGGAGTCTCTTGATCCAGGCGGGCGCCGCCACCGCAGAGGACTGGCGGCAGCTGCAACAGCTGGTGGATCACCGACTGGCGCAGACAGCGTCGCAACAGCAGGTCGGCGTGTTGGGGGAGACCGCCCAGCTGCGCCGCTACCTCGCTGCCACCGGCCTTGATCAGCGGCCCAAGCGCCTTGACCGCGATGAGCCGGGGCTGGCGCTGACCCTGTCCGATCTGGATCGGAGCAGCCTTGATCGTCCGCAGCTGCGGGGCGCGGTGTTGCATCCGCTATCTGCGGCACCCCGCCCGATGTTGGTACAGTGGCGGGCCGCCTACCATCAGGAAACTCTGGGCACTCCGGCATCAGAGGCCGTCGCCGTCGCGGCCGGCGATATCGACAGCTATCTGCTGCGCGACAGCCATAGGGTGCTTGAGGTGGCGGGCCATTGGGTTGCGATGACCGGCTTCAACGCCCAGCTGCCGAAGGTCGTGCAGATTGGTGGGGTCTATACGCCACAAGAGCAACGCGGGCGCGGCTATGCCCGCTGCGCTCTGGCATTCCACCTGCGAGAGGTCCAGACCGCAGGGGTCGAGAAGGCGGTTCTCTTTGCAGCTGGAGACGCGGCAGTCCGGGCCTATCGTGCCATCGGGTTCCAACCCATCGGGGGCTATTCGCTTGTCCTGTTCGATCAGGAACCCGAGACCGTCGTGACCGAGGGAGCGCTGACAACATGAGCTTCATCCGACCCGAAGCCCGCCGGTCCCTCTGGCGCTGGCGCGAGATGATCGCGGCGACCGTGCTGGGGGCTCTCGGCTTGTTCTGGGCTTTTGGTGGCTATGGGGTTCAGGCGCTGATCGGCTGGGCTCTGCTGGGCCTTGGGGTGATCATTGCCGTCATCGGTATGCAGCGGATGCGGTTCCGTCTGGGTGGAGGTGGCCCCGGCGTGGTTCAGGTCGACGAAGGCCAGATCGCCTATTTCGGTCCGCTGACCGGTGGGGCCGTTGCGCTATCCGAACTGGAGCGGCTGACACTGGACCACGCCGCGAAACCACCCCATTGGCTGCTGGATCAGCCGGGGCAGGCGGCGCTGGCGATTCCGGTCAATGCGACCAACACGGATGCGCTCTTTGATGCCTTTGCGACCCTGCCGGGGTTGCGTATGGAGCGTATGCTGGCAGAATTGCATAAATCCGGCGCTCACCAGGTCGTGATCTGGGAGCGTGCACCAACACGTCAGACCGTGCACAGGCTGCATTGACACCACCGGAAATACCGACCACGACTTGCAACGCAAGACGGATCAACCTTACGGAGAGCCCCAGATGTCTATTCCTCAATCCGGCGGTGGGCCGATCGAACGTCACGAGCAGCTTGCGGAATATCTTGCCTCCGGCTGCAAGCCCCGTGACCAGTGGCGGATCGGTACGGAGCACGAGAAATTCGGCTACTGCAAGGACTCCCTGAAACCGCTGCCATTTGAGGGCACCCGGTCCATCGTTGCCGTGCTTGAGGGCTTGCGCGACCGCCATGGCTGGTCCGAGGTGCGCGAAGGGGGGCATCTGATCGGTCTGGAAAAGGATGGCGCCAATGTTTCGCTGGAACCCGGTGGTGCCCTGGAACTCTCTGGTGCGCCATTGGAGACCATCCACGAGACCTGCGACGAGGTAAACACCCACCTGCGCGAGGTGAAGGATATCGCCGACGAGATCGGCGTCGGGTTCATCGGTCTGGGCGCGGCTCCGATCTGGACCCATGAAGAAATGCCGCTGATGCCCAAGGGTCGCTACAAGCTGATGGACGCCTATATGGGCAAGGTCGGCACCATGGGGCGGACCATGATGCGGAGGACCTGTACCGTGCAGGTCAATCTCGACTTCGGATCGGAGGCCGACATGGTGCAGAAAATGCGGGTGGCCATCGCGCTGCAACCCGTTGCCACTGCGCTGTTCGCCAATTCTCCCTTCCTTGAGGGAAAACCGAACAACCACAAATCCTGGCGCTCGCGGGTCTGGCGCGATCTGGATGCGGATCGGACCGGCATGGTGCCTTTCGTGTTCGAAGAGGGCTTCGGCTTTGAACGCTGGGTGCAATATGCCCTCGATGTGCCGATGTACTTTGTCTACCGCGACGGCCAGTACATTGACGCGCTGGGCATGTCGTTCCGCGATTTTCTCAACGGGGAACTGCCCGCACTGCCGGGTGAAACCCCGACCCTCAGCGACTGGGCCGATCACCTGACGACGGCTTTCCCTGAGGCACGTATCAAGAAATACATGGAGATGCGGGGCGCCGACGGTGGCCCGTGGCGTCGCCTCTGTGCCCTGCCGGCCTTCTGGGTGGGGATGATGTACGATCAGTCCAGCCTCGATGCCGCCTGGGATCTGGCCAAGGGCTGGGACGCGGAAACCCGTGAAGCCCTGCGTGTCGCCGCTTCGGAGCAGGGGCTGCAGGCACAGGTGGGCAATATCAAGATGCACGATCTGGCGCGCGAAGTGGTGGCGATTTCCGAGGCGGGTCTCAAATCCCGCGGTCGCGCGGGCGCCGGTGGGCTGGTGCCGGATGAAACGCATTTCCTCAACGCGCTGAAGGACAGTATTGAAACCGGCAAGGTCCCGGCGGATGAGCTGCTCGACCGCTACAATGGCGACTGGAACGGCGATCTGAGCCGGATCTACGCGGAATACAGCTACTGAGGAACGCTCAAGATCGCCTCAGACCAATCTCAGGGGGTGCCTATCGGGGCGCCCCTTTTTCATATGGCGGCCGGTTGATACCTGCTCGCTATGACTGGGTGTCGCAGGGGCGTTCACCGGTGGGTTCACTGGCGCTATCCAGCTGGTTTTCCCCCTAAATGACACCTTGCTCACTCATTTACTGGTCCCTAGAAGAGCGCGCATTCTATAGCTCTGAAAGGTGTTGAAATGGGCAATTTCTTTATCTCTGCATTTGAAAAACTTGTAGGCGTATTCATGGTTTTGCTGCTGATCGCCGTCGCAGGGGGTGCTGTGCTTGCGGCCCTGCAGCCCGGTGGCGGCGGCATCCTCGCAGCCCTTGGCGTGCTGGTGGTCGGCGGTCTCTACGTCGTTCTGATTGGTGGCTCGCTGTATCTGGCGGTGGGGATCTACAACAACACCAAGCGGACGGCTGATGCGATCGAACGGCTGGCTTCAAAGTAACTATTGTCGGCTGGGGCGATGGTCCCAGCATTGCGGTAATACAAATGGGCGGCAGGATACCTGCCGCCCATTATTCATGATCTAGCGTCGCGCGCTGGGAAGGTTACTGCAGAAGCTCGGCTGGTTCAGCGTCGGCGATTTCTTTCCAGTTCACATCAGCTTTTTCAATGAAGCCGGGAATGTCCTTGCTCCAGCGTTCCTGAATGTCCTTCGACAGGTTCAGGTAAAGCACATTGTCGACGATTTTCCACTCGTTCGGGTCGCCGTCGAATTTGAAGCCCATCGCGGCCCCAAAGGCGCAGTAGCCACCATAGGCCGGGACATAGGCCTCGGGGCTGGCTTCAAACAGTGCTTTGTTTTCCTCGGTGGCAAACCAGTAGGTGGCGTCATCGAATGTCGCGGTTACCTTGTAGGATCCTTTGGTCGGCTCTCCGGCGTTGAAATATGCGACCGGGTCGTAGCCCTGCATTGCCAGACCGGTGGAGGAGGCGTTGACATCCACGCCGACTGCCAGTGCCGAGGTTGCCAGTGTCACGGAAAGGGCGATCCCGCCCAGAAGGGATTTTACGGTGTTCATCGGTGTGAACCTTTCGATTTGTCGGATGCCGTGGCACCCGGAGTTGGAATGATAAAAGGCGTGCGTCATCAAAATGTCGGTGTTCGAAATTAGACCGTCCTGGTCACGACACCGATATGAGGGCTCTACCGATCACGTTCAAAACAACTCCTTTTGTATGTGTGTTGATGCACAATCACTCTGCACCGGAGCGCTGGCACATTCGCGTGATGAAAAAAGCCCTCATCCGGTGTGGATGAGGGCTTTTCTTTGAAAACAAGTGCTTATATGGCGGTGGCCGCTATTTCTGGCCGATCCTCGGTTCGGTGCCCATGCGCAGCCGGGCGATGTTTTCCTTGTGCCGCCAGAGGATGATCAGCGCCAGAAGCGCGGCCAGTGCCGTGATCATCGGGACACCCAGCAGCAGGCACCACAGCGGTGCGGCTACGGCTGAGACCAGAGCGCCCATCGAGGAAATCTTGCTCAGATAGGCTGCCGCCAGCCAGGTGAGACAGCAGGCGATGCCCACCGGCCAGGCCAGTGCCAGCATCAGGCCGAGGAAGGTCGCGACGCCTTTGCCGCCTTTGAACTTCAGCCAGATCGGGAAGCAGTGACCCAGAAACGCGGTGAGACCGGCCAGCTGCGCTGCATCCTCACCGGCCAGAACACGGGCCAGCAGGACCGCCGCCGCGCCCTTGCCGCCGTCCAGCAGCAGGGTCAGCGCTGCGGCCTTTTTCGATCCGGTGCGCAGCACATTGGTGGTGCCGATATTGCCGGATCCAATGGCGCGAAGATTGCCCAGGCCCATGATCCGGGTCAGCAGCAGGCCAAAGGGGATGGACCCCAGACCATAACCGATCACGGCCCAAAGCAGCAGAAATGGGGCGGCAGTCTCAATTGGCGGCATCAGTCTCTCCGATAGACCGGTTCGCCGGCCACATAAGTTGCCAGTACCCTACCTTGCATGCGCTGCCCGTCAAAGGGGGTGTTCTGCGATTTCGAGTGCAGCGAAAAACGGTCCATTACAAAGGGCTGGTCGGCGTCAAACAGCACCAGATCAGCCGGTGCGCCTTCGGCCAGGCGACCGCAGTCGAGCCCCAGTCGTTTGGCCGGGTTGAGGGCCATCGCCCGAAACAGCGTTGGCAGGTCCAGCTGTTCGGCATGATAAAGCCGCAAGGCCGCGGGCAGCAGTGTTTCCAGTGCGACAGCCCCGGCGGCGGCTTCCTCAAACGGCAGGCGCTTGCTTTCTTCATCCTGCGGTGTGTGCATCGAGGAGATCGTGTCGATCAGCCCCTCGCGCAGCGCGTCGATCAATGCCAGCCTGTCCTCCTCGGATCGCAGCGGCGGTTTGACCTTGAAGAAGGTGCGGTAGTCGGCAACGTCCAGCTCGTTCAGGGTCAGGTGATGGATCGAGGTTCCGGCAGTGATGTCCAGCCCGTTGGCTTTGGCCCGCTGAAGGGCGGGCAGGGCGCGCGCGGTGGTGATCTGATCTGCGTGATACCGCGCTCCAGTCATTTCCAGCAGGGCGATATCGCGATCCAGTCCCATCCGCTCGGCCATCGGGGTGACGGCGGGCAGCCCACGCAGCGTGGCGAATTTACCCGAGGTTGCGGCGGCCCCTTTGCTCAATCCCGGCTCCTGGGGGTGGGCGATGACCAGCGCGCCGCAGCTGCGCGCATAAGACAGGGCGCGGGAGAACACCTTGGTGTCGGCGACGACATGATCGCAATCGGAAAAGGCAACCGCACCTGCATCCATGAGAAAGCCGATCTCGGTCATTTCTCGGCCCTCGCGCCCCTTGGTCAGGGCGGCCATTGGCAGCACGTTCACCGGTGCATCGGCCTGCGCGCGACGGGTCACGAATTCCAGTGTCTCGGGGCTGTCGATGGCGGGCGTCGTATCCGGCCGCGTTACCATGGTGGTAACCCCCCCTGCCGCTGCTGCAAGGCCTGCGGATTTATAGCTTTCCTTGTGACGTTCCCCGGGTTCGCAGACCTTGACCCCGATGTCGACGATACCCGGCGCAAGACATTTTCCGTGGCAGTCAATAAGGGTCACATCCTCTGCCCCAATGTTTCGCGTGCGAAACAATTGGTCAGGGTCGGTGCCATTCTTTTCAACCGCTGCAATGCGCCCCGAGTGTACCAGAACCGCACCTAGGCTGTCGGTGCCGGCTTCGGGGTCGATCAGTCGGGCGTTGGTGAACAAGAGGGTCATGCGCGTGGACTTTCCGGGTGGTCAGAGAGGGCGGTTTCGATGGCGGTGCGGGTCGCAGCCGGGTCGGGCTGGTATTTGATCAGGTATTTGTGGCCGTCGCGGGTGACGATCTGCACAGTGCTGCCGAGCTGGTTCACCTGGGCAATATTGGCCAGCGGAATCTGTTGGTGGTCCGGGCCGATCACCGATGTGCCGCCAAGGGTCCAGACCCGGGTCAGCTCATCCGACATCAGATAGCCACCACGCAGGCCGATCGCGGCGAGCCCGCCAATGGCGCCAGTCCAGACATATGGGTTCCCCATCACACAGAGAATGCCCATCGCGCCAACCATGGCGATGACCGCGAGCCAGGCGTGGCTGCGCCAGTAGGCCATGCGATCCGGGTAAAAGCGGGTCTCGGCCATGATGTCAGCTCGCCAGCAACAGCACGACGAGGAGGATCAGTGCCATCACGATGGCAAAGATGGTCGCGCCGATGCGTCGGGCGCGTGAGCGTGCCGCGCGCGGGGAGGGGCGTGGAGCCGAATAGGGTTTGGCGCTGTCAGGGGTTTCGTCGGGATTGCTCGGCAGGCTGGCCCAATCCGCACCAAGTTCGCTGTAATCGCCGATATGGCGGATCTGATGCGCCGGGATCAGGCGGGTTTCCTCGCCCCTAAATGCGCGCGACCGCAGCAGCAGCACATAGCCGTCGATTGCCATCAGCCTCTGGGCATCGGCTTCCAGCTGCTCGACGGGAATGCCGCAGCCGTCGCGCAGGTAACCGATCAGTCCCAGATCCTCCAGATCGCTTACTGGAAAGATTTCGACATGATCGAGGTCGACATACTCAATCCCCAGAACCTGTGCCAATGCGCCGGGCTCTCGCAGGAAACGGGCCTGTTCCGACCGCATGTCGAGATCAAAGACATGGATCATCCGCTGCTCGCCTGCGGGGATGGTCAGGGGCTGCGTTACCGGCTCGGTCATTGATCAGACCACGCCCGGTTGCGCCATGGCAGTCTGACGGCTGGCGCGCAGATTGCGGGCCAGAAGATCCATCACCGCCATGCGAACGGCCACACCCATTTCGACCTGCTCCTGAATGACCGAACGATTGATATCGTCCGCCAGCGTACCGTCGATTTCAACGCCCCGGTTCATCGGGCCGGGGTGCATCACGATGGCGTCGGGTTTGGCCAGCGCCAGCTTCTCGGCATCCAGCCCGTAGCGGTGGTAATACTCGCGTTCGGAGGGGATAAAGCCACCGTCCATCCGCTCCCTTTGCAGGCGCAGCATCATGACCACATCCACGTCTTTCAGCCCTTCGCGCATGTCGTCGTAGATTTCGGCACCGAACTCTGCGAAATGGTCGGGCACCAGGGTCGGCGGGCCGATCAGCCGGATGCGGTTTTCCATCTTGCCCAGAAGGATCAGATTGGAGCGGGCTACCCGGGAATGCGCGACGTCGCCACAGATCGCAATGTTCAGACGGTGCAGGCGCCCTTTTGCACGGCGGATGGTCAGCGCATCCAGCAGCGCCTGTGTAGGGTGCTCATGCCGCCCGTCGCCCGCGTTGAGCACGGCGCAGTTCACCTTTTGCGCCAGAAGATCCACGGCACCTGAGTGCGGGTGGCGCACAACCAGCAGATCGGGGTGCATCGCGTTCAGTGTCATCGCGGTGTCGATCAGGGTCTCGCCCTTTTTGATCGAGCTGGCCTGCATCGCCATGTTCATGACATCTGCCCCCAGCCGTTTGCCTGCGATTTCAAAACTGGCCTGAGTGCGGGTGGAGTTCTCAAAGAACATGTTGACCTGGGTCAGCCCGGACAGCGCATCGGCGTGTTTGTCAGGGCGTCGGTTCAGCTCGGCATAGCTGTCGGCCAGATCCAGGATGGCGGTTATTTCATGCGGCTTCAGCGGCTCAATACCCAGAAGATGCCGTTGGTTGAAGGACATCGGATCAATCGACGTGGGGGCATTGGGCATGGGCTGGCTCCGTGCTGTTTGGCGCTCTTATAGCAGGGCTGTGGCGTCCGGCAAGACAGCCGGGGCGTGTTCTGGGCCGGGGTGAAGGCTGCGGTGAAGTCAGGTGTTTTGCTTGGCTCCCGAGCAGAGTAGCTTGGGGCCATGGAATCGGCATTGGATTATCACAGCGCGCGGGCGCTCTTGGCGTGGCAGATTGAACTGGGGGCGACCGATGCAATCGGCGATGCGCCGGTTAATCGCTATGAGCTGCAGGCGCGGCTGCCCAAGGCGGCTGCGACGACTGCGGATGCCGCGCCGATCAAACCTCTCGAAATCGACCCGGTTGAGGTGGCGCGACAGATGGCAGGGGCCGCTGGTTCGCTGGCGGCGCTGCGCGATGCGCTGGATCAGTTTGAACATTGCGAGCTGAAAAAGGGCGCGCGTAACCTGGTGTTTGCTGATGGCCACCCCGGTGCCCGCGTGATGGTGGTTGGCGAAGCCCCCGGTCGGGATGAGGATATGGCCGGAAAGCCTTTTGTGGGCCGCGCCGGGCAGCTGCTGGACCGGATGCTGGCAGCCATTGGCCTGTCGCGTGAGGACAGCGTTTATATTGCCAATGTGTTACCGTGGCGACCGCCGCAGAACCGGGATCCGCTGCCTGCGGAAATCGCCATGATGACTCCGTTTTTGGAGCGCCACATTGCCCTTGTGCAGCCGGATATCCTGATTGCCATGGGCAATATCAGCTGTGATGCCCTGCTCGGAAAACGCGGTATCACCCGGATGCGTGGCACTTGGCATGAGGCGCAGGGCAAACCGGTGATGCCGATGTTTCACCCGGCCTATCTGCTGCGTCAGCCGGTGCAGAAACGCGCCGCCTGGGCGGACCTGCTTGAGGTGAAGACGCGGCTGACCGCCGGGTGATACGCAACCACTAACGGGGCGGGCCGGAAACGGGCGCTACCCAAGGCAGCTGATATTTCAGATGGGGGCCGGAAACATGGCACAACTCGACGACAGCAAGAATTTTATTCCCGTTCGCATTGCAGTGCTGACGGTCTCGGACAGCCGGTCGCTGGCAGAGGATCGTTCCGGTCAGGTTCTTGTGGATCGGCTGGAGGCGGCGGGGCATGTGCTGGCCGATCGCAAGATCCTGCCGGACGAGCGGGCCGAGATCGCAGGCCAGCTGCGTGACTGGATCGCCGACCCAGAGGTCGATCTGGTGATATCGACCGGCGGCACCGGGCTGACCGGCCGCGATGTCACGGTCGAGGCACACCGGGATGTCTATGAAAAGGAAATCGATGCCTTTGGCACGGTTTTCACCATCATATCCATGCAGAAGATCGGCACATCAGCGGTGCAATCAAGGGCCACTGGCGGCGTCGCTGGCGGCACCTATCTCTTTGCGCTGCCCGGAAGCCCGGGCGCCTGCAAGGATGCCTGGGATGAAATTCTGGTGAAGCAGCTGGATTACCGGCATCGTCCCTGCAATTTTGTGGAAATCATGCCGCGGCTTGACGAACATTTGCGTCGCAAGTGAGACGGAATTGATCCGTGACTGCGTGTAACCTCGTATTGTTTGTACAAACTGGTATTCTTGCGGCTTAAGGTGTTCATTTTGAACGCTGCGGTGGTGGTGTGGCCGGTTCGTTTAGCCGATTGAAGGATAAAGAATGCGCTTTTTGCGGCAAACGGTGATTGGGGTCTTTCTTGCGGCGCTGACAGCGGCGCTGCTGCTTCTGGCGGTGCAGATGGTGGTGTCTGCCATTCAGACCCGTATGGCGGACGAACGTGGCGCGCCGCCGGATCGTGAACGGGTGTTTGCGGTGAATGTCGAGCGGGCTGAGCTGGGTACGGTGCAGCCGCGGCTGACCGCCTTTGGCCGGATCGAGAGCCGCCGCAGGCTGGAGCTGCGTACGGCGGCTGCCGGTCGGGTGGTCAAGCTGGCGCCGGGTTTCGAGGATGGCGGTGACGTGAAGGCCGGGGCGCTTCTGGTGCAGATCGACCCGGCAGATGCGCAGGCCGCCCTGCGACGCGCAGAGGCGGACATGCTGGACGCAGAGGCCGAGACCCGAGAGGCCCGGCGCGGGCTGGCGCTGGCGCAGGACGAACTGGCCGCTGCCGAGGATCAGGCAGAGCTGCGCACGCGCGCGCTGGAGCGGCAGCGCAACCTGGAAACGCGGGGCGTCGGATCGGCGGCAACGGTTGAGGTGGTGGAACTGGCGGCGGCACAGGCCCGGCAGGCGGTGATTTCTCGCAGGCAGGCGGTGTCGCTGGCCGAGGCCCGCATTGATCAAAGCGTCACGCGACTGGCGCGGGCCGAGATCGCACTTGAGGATGCCCGCCGCAATCTGGCCGACACCAGGATCACCGCCGCGTTTGACGGGACGCTGCAATCGGTGAACCTGGTGGAAGGGCGGTTGGTTTCGGCCAATGAAAAGCTGGCCGATCTGGTGGATCCGGCGCAGCTGGATGTGGCGTTCCGGGTGTCGACGGTTCAATACGCCCGTCTGCTGGATGCCGATGGGCAGCTGCTTGCGGCCCCGGTTGAGGTCACGCTGGATGCCACCGGCGCCGCATTGAAGGCAACGGGTGTTGCGGTGCGGGTCAGCGGTGATGCAGGCGAAGGGCTGGCAGGGCGGTTGATCTACGCGCGGCTTGATCCGGCACTTGGCTTCAAGCCCGGCGATTTTGTCACCGTTCACGTGCAGGAACCGGAGCTGGCAGAGGTGGCGCGGCTGCCGGCCTCGGCGCTGGGGGCGGATGGGACGGTTCTGGTGCTGGGGGAGGACGACCGCCTTGAGGCGCTTCCTGTAACGCTGGTGCGTCGCCAGGGTGATGACGTGCTGCTGCGCGGCGCAGGTCTGGAAGGCCGCGACGTCGTCACCGGGCGCACGCCGCTGCTGGGGGCGGGGATCAAGGTGCGCCCGCTCCGTCAGGGGGCGGAGGCCAGCGGCGCAGGGGATAGCGCCGCCGCGGAGGCGGATCTGGTTGAGCTGACCGAGGATCGTCGAGCCAAGCTCGTCGCCATGGTCGAAGGCAACAGCAGGATGCCGCAGGCGGTGAAGGCGCGGATGCTGGAACAGCTGGCTGCGGCCAAGGTGCCCGCTGGGCTGATCAACCGGATCGAAACGCGGATGGGAGGGTAGCGACGATGCTGCGCAATCTCCCCCGATCGGCTGGCGGTGTTCTGAGTTATTTCACTCGCCACCGGACCTTGTCGAACCTGCTGCTGGTCCTGCTCCTGGTGCTGGGTGCGGCGGCGATCCCCAATATGCGGGCGCAGTTCTTTCCCGATGTGATCGTGGACCAGGTGTCGGTGGGAATCGAATGGGAGGGGGCTGGCCCGGAAGATATCGACAGTGCGATCGTGCAGGCGCTGGAGCCGGCGCTGCTGGCGGTTGATGGGGTCGAAAGTTCAAGCGCGACGTCGCGCGAAGGCTGGGCCAGCATCTCCTTGGAATTCGAACCCGGTTGGGACATGGCGCGGGCTGCCGATGACGTGCAAACCGCCGTCGATGGCGTCACCACCCTGCCGGAGGAGGCAGAGGAGCCCAGCGTGCTTCGCGGGGCCTGGCGTGACAGAGTCACGGATGTGGTGATCACAGGCCCGATCGCGCCGCGCCAGCTGGGGCTGTTTGCGGATGAGCTGATCGCGCGCCTGTTCGAGGTCGGGGTGACGCGAACCACGATCCGTGGCATCGCCGCACCGCAGACTATGGTCGAGGTGCCCTCGGCCAGTCTGATTGCCCACGATATCGCGATGACGGATATCGCCGCCGCAATCGCCGCAGAGGTTGATGCCAATCCCGCGGGCGATGTGAGTGGCGCAAATGCCCGGATCCGCACCGGCAGCGAAAAGCGCAGCCCGGAGGAATTGGCAGGCATCGTGCTGCGTACCAACCCCGATGGGTCCGCGCTGACCGTGGGAGATGTCGCCACAATCCGTGTGGAGGGTGTGGATCGCAATCGTTCTTATTTCGTCGGCGACGATCCGGCGATGTCGATCCGGGTGGACCGGTCGGATCAGGGCGATGCGATTAAGATTCAGCATCAGGTCGAAGGGGTGGTTGAGGCTTTGCAGGCCAGCCTGCCGGACGGTGTCAGCGCCAGTCTGATCCGAACCCGGGCCGAGGCGATCACCGGTCGTCTGGATATCCTGCTGGACAACGGGCTGATGGGTCTGGGTCTGGTGTTGGCATTGCTGTTCCTGTTTCTGAACGCACGCATTGCCTTCTGGGTCGCGGCAGGGATCCCGGCGGCGATGTTTGCCGCAGTGGCCTTCATGTATATGGCTGGTCTGACGATCAATATGATCAGCCTGTTTGGCCTGATCATCACGCTGGGCATTGTGGTGGATGATGCGATCGTGGTGGGTGAACATGCCGATTTCCGTGCGCGGCGTCTGGGCGAGCACCCGGTTGCGGCGGCAGAGAACGCCGCGCGCCGCATGGCCATGCCGGTTTTCGCGGCCACATTGACCACGGTGATCGCATTTTTCGGATTGGTGTCGATTGGCGGGCGGTTCGGCGAGCTGATCCGCGATATCCCCCTGACGGTGATTGCCGTACTTGCGGGGTCACTGATCGAGTGTTTCCTGATCCTGCCCAATCACCTGGCCCATGCCCTGGCCCATAGCGCCAAGGAACATTGGTATGATCTGCCGAGCCGGGTGGTCAATCGCGGGTTTCGCAGGCTGCGCGATGGCCTGTTCCGACCGCTGATGGCGCTGGTCGTACGCGGACGCTACGTAGTGCTCGCGGGGGCTTTGGTGATCCTGGCCAGTCAACTGGCGCTGTTCATCGGCGGCGATGTCAAATGGCGGTTCTTCAATGCGCCGGAGCGTGGCTCGGTCACCGGTAATTTCGCGATGGCCGAAGGTGCGACGCGGGCCGATACGCTGGCGATGATGCGCGAGATGCAGCGTGCGGTGGATGAGCTGGGTGCGGAGTATGAGGACCGCTATGGCCGCAACCCCATCGAATTTGTCATGGCTGAGATCGGCGGCAACGCCGGGCGCGGTCTGGCCGGTGTCGATGCCAAGGATAGTGATCTTTTGGGCGGGATTTCGATTGAGCTGATTGATGCGGATCTGCGGCCCTATTCCAGCTTTGCCTTTGTTGCGGAGATCCAGGAGAGGGTGCGCCGTCATCCGATGACGGAGACGCTGTCTTTCCGTGGTTGGCGGTCCGGCCCGGGTGGGGATGCGCTGAATGTGCAGTTCAGCGGTGCGGCGGTCGAGGTTCTGAAAGGCGCATCGGAGGATCTGAAAACGGCACTGCTGCGCTATCCTGAGGTCTCCGCTGTTGAGGACAATCTTGCCTATGACAAGGAAGAGCTGGTGCTGGAGCTGACGCCGCAGGGGCGCGCGCTGGCGTTCACGGTTGAGACGCTTGGCCGGGCGCTGCGTGCGCGGCTCAATGGGATCGAGGCGGCAACCTACCCGGAGGGCCCGCGTAGTGCCACGATCCGGGTGGAACTGCCGAAGGACGAGCTGACGGCCGATTTCCTGGAGCGCACGCTGATGCGTAGCCCGGCGGGTGTCTATCTGCCGCTTGCGGATATCGTCTCTGTCAGCCAGCGCACCGGTTTTTCGACAGTGCGGCGGGAAAACGGGGTACGCGTGATCAGTGTCACGGGCGATATCTCCGAGGACGATCCGGCCAGAGCTCAGGCCATAGCAACCGCGCTGGAAGAGGAAATCCTGCCGAGCATCGCCAGCGAACGGCAGGTCGATTGGCAGCTCGCCGGGTTGAGCGAACAGGAGAACGAGTTCCTGAATGACGCGCGAACCGGACTTATACTCTGCCTGACCGGTATCTATCTGGTGCTGTCGTGGATATTCGCCAGCTGGACGCGGCCCTTGGTGGTGATGGCGATTATTCCCTTTGGTCTGGTTGGCACGATCTGGGGCCACTACCTGTGGGACGTGCCGCTGTCGATGTTCACGGTGGTGGGGCTGTTGGGAATGACCGGCATCATTATCAACGATTCGATCGTGTTGGTGACCACGATCGATGAATATGCGCAGGAACGTGGCTTAATACCGTCGATCATTGACGGGGCCGCTGACCGGCTGCGGCCGGTGATGCTGACGACGCTGACAACGGTGCTGGGGCTGGCGCCCTTGATGTACGAGGGTTCGCAGCAGGCGCAGTTTCTGAAGCCGACCGTGATTACGCTGGTCTATGGTCTTGGTTTCGGGATGTTCCTGGTGCTGCTGGTGGTACCGGCCCTGATCGCGGTTCAGGCCGATGTGGCGCGCCCCTTTGCGGCGCTGCGGCGCGGGCTGACATCGCGGGCGGGCGAACTGCGCTGGCTGACGCTGGGGCTGGGAGCGGCGCAGCTGCTGTGGCTCGCGGTAACACTTGGCTATGCGATGGCGGTTGGGCTACTGCATCCGCTGCTGCGAACGTTTGTGCCGGTGCTGGCGGCGATGGATCCGGTGCGGGCAGCCACGCTGCTGTTCATCGTTGGTGCTGCGCTTCTGAGCCTGTTTGGCTACCTCTGCGCCCGCGCGGTGGGCGCACGCCGCGCCAGGGTCTGAGCGCGCAACAGTTCTGAGCGTCGACCCGGGCTTTATGGATGCAGTGTGAGCGGGAGTCCCAAGGCTAACCCGTCATCCGGCGGCGCTGTTGCTGGGCGAGGGCGGCGACCTCCGCCACCTGGTCAATCAGCATCCTGTCAGGAGACTGGTCGAAGCCAGTGGTCAGATCGGAGACCTGCACCCATTGTGCCTGCAGGGCGTCATCATTTGGGGCGGGCTGGCCTGAGACGTAGTCGCAGAGCACGGCGACGAGAAGATATTGCCGCTGCACCTCACCCGCGTCATCCCGCAGCATGACGTCGATATGGGTCAGCACTTCGCGGGGGCTGGCGATGACGCCGGTTTCTTCCAGCAGTTCGCGGGCGGCAGCCTGCATCGCGGTCTCGCCGAGTTCGACATGGCCGCCGGGAAAGCCCCACCAACCTGCATTTGGCGGCGATCTGCGCTGGATGAGGATCACCTGATCACCATCCTGTCGGGGATGGCAGACCACGGCCAAGGCCCCCAGGACCGGGCGGCGAGGGGCTTCGTCGGAGGCGGGATTGGCGGGCATGGCTGGATCCGGTCGGGCAGATGATCCCTTGTTAGTGCCGGGTGCAGCCCTGAATGTCTACCGCCCGGTTCTGCCCAAGTACGGTGATACGCATCTGCGAGCGATCCACAGCGAAGGGACCGCCATCGGCGGAGATGATTTCGGTTTTCGCCGTCAGCTTGTGGCCCTGTCGGCTGGTCGTCGTTTCGGTTGTGACCAGCGAGGGGACGCCGGGTTCGACAACCACGACCTCCTCACCGCCTGCGCTGGGCATGGTGATCCGGGCAACCAGCTCCATCCCATAGCGGCTGGGGGACAGCGCACAGGTCGCGGCCTGCACCCCTGCCTCCTTTGCGGACCAGGGACGGTCAGCCAGTGCTGCGACAATTGCCGGGTTGCGCGGGCTGTCCGGTTTCAGCGCCTGATCGAAACGCAGTTCCGAGGGTATGCAGACATCCTTGCAGATGCCGAGCTCCATGCGGCCCTTCAGCCGCAGCGGCTGCCCGGGTTTGGCCGGGGTGATCTCGACCGGAAGCACCAGCTGGTCATGATAGCCGATGGTGCGAAATCCTGAGGTGAGGAACACTTCGGGCGTGGGCCAGCGGATTGCGACGGCCCCGACATTGCGCGAGCCTTGCCAGCTGAAGCGGGGCGGAATGCCGGCATCGCCGGGCGCGCGCCAGTAGGTTTTCCAGCCTTCGGAAAGCGTCAGCCGCAACGCTCCCATATGGGTGCCGCGTCGCGTGGTGCCGCCGTCCAGCACCTCGATACGGACAATATCGGACATCTGCTCGGCGGGGGCCGTAGCAGGCAGGGCCAGAAACGACAGCGCCAGCGGTGCGCAGAGGCATTTCGCCAAGGTCTTGGCCGTCGTGGTGCGGGCCGTCAGGGGCGTCGCAAGCGCCGAGAGAAGGGAGAACATAACCATGCCCATTTACATGCGCATTCCAGCAAGAAAAGCCAAGTCACGTTCCGGTCAACGGCGTTGAGCATTGGCTAAGGCACGGGTTGGTCTTGAACCTCTGCCTGCGGGTGGCCATTGTGACAGGGCAGGCAGGTTGCCCGGTCACGGGTGGCGGCGATTTGAAAAAAGGACGACAGATTCATATGGATCTTACCGGCGAACTGCTGATTGCGATGCCCGGCATCGGTGACCCGAGGTTCGAGCATTCGCTGATCTTGCTATGCTCGCATGAGGACGATGGTGCGATGGGCTTGATCGTGAATAAACCGGCCACCGGCGTTGATTTGTCCAACCTGTTGGAACAGCTGGATATTACTCCGCGCAGTGCAGAAGAGGCCGCGCTACCGGTGCGGTTTGGCGGGCCGGTCGAGACGCAGCGCGGCTTTGTCCTGCATTCACCGGAGTACAAATCCAACGTCAGTTCGCTGCGGGTTTCCGAGGCGTTTTCGATGACCGCGACCGTTGACGTGCTCGAAGATATCGCGATGGGGCGGGGACCTGAGCAGGTGATGGTCATGCTTGGCTACGCCGGCTGGGGGCCGGGGCAGCTTGAGGCCGAGATTGCCAATAATGGCTGGCTGACCGCAACAGCAACGCCGGAGGTGGTGTTCGAGCTGGACGATTTCGCCAAATGGGAGGCGGCGCTGCGCTCCCTCGGCGTCGATCCGCTGACTCTGTCCACCAGCGCCGGTCACGCGTGACCGGCGGCTTACGATGCCCTGAGCAGGCTGCTAGCGTGGCGCGGCGGCGCGGCGCAGCCGGTCGTTGATGGCGACACCCAGCCCGATTTCCGGGATTGGGGCGACAGCGATAGGGCGGGCCTTGGCGTCAAGCTGGTGAAGATGTCCAAACAGCTGCGCCGCAGCCTCGCGCAGATCGCCGCTGGCCGAGAGGTTGAGATCACAGTCCATTTTGCCAAATCCGAGATAGAGCTCGCCCTCTGCTGGGTTTGTGACGTTCAGCCTGACGCTGGCGCGCGGGGCGTAGTGCGACAGCAGCTGCCCCGGAGCGGTCAGTGGATCGCCGACATCGCGCTGCTGCAGCGGGTGTCCCAGAACGGCCTCGATTTCCTCGGCGGCCAGCCCGCCGGGACGCAGCAGCAATGGCGTGCCGGTTGCAAGGCCGACAATGGTGGATTCCACGCCGACGCCGCAGGGACCGTCATCGACCACGGCCGCGATGCGGCCGTCCAGTCCGGCGATGACATGGGCGGCGGTTGTCGGGCTGATCCGGCCCGATGGGTTTGCGGAGGGGGCCGCCACCGGGCCATCCAGAACCGACAAAAGCGCCCGGGCCGCAGGATGGGCCGGGATACGGATGCCGAGGGTGGTCAGCCCGGCAGTGACCAGAGGCGAGATACCGTGGTCCTCACGTAGCGGCAGGACCAGCGTCAGCGGGCCCGGCCAGAAGGCCTCGGCGAGTTTGCTGGCGGTGTCGGACCAGACCACATAGCGCTGGGCGGTCTCCACCGCGTGGACGTGGGCAATCAGCGGGTTGAAACTGGGGCGGCCCTTGGCGGCATAGAGGGCCTCAACCGCGTCGGTCTGGCGCGCATCAGCCCCGAGCCCGTAGACGGTTTCGGTTGGAAATGCGACCAGCCGGCCCTCTTTCAACAGGTCCGCAGCTGTGCTGATCTCCTGTGGTTGCGCGGTCAGGAGGCGGGTTGTGGGACTGGACATGGCTGGTGACGCGGCGTTTTGGTTGCTTGATTAAAGGGCCCGGTTAGGTAATCGGACAAGACATTCAACATAAAGGTTTGGGGCAATGATGCCAAGGCTGCCCCAACCAGCTCTCTGAAAGAGGCCAGACATGACCTTCCGTGCCCCGGTTCCCGAGTATCAGTTTCTTCTCGAACATATCATCGGTTTTCATGAAATCGCCGCTACCGAGCGCTTTGGCGAGGCCAGCGATGATGTGGTTGCGGCGATCCTGACCGAGGCGGGGAAGTTCTGCGATGAAGTTATGGCCCCCTTGAATCGTGGCGGCGATCTGCAACCGGCGCGTCTGGAGAACGGGGTGCTGCGCAGCTCTCCCGGTTATGCCGAAGGCTGGCAGGCGATTTCCGAAGGCGGCTGGATTGGGATGAGCGCGGCAGAGGAATTTGGCGGCATGGGGCTGCCGACGACCCTGACCACCGCGGTCAATGAGATGATGTCGGGCGCCTGCCTGTCGCTGCAACTGGCCCCGCTGATGAGCCAGGGTCAGATCGAGGCGTTGGAACATCACGCCAGCGATGAGCTGAAGTCGCTCTACCTGCCCAAGCTGATTTCGGGGGAATGGTCGGGCACCATGAACCTGACCGAGCCGCAGGCCGGATCGGATGTGGGGGCGCTTAGCTCCAAGGCAGAGCCTCTGGACGACGGCACCTATGCGATCAGCGGTCAGAAGATCTATATCTCCTGGGGCGACAATGATTTTGCGGGCAATATCTGCCATCTGGTTCTGGCCCGCCTGCCTGATGCGGCACCCGGAACCAAGGGGATTTCGCTGTTCCTCGTCCCCAAGTACCTGCCGGACGCCGAGGGTAACCCCGGCAAGGCCAACACGCTGAAGGTGGTGAGCCTTGAGCATAAGATGGGCCTGCACGGTTCGCCGACCTGCGTCATGCAATATGACGGCGCAATCGGCTGGACGGTCGGCAAACCGGGGGGCGGTCTGGCAGCAATGTTCACCATGATGAACAATGCCCGGCTGGGCGTTGGTGGTCAGGGCGTCGGTGTTGCTGGTGCGGCCTATCAAAAGGCGCTGGCCTACGCGCTGGAGCGCAAGCAGGGCAAATCCGCCTCCGGCACCATCGTGGACCATGCGGATGTGCGCCGGATGCTGATGGAAATGAAGGCCGATCTCTTTGCAGCGCGCGCGATCCTGCTGGCCTGTTCGCAGGCCATCGACATGCAGACCGCAACCGGCGCACAGGAGTGGGCCGCGCGGGCCGCGTTTCTGACGCCAATCGCCAAGACCTTTGGCACGGAAACCGGGATGCGTGTTTCGGAAACCGGTGTGCAGGTGCATGGCGGTATGGGGTTCATTGAGGAAACCGGTGCAGCGCAGTTTTATCGCGATGTGCGGGTGACGGCGATCTACGAAGGCACCAACGGCATTCAGGCGATGGATCTGGTTGGGCGCAAGATGATGGACGGCGGCGACATGGCCAACCGTCTGATCGACGAGATCGAGGAGCAGGCCGAGCGCGCCCGAACCACTCATCCGAATATGGCCGAGGCCGTCTGGCAGGCCTGTGAATCCCTGCGCGAAGCGACCGAGTGGTTGACCGCACAGAGCGACATGGATGAGCGTTTCGCAGGAGCGGTTCCCTATCTGCATGCTTTTGCGCGGGTTCTTGGCGGGCATTACCACCTGGCGGCTGCGATGGCCGACATCGGTGGCCCGCGCGAAAAGCTGGCGCGGTTCTATATCAACCGGATGTTGCCGGAACACGCCGCGCTCTTGGCTCATGCGCAGGCGGGTGCGGACGGCGCGCGCGCTCTGACGCTGGATGAATTGGCTGACGGATGACCAGCCCGCGACCCGACGGTCCATGGAACACGCCGCCTGCCGAGGGTGAGGCGATCGAGGTGGCGGAAGGCGTCCTCTGGATGCGGCTGCCGCTGCCGATGAAGTTGGATCATGTGAACGTCTATGCGCTGGATGATGGCGATGGCTGGACCATCGTCGATACCGGCATGTCCTCAAACAAGACCCGCCGCATCTGGGAGCGGCTGATGGCGGGGCCGCTGGAGGGCAAGCCGATCCGGCGCGTGGTGGTCACGCATCATCACCCCGATCACATCGGCAATGCCGGCTGGTTCCAGTCTGAGCATGGGGCTGAGCTGGTGACCACGCGAACGGCCTGGCTGTTTGCTCGAATGCTGACGCTGGACGTGCAGGAAAGCTGGCCTGAGGAAACGCTGGCGTTTTACCGCAGCTCGGGCATGGATCCCGCGATCTATGACGCACGGCTGGCGGAGCGGCCGTTCAATTTCGCCGATACGGTCTATCCGATGCCGCTGGGCTTTACCCGGATCAAACAGGGCGACGTGTTTCGCATGGGCGGGCGCAACTGGGACGTCCACATGGGTAATGGTCACTCGCCAGAGCACGCAACCTTCTGGAGCCGCGATGACAATCTGGTGATCACCGGCGACCAGATCCTGTCCTCGATCAGTCCCAATATTGGCGTCTATGCGACCGAGCCGATGGCGGATCCCGTGGCTGAATGGCTGGAGGCCTGTGAACGTCTGGCACCGCTAACACGGGGTGATCAGCTGGCTTTGGGCGGGCATAAGTTGCCATTTCGCGGTCTGCCGCATCGGATGGCGCAGTTGATCGACAACCATCACGGGGCGCTGGCGCGGCTTCTTGAGCATCTCGACGAACCGCGCAGCGCGGCCGAATGTTTTGCGCCGCTGTTCAAACGCAAGATCGGCTCCGGGGAATATGGCCTTGCTTTGGTCGAGACGGTGGCCCATTTAAATCATCTGTACCATCTGGGTCAGGTTGACCGCAGCCGTCGTGCGGACGGGGCTTGGCTTTACCAGCGCAAGGGGTGATCGACCCCTGGAAAGGGAGAGATCATGACCGATGAGATCGCAACCAGCGCCGAGGCGGCAGAGGCGGCCGTTCTGCCCTGCGTTCACGAGGTCCACGCGGATCCCGACGCCTGCACCGGTATCGAAAAAGTGCAGATGCCGTTGCAAAAATCCGTTGCCGAGAAAAGCGCCGCACGCTGGGCCTATGAACGGTTGATCCTTTATATCAAGAACTTCGAGGAGCAGCTGGATAGCGAGCATGAGGTCGCGATGGGGTTTGCCGGCGGCGATGCCGGTGTGATGCGGATCGAGGGTATGGGCTACTTCGACCCCGATATCATCACCTATTACGGCAGCGATTCCAGCGGCGCGCGCACGCAGCTGGTCCAACACGTCAGCCAGCTCAACGTGATGTTGCGGGCCTTGCCGAAGCGGAATGAGGCGGCACCTGCCAACCGGATCGGTTTTCGTTTGGTGTCCGACCTTGAGAGTGATCCGGCTGAGACCTGACGTTCGGGCAGCCTGTTGCGCTGGGGGTGTTGCCACACTTCTGTTCGGCGCGCTCAGCAGCGTTGCGGCCGCCGAAGACGCGGTTGCGGCGGGCTATTGGGCAATGTTGGAGCGTGCAGCTCATCGCGGCCTCATGCAGGAAGTCGCGGCAGCAGGTGGCAGGCCAGCGCCCTTTGCCACCGATGGCTGTAGCGGTGGGTTGTCTGCGATCTGGCGCCAGTTCAGTGGCAGGGAAGAGACAGCCGACGGTCCGCCGTTTGAGGCCTGTTGCGTGGCTCATGACCTGCTCTATCACGATGCCGACGGGATCGGATCATCTGGCCGAATCCTTGATGGTCGCGACGAAGATCTGGCCACCGCCAGCCAGCAGGCAAGACTGGCCGCGGATCAGGCTCTGCGCCGCTGTGTAGAGACGCAACTCAGCAGCCGGGAGTCCCCAACAGCGGCCATCGCCGCACCGGTCGCAACCGCCATATATGCTGCGGTGCGATTCGGTGGCGCGCCTTGCAGCGGGCTGAGCTGGCGCTGGGGCTACGGCTATGGTCACTGCCAAGCGGTGTTTGGCCAGTGAATTGCCCGGTGATTTGCCCTGGCTGCGCCCGATTGACGTGGTGACAGGGTCTGTGAAATCCAGTATTCAGCGGAAAACAGACGCGAATAGGAATGGACACATGGCTGACCATAAGCACGGTTCGATGGATATCACCGTTCAGGAAAAGACCTACAACGGCTTCATCAAGTTCACGACACGGTTCTGCATCGCAGCGCTGCTCTTTGCAGTGTTCCTCGCGATTTTTGCAACCTGATCACCCTCGTGAATGGTTCTGATCTGAGCGGGCGTTGTGGCGCCCGGCACCTTGCGAGCGGGCTAAGGCTTGCGCTTGTGTG
The DNA here is from genome assembly GCF_048055755.1 of Phaeobacter sp. JH204B. NCBI lineage: Bacteria > Pseudomonadati > Pseudomonadota > Alphaproteobacteria > Rhodobacterales > Roseobacteraceae > Phaeobacter > Phaeobacter sp. JH204B. Next base: position 95,658 of record NZ_JAYMXF010000019.1, read on the forward strand.
CGCCGGTGTGGCGCTGCTGTCGGCCTGTGCCGCCCAGCAGCAGCCCAACGCGGATGACGCCACGCTGGAACGGGTTGCCTATCGGCATAATGGTCCGCCTGCGCTGACGCTTTATACGATGATCAACAATCGTACCGGGCAGGGCGCGCATACCTCGCTGATGATCAATGCCTCGGAACGGGTGATCTTTGATCCTGCCGGGTCATTCTATGCCGATGTGGTGCCGGAGCGGGATGATGTGCTCTTTGGCATCACGCCGGGGGTGGAGAAAGCCTATCGCGGATCACATGCGCGCAGCACCCATCATGTGGTGGTGCAGCGGATCGAAGTGACGCCCGAGCAGGCGCAGCGCGCCTATCAGCTGGTACGGGCAAACGGTCGGGTTCCGGGCGCGTTCTGTGCCAATGCCACAGCCTCGATCCTGAAGCAGGTACCTGGGTTTGAGACGCTGGATGTGACTTTCTACCCTGGCAATCTCTCGGAACAATTTGGCGCCCTGCCGGGGGTGACGACTGAACGCTACCGTGAAAACGACAGCGCAGACTTGCAAGAGGGGCTGGCAAAGAACAATGCGGCGTTGAACGCAGGCGGGTGATGCTGCCACGTTCAGGCACAGCTATAGATGGGAAAAGCCGCAGCATCGTCTGCGGCTTTTGTCTGTTTGTCGGGATGGATCAGCCTGCCAACAGAAAGAGGAGCAGGAAGCCAACAGCACCGCTGCCCATGGCGATCAGGACATTGCGTGTCCAGTACCCGAGCGCGAAGACCGCCGCGGCGACGGCGAGATGGGGCAGGCTGGGGGTGCCACCGGTCGGCGTCGGCCAGACCACCAGCGGCGCCACCAGCGCAGGAATGATCGCCACCGCAGTATAGCGCAGATGGCGCATCAGCCAAACGGGCATGGTCCTGCCGCCCATCAGCCCGATAAAGGCAAAGCGCAGGGCGAAGCTGCCAATGGCAAGGCCGATGATGATCGTCCATAGCAACGTCGGATCGGGGGGCTGGGTCATGACGGATCCTTTGCAATGCTGCGGCGCTCCAGCCAGAGCTCGGCCTGGGCGCCAGCCATCATGCCGATAAGACCGGCAACAATCAGGCCAAGATTGTAGGGCAGCGCGGTGGCCGGCAGCGCGGTGGCGACAGCGGCGAAACAGGCAATGACATGGGCCGGTGTGCGCAGCATTGGGCCGATCATGGCCAGGAACGCCAGCGGCAGGACAAAGTCGAGGCCCCAGCTGGCCGGGATCTGGGTGCCGACCAACGCCCCGATATAGGTTGCGAGCATCCAACCGGGGGCAACGCATCCATTTGTGCCGAAGAAATAGGCCATGCGTTGTGATAGGGTCATCTGCGGATGGGTTTCGAACTGCACGATCGAGAGCGCATAGGATTGGTCGACAGTGAGATAGGCCGCACAGGCGCGTTGCCACAACGGAGCGCCGCCGAGGTACGGCGTCAGTGATGCCGAATACATCGCCACCCGCAGGTTCACCGCAAGCGCTGAAATCAGGATGATCAGAACCGGCGTGTTTTCTTGCATCAGTTGCAGCGCTGTAAACTGGGCCGAACCGGCAAAGACCGACAGGGAGAAGATCATGGCCTCAGGGACAATCAGTCCCGCTTCGGCAGCAAGAACGCCAAACAGCAGCCCAAATGGTCCGGACACCAGAAGGAAAGGCGCGCCATCGCGAAACCCCTTCCAAAAGGCCGATTTCGTGGTGGTGATTGCCATGATCAGGTCCTAGGTTATTGCTGAAACGGCATAGGCCTGCTGGCGGAGGTTTGCAATTGATGATGGTTGAGAACAGCTCCGACCTGGCGTCGATACTGGCTGAATATGTGATTGCACCTGCGCCGAACGATGCACGGCTGACACGGGTGGTTCAGGGGTTTGATCACACGGGGACCGCGACGGAGATCTCTGTCGTGGAGGAACGGCCGCTGACGATTTACCTCAACCGTCAGGAAATCGTCACCGCCATGACCATTGGCGATTACCCCGAATATCTGGCGCTGGGGTTTCTGCGCAATCAGGGGATGTTGAATCCCGGTGATGAGGTCACCGCCATCGATTACGATGAAGAGCTGGATACCGTGGTCGTAAGGACAGCAGTTGAGACCTCATACGAAGACAAGCTGCAAAAGAAGACCCGCACGTCAGGCTGTGCGGTGGGCACTGTGTTTGGTGACATGATGGAGGGGCTGGAAGGGGTGAGCTTGCCGCAGACAGCGGTGCGCAGCTCCTGGCTTTATGCGTTGGCGCATAAGATCAACCGCACCCCCTCGCTCTATCTTGAGGCTGGCGCCATTCATGGCACGGTTCTGTGCCAAGAAGATCGCCCATTGGTCTATATGGAGGACGTGGGGCGGCACAATGCGGTGGACAAGATCGCCGGCTGGATCCAGAGCACCGGCGCGGAGGTCTCCGACAAAATCCTCTATACCACCGGGCGACTCACCTCGGAGATGGTGATCAAAACCGCGATGATGGGGATTCCGGTGCTGGTGTCTAGATCCGGCTTTACCGCATGGGGGGTGGAGATCGCACAGGAGCTGGGTCTCACTTTGATCGGGCGGATGCGGGGGCAGCGGTTTATCTGCCTGTCGGGAGAGGATCGGCTGATCCGGGATGTGGATCCGGCAAAGGTGCCGGTTGAGGCAAAAGCGCATCGGCGCAAGAGTGCGGACCACTAGGCGCAGACCGCCCGCGATATGGTCCGCAGACGATGTGGCATCAGGCGCAGAGAGGAGATGTCGTGAGACAAAGCAAACCATTGGGCATCATCCTTGCTGGCGGGTTGGCCACAAGGATGGGTGGCGGTGACAAGGGACGCTTACGGATTGGGGGACGCAGTCTGATTTCCCATGTGATCGACCGTCTGTCGCCGCAGGTCGAGCGTATCGCGCTGAATGCCAATGGTGATCCTGCGCGCTTTGCCGATCTTGCGTTGCCGGTGATCGCCGACAGTATCGACGGCTTCGCAGGTCCTCTGGCGGGGGTGCTTGCCGGGTTGGACTGGGCGGCAGCGCAGGGAGCCGAGAGCATTGTCACGGTGGCTGCCGACACCCCGTTCTTCCCCAAGGATCTGGTTCAGCGGCTAAAGGGGAGCGCCGCCGGGCAGCAACATCCGCTGGTGCTGGCTACAACGCCAAAGTCCGGCGAGGAACATCTGAAATCCGGTGGCGGCGGCCGGGTGAACCGGCATCCGACCTTTGGTCTTTGGCCTGTTGCCCTGCGCGATGACCTGCGCGCGGCGCTGGAGGGCGGCCTGCGCAAGGTGGTTTTGTGGACAGACCGTCACGGCGGCCAGGAGGCCCTGTTTGAGGCGGATCCGTTTGATCCGTTTTTCAACGTCAATACGCCTGAGGACCTGGCCCGGGCAGAGGCCTTGCTGCGATGAAAATATATGGCGTCACCGGCTGGAAGAACTGTGGCAAGACCGGGCTGATGGAGCGGTTGGTGGCTGAGTTCTGCAGACGTGGTCTTACCGTGTCGACCTTGAAACATGCCCACCACAGCACTGATGTGGATCAACCCGGTACTGACAGCCATCGCCACCGGATGGCGGGCGCCGCCGAGGTGATCCTTGCCTCGCCCAATCGGGTGGCGATCATGCAGGAGCTGCGTGGCATGGCCGAACCCAGCTTTACCGAGCTGCTGGCCCGTCTGCGGCCTGTGGATCTGGTGCTGGTCGAGGGGTTCAAACGCGAGGTGCATCCGAAGATAGAGGCCTATCGCACAGCGGCGGGCCAGCCGCTCATCGCGCCTGAAGACCGGTCCATTCGTGCCGTTGCCAGTGACATTCCGCTGCATCTGGACAGGCCGGTTTTCGATCTGGACGACACGGTGGCGATTGCCGATTTCATCGCCGGGGAGATTTCCCTTTGAGCGGATGGCAGAGCTTTGCCATGGTGGATTGGTCTGGCGGCAACGACCGTGGGCCAAGCCCTTGCAAGGATGCCATCTGGGCCAGCGTCAGCCGCGATGGATCAGCGGATGAACCGGTATATCTGCGCAATCGGCAGCTGGCGGAGCTGTGGCTCACCGAGCTGGTCGAGGCAGAACTGGCCGCCGGGCGCCGCCTGATGCTTGGGTTTGATTTCCCCTTTGGCTATCCGGCGGGGTTTTGCGAGGCAATCACGGGTTCGGATGATCCTCTTGGCCTGTGGGACTGGTTTGAGACACATATTGAGGATGCGCCAAAGTCTAACAACCGCTTTGATCTGGCGGGGGCGATCAATCGCCGCTTTGGTGGGCAAGGGCCATTCTGGGCCAATGGGCTAGCCCGCGACATCGACGGTTTGCCGCGTCGCAAGGACCGCTATCGCAACCCGTTCCCGGACCGCCGCGCGGTTGAGCATCGGGCCAAGGGCAGCTTTACCTGCTGGCAGATGGCCGGGGCAGGTGCCGTGGGCAGCCAGGTGATGATGGGCCTGCCGGTTCTGTCACGCCTGCGAAAGCGTTTTGCCGGGCAGGTCGCTGTCTGGCCGTTTGAATCCCTGGACACGCCGGTGGCTCTGGTGGAGATCTGGCCGACCCTTCTGGCAGGCCCCGCGCCGGATCACTGGATCAAGGATGCCTGGCAGGTGCATAAGGTGTCCCTAGAATTGTCGGGCCTGCACATGGCAGAGTTGGACCAGTTATTGACCGTCACAGCGCCCGAAGAGGGCTGGATCCTGGGAGTGGACCAGATATGAGCCTTGCCCCGCCACCCCTGCGTAATGATTGCTTTGCTCTTCCAGCAGGCGTCGATTGGACACCGGTGGATGACGCGCTGGATCACTTACGGCGAAATCTCACGGCAGTGACGGCGGCAGAGGTTCTCCCATTGGGGCAGGCTTTGGGGCGGGTTCTGGCTGAGGATGTTTTTGCCGCGCGGAGCAACCCGCCACAGGCGAACACGGCCGTGGATGGCTACGGGTTTGCGGGTCCCGCCGGAGAGGGGCCGCAGGTGATGCAGCTGAGCGAGGGGCGTGCGGCGGCGGGGCTGGCCCATGAAGGCGAGGTTGCTCCCGGGCAGGCCATTCGCATTCTGACAGGGGCGGCGTTGCCTACGGGGGTTGATACCGTCATTCTTGAAGAGGACGTAACCTGCGATGGTGCGCAGATTGCTTTTCACGGACCACTTAAACTGGGCGCCAATACTCGCCGGGCTGGCGAAGATGCCGCCGTCGGCGATCGGATCCTGACCAAGGGTCGCGTGGTGAACCCTGCGGATCTGGCGCTGGCCTCCGCCACGGGATTGTCTGAGCTACCGGTGCGGCAACTGCTGAGGGTGGGTGTGCTGTCGACCGGAGATGAACTGGTCGAGCCGGGTGAGACGGCTGCGGCAGGGCAGATTTACGATGCCAATCGCCCGATGCTGCTCGCGCTGCTGGCAAAGATGGGGTTCGACGCTGTGGATCTGGGCAAAGCTGCCGACGATCGCGCCGCGCTGCGACGTCGCCTGGACGCTGCGGCTGAGGCGGTGGATGTGATCCTGACAAGTGGCGGTGCCTCTGCCGGGGATGAGGATCATATGTCGGCGCTGCTGCGCGAAAGCGGGGCCATGCAGCAATGGCGGATTGCCCTGAAACCGGGCCGACCGCTGGCGCTGGGGATTTGGCAGGGAACGCCGGTGTTCGGTCTGCCGGGCAATCCGGTGGCCGCGATGGTCTGCACGTTGATCTTTGCCCGCCCTGCGATGGGGCTGATGGCGGGGGCAAGCTGGGCTGAGCCGCAGGGGTTTGATTTGCCAGCCGCCTTTGAGAAACGCAAAAAGCCGGGACGGCGAGAATATTTGCGCGCCCGTGTACGCAACGGTCAGGTCGAGGTCTTCAAATCAGAAGGGTCGGGCCGTGTCAGTTCGCTGAGTTGGGCCGAAGGTCTGGTGGAACTGGCGGATGGCGCTGCGGTGATTCAGCCGGGGGATCCCGTCCGTTTTATTCCCTACGCCAGCTTTGGCATGTAACCGGAGCGCGGTCGGAAAGCGTCAGTCAAAGGTGCCAGCGACCCGCCCCAGCAGCATGAAGGCGCGGGCGGTGCGTGTTTCGCCAAGCGATGATATCTCGGCGTCGCTGGCCTCTTGTTCAAATTCCGCCAGCATCTGGTCAAAGCGGCGCAGGAAATGATGTGCGGCATCGCGAAAGATCGGATCCTGTTTCATCCGCGCATTTGTCAGGGCAAGTGAGCTGCGATCCCTCACGCCACCCAATGCGGCAACGGCGCGACCGCGTGTGCCCTGGGCGAACTGTCGCCAGATCTCTGGTCGGGCCATATCGGGGCGCAGGTCATCCATGTAGATGCCATCCTGGCTGAGCAGGGTGAGCACATCCTGCGCGGCCTGAATGATCTGGGCGGCTTTGCGGTCCCGCAAGGCAAGGCGCAGGGCGGCAAAGCCTTCCTCGTCTTCGGCGGTTTCAGGAAAATTCAGGGCCCGGATCAATTGCGGAGCAGGCAGCGGGGCTGCAAAATCCTCGGCGGGCGTGCCAAGCGCCAGCAGTCCCTGATCGGTCGCGTCGCCGCCCGTCGCCGCGGTGGTGGATATGCTCGGCATGGGTCGATCACGGCGGCTGGTGTGAAATGTCGCGAGGGCGGTTTCCGTCTTGCGGGTCGCGGCGGCAATCTCGTCCAACTTGCGTGTGACGGAGGGTTCGGAGACCGAAGCCGCCTGCTGCGCATGGGCGATATAGGCGTTGCGCATTCCGTCGATGGCAGCGTGCAGGCGCTGCGATTCATCCCGCATCACCTGGGCGGATCGCAGAGCGATAGCACCGACCCAGATCAGGAGGACAGGCAGGACCACAGCGACGATCCGCAGCAGGATATCCGACCATCCCGCCGCAGGCGTCGCGTCAGGCGTACCACCCAGCACGAAAACTGCGACAACCACGAGCAGCCACAACGCGCTCAACGCAAGCGCCGCAGCCTCGATCAGGCCAAAGACCGGTCGTTCCGGCGGCGCGTCGAGGGCGCTGGTGGGCGGCTTTGCAGCGGTGGAACTGGTGCGGGTCATACTGTTGCTCGAAACAGAGGGTGGCGAGAGAGATTGGCATATGCCGCATGGCGCGGCGGTGAGATGGACATGGCGGGGCGCCGGTGACTGGCGCCGAGCCGGTAATGCGTATCAGGAAAAGACGATCTTGAGGATTTCATAGGCGCGGTCGCCGCCTGGGGTGCGGACCTCGACGCTGTCGCCTTCTTCCTTGCCAATCAGAGCGCGGGCGATCGGGGATTTGATGTTCAGAAGGCCCGCTTCGATATTGGCCTCATGCTCGCCGACGATCTGCCAGGTCTTTTCCTCATCGGTGTCTTCGTCGACGACGGTGACCTTGGCGCCGAATTTGATCGCGCCGGACAGTTTGGCCGGGTTGATCACATCGGCGAGCGACAGGATGCCTTCCAGCTCCTTGATGCGGCCTTCAATGAAGGATTGCTTCTCGCGGGCGGAATGGTACTCGGCGTTTTCCGAAAGATCGCCGAGTTCGCGGGCTTCGGCAATGGCCTTGATGATGGCCGGGCGTTCGACCGACTTCAGGGTCTTCAATTCAGCTTCTAGGGCGGCGTGACCCGCGGGGGTCATCGGGATCTTTTCCATGTCTGTGTCCAGATATCGTGTCAGGTTCTGCCACCGGCCGTGGCGGTTCGCGTCTATAGGAAAACCGGTTTGTCCCACTGCCAGACTGACAGCGGGACAAACCGGTTATGTCTCATTTACCTGACCCAATCCTGCCGCCGAATGCAAGAGGGCGGCAGGGGCTGTCCACAGCGATTTCATGCCAACAGGCGGAAAACTCCACTTTTTTACGCCTGTCCGTTTTGCACCTGTCCGGGGTGCGGGATGGCGGCAAACGCGTCATGGACAGGCGGGACGACGGGTGGGCGCCTCGCAGTCCTGCCGATACGGAGTAAGGTCAGGGAACCTGCGCTGTGGTGGACGTCTTGCCGGTGATGCTGTGACGCGGCACCCGCGGGCGCGGATCCAGTTGCCGCAGCAGCTTTAGCAGACGGCTGTACCTGAGCAGGGTTTCTTCCCGCCCGAAGCGTGGCTGCACCACAGATTGCCGCTTCGAGCGTTCGGCATCAGGCGCGATGAGGCGCGGAGGCAGGACCGCGCGCGGGCGGCTGGTGTGCCAGAGCAGATCAAGCATCATATTCCACCACCTCGAATTCGATATTGTCGCGGTCGCGGAAGTAGAACCTGCGACCCGGCTCGTAGTCGTGATGCTCACCTGGCGTGAAGCCTGCATCCCGTACACGGGTCTCGACCGTGCTCAGATCATCAACGACGACGGCAATGTGATTGAGCCCTCCGGTGATGCCGTAGCTGATCGGGGCTTTGGCCAGCGGTTCCGGGGGGCAGTAGAGCGCAAGATAACTGTCAGAACCACCGATATGCAGGCTGTAGCCGCCGTTGATAGCCTCACCCTGCCAGCGAATGCGCCAGCCGAACACATCCAGCATCCAGGCGGCGGTGGCTTCAGGGGAAGAAACGGTGATGTTTGCATGTTCAAGACGTACAGTCATATCAGGCTCCGATGCTTGTCAGTTTGGATCGATTACCTGTAGGCTAATTTCTCAACCTAACTTTAGATCAAGGTTTTTCTTTACCCTGAAGGTGAAGCTGTAAACCTATTATTTTTCAGTTGTTTATCAGGTTGATGGAGGGGTTGTGGCAAAGTCAGCTGGCGTGTCGATCGGATATCTTGCGGAGCGAACCGGGCTCGCCGTGTCTGCTATCCGCTATTATGAGTCGCAGGGTCTGGTTGAGCCCTGGCGGAATGCGGGAGGACAACGGCGGTTCCACCGGGCGGACCTGCGGCGGCTGAGTTTTGTGATGATCGCGCAGAAGTTTGGGTTTTCCCTGCCTGAGATCCAGGGGTTTCTCAAGAGCCTGCCGGGTGGGCGCACCCCGACCAAGGCTGACTGGACGCGGCTTTCAGCGCAGTTCCGCGAGCACCTGAACGCCCGAATCGAAACGCTGGAGCGGCTTCGTGACAATCTGGATGGCTGCATCGGCTGTGGCTGCCTGTCGCTGCCCAATTGCAAGTTGTACAATCCGGATGATGCTGCCGCTTCCAAGGGGCAGGGGCCGCGCTATCTGATGGGGGACCGGCCAGCGGATCTGGCCAAAGACGGGAACGGCGCGCCAAATGACGATATTTGACGCACCATTTGTCGCAATTGAGGGTTCTAGATCATCGTAACGTAGAGTTTGGATTGACCAGAGCCTCTGGCACCCGCTAAGCAACCGCGAAAGAAAATTGCGCCAAGGACGCACAGCCTGCACGGGCTGGTCCTGAGCCATAGCCTAAGGAGCCTTCGATGGCCGAGATTGAACGCGAAGCAATGGAATACGACGTTGTGATCGTTGGGGCAGGCCCGGCTGGTCTGTCTGCGGCGATCCGTTTGAAACAGCTGGACAGCGACCTGCAGGTCGTGGTGCTGGAAAAAGGCTCTGAAGTGGGTGCGCATATCCTGTCCGGCGCGGTGCTGGACCCCTGCGGGCTGGATGCACTGATCCCCGACTGGAAAGAAAAAGGCGCGCCACTGAACGTTCCGGTCAAGGACGACAATTTCTACATGCTGGGTGAGGCGGGGCAGATCCGCATCCCGAACTTCCCGATGCCGCCGCTGATGAACAACCATGGCAACTACATCGTCTCGATGGGCAATGTCTGCCGCTGGATGGCTGAGCAGGCAGAAGAGCTGGGCGTCGAGATCTTCCCGGGTATGGCCTGTTCCGAATTGGTCTATGGTGACAATGGCGAAGTCAAAGGCGTGGTTGCCGGTGTCTTTGGTCTGGAATCCGACGGTACCTATGGTCCGAACACCGAGCCGGGGATGGAACTGCACGGCAAATATGTCTTCCTCTCCGAAGGTGTGCGCGGCTCGCTTTCCAAAGAAGTGATTGCCAAATACGGCCTGTCTGACGGCAAGGAGCCGCAGAAATACGGCGTTGGCATGAAAGAGATCTGGGAAATTGATCCTGCCAAGCACAAAGAGGGCTCTGTCACCCACACCATGGGCTGGCCGCTGGGGGGCAACGCGGGTGGCGGTTCCTTTATCTATCACCTCGACAACAATCAGGTTTACGTCGGTTTCGTGGTTCACCTGAACTACAAGAACCCGCATCTGTACCCCTACATGGAATTCCAGCGCTTCAAGCACCATCCGATGGTGGCTGAGCTGCTGAAAGGCGGTAAGCGCGTGGCCTATGGCGCCCGTGCGATCACCGAAGGTGGCTATCAGTCGATGCCGAAGCTGGTCGCCCCCGGCGTGGCGCTCTTGGGTTGCTCGGCTGGCATGGTCAACGTGCCGCGCATCAAGGGCAACCACAACGCCATGCTGTCGGGCAAGGCAGCCGCCGAAGCCGCCTATGACGCGATCAAGGCTGAGCGTTCGGGCGACGAACTTGCCGACTATGAGGTCAGTGTCCGCGACGGCGCGATCGGTGCCGACCTGAAGAAAGTGCGCAACGTCAAACCGATGTGGTCGAAGTGGGGCCTCACCGCCTCGCTGATGCTGGGTGGTCTGGATATGTGGACCAATACGTTGGGCTTTTCGCTGTTTGGCACTTTGGGTCACGGTAAAAATGACGCAGAGGCAACCGAGGAAGCCTCCAAGCACAAACCCATCGACTATCCCAAACCCGATGGTGTGCTGTCGTTTGACCGCCTGACCAACGTTGCCTTTGCGGCGACCAACCACGAAGAGAGCCAGCCCTGCCACCTGCGTCTGGGCAATCTGGACACGCCGATCAGCGTCAACCTGCCAAAGTTCGCGGAGCCTGCGCAGCGCTATTGCCCTGCGGGTGTCTATGAGGTGGTGGAGAAGGACGGCAAGCCGGAGTTCGTGATCAACTTCCAGAACTGCGTCCACTGCAAGACCTGTGACATCAAGGATCCGAGCCAGAATATCACCTGGACCACGCCGCAGGGCGGTGACGGGCCGAACTACCCGAATATGTGATCGGTTTCGGCAGGTATTTGCCGGAATAATTGGGGCAGCCTGCGGGCTGCCCCATTGCGTGTTAAGGGGCGGCGTTCTACGCTTTGTGGCGAGGCAGTATTTGACCAGTCACCAACGAGGAGGCCCCCCGTGCCCGTCCCATTCTTTCGCAGCCTGACAAGCGCAGCGGCTCTTGCCGTGGCGACCACCCTGCCGATACTGGTGCAGGCCGATGCGGTGCGTGCAGATGGGCTGGCGGGTGCGTATCTGGCGGCACGGGCTGCTACCCTGGATAGTGATTTCCGCGCCTCCGCGGATTATTACAACCGCGCGCTGGTGCGCGACCCGAAGAACCCGCTGCTCATGGAGCATGTCGTGTTTTCCCGGCTTGCGCTGGGTGATATCAAAGGGGCCGCGCCGGTCGCGGCCCGCCTGTCGGAGATGGGCGCGCGCAGTCAGGTCGCCAATATCGTTACCACTGCCAACCTGGTCCTGACCGAGGACTATCAGACCATCATCGAACGCGTGACCTCTCAGCAAGAGGGGCAGTATGAGATCAATGCCCTGGTGGATGGCTTGCTGTTGGGCTGGGCACATCTGGGCGCTGGTTCAGTGTCCGATGCGCTGACACAGTTTGACGTCTTGGGTGAAAAAGAGGGGCTTGGCCTTTTCGCGCGCTATCACCGGGCTCTGGCGCTGGCCTCTGTCGGGGATTACGAGGGGGCGGAGGCCCTGTTTGCTGCCGAGGAGGGCCAGCTGACCAATACCTCGCGTCGGGCGGTGATCGCGCGGCTTGAGATTCTGTCGCAGCTGGGGCGCAATGAACAGGCGCTCGATGTGCTGTCCGACGCCTTCAATGGGCAGCTGGATCCGGGGCTTGCAGCGCTGTCCGCACGGCTGAAGGATGGCGAAACCCTTCCCTATACGCTGGCGGCCACGCCGACACAGGGCATTGCCGAAGTGTTCTTCACCATGGGGGCTGCCCTTAATGGTGAAATGGCCGATGACTATGTGCTGATGTATGCCCGTGTCGCAGCTGCCTTGCGCGAAGATCACGTGGACGCATTGTTGCTGGCTGCGGAGCTCTTTGACCAGCTGGGCCGCTACGCCCTGTCGATCGAGCTTTACAAGCAGGTGCCGCGCGAGCATCCGGATTACCACGCCGCAGAACTGGGACGCGCCGAAGCATTGCGTCGCGCCGCCAAACCTGATGCGGCCGCCGAGGTCCTGCAGCAGCTGGCGCGTGATTTCCCGAAAGAGGCACCGGTCCACACCAATCTGGGTGATCTGTTGCGGCAGCAGGAGGATTACAGCGGCGCCGTCGCTGCCTATGACACCGCGCTGGGGCTGATGGATGAAAGCGTGGAGGGACGTTGGTTCCTGCTGTATGCCCGTGGCATCTGCCACGAGCGGCTGAAAAATTGGGAGCAGGCAGAGGCGGATTTCCGCGCCGCACTCGAAATTCGCCCGGATCAGCCGCAGGTTCTGAATTATCTCGGCTATTCTCTGGTGGAGAAGCAGATCAAACTGGACGAGGCGCTGTCGATGATCGAACGCGCTGTCGCCGCGCGCCCTGACGCGGGCTATATCGTCGACAGCCTCGGCTGGGTACTCTATCGGCTGGGTCGCTATGAAGAGGCGGTTGGCCATATGGAAACCGCGGTTGAATTGATGCCGGTCGACCCTGTGGTCAACGACCACCTCGGGGATGTTTACTGGGCTGTCGGGCGGGCGCGGGAAGCTGAGTTCCAGTGGAAGCGCGCGCTGTCGTTCATCGACCCCGAAGATACTGACAGTGAAGCCGACCCTGAGCGCATTCGCCGCAAGCTGGAAAGCGGGCTTGATGCCGTTCTTGCCGAAGAGGGTTCGGCGCCGTTGAACGTGGCACATGACGGTTGAGGGATTTGCCCCGGCCAAGATCAATCTGACCCTGCATGTGACCGGCCAGCGCACAGATGGCTATCATCTGCTGGATTCGCTTGTGGTCTTTGCTGACATCGGGGACCGGATCACGGCTGTATCTGCCGACACCCTGAGCCTGCGGGTGGGGGGCGCGATGGCAAGGGGTGTACCGACCGACAGCTCCAACCTGATGATGAAAGCGGCTGAGCTGTTAGAGGTCGAGCGGGGGGCGGAGCTGAGGTTGGATAAGCAGCTGCCACCGGCCTCTGGCATCGGGGGCGGGTCCTCCGATGCGGCGGCGACGTTGCGGGTCCTGTGCGAGCTGTGGCAGGTACCTCTTCCCGGAGTTGCAGAGGTTCTCCCCCTGGGAGCGGATCTGCCGGTTTGCATGGAGCCGGGCGCCCAGCGGATGCGTGGTATCGGTGAGCAGCTGGAGCGGCTGCCAGCCTTGCCCGACTGCGCGATTGTTCTGGTCAATCCGGGGGTGTCAGTCGCCACGCCCGCGATTTTTCGCGCGATGGAGAAACGTGACAACCCACCGATGCCCGACAGGCTACCCGTTTGGCAGAGCGCAGAGGAGCTGGCGGCCTGGCTTTCGGGTCAGCGCAACGATCTGCAGGGGGCGGCAATCATGCTCGAGCCTCTGATCGGAGCGGTTCTCGACGCGCTGTCGGGTTTGGCCCCGCTGTTTCACGCGATGTCGGGGTCAGGTGCGACCTGCTACGCGTTATTTGCCGACGAGGCGACGGCAGAGGCGGCGGCTGCCACCTTGCAGGCGGCACATCCTGACTGGTGGGTGCGCGCGGGCCGGTTGCTGGCATGACCGGCGCACAGCCAAAAAAGCCTGCGCAGCGGTGCGGGCCTCCCAGGCGTTAATCCGGTTATTCTTTAGGCCTAGGCAAGGCGGGCGACAACATAGTCGGCCAGATCATGCAGCATCTGGCGGATCGGATCCTCTGGCAGGGAGGTCAAGGCGTCCTGTGCCTTGGCAACCCATTCCATCGCATCGCGGCGGGTCGCGGCCAACGTGTCGTATTTGTCCATCAGGGACAGCGCATGGTCGAGGTCGCCCTCATCCTGACGTCCCTTTTCAATGGTGCGAACCCAGAAAGCGCGCTCTTCTGCGGTGGCCTGTGCAACGGCCTTGATCACCGGCAGGGTCAGCTTGCGTTCGCGGAAATCATCGCCAACGTTTTTTCCCGTCGCGGAGCTATCACCCTGATAATCCAATAGATCGTCGGCAATCTGGAAGGCGATACCAAGCGCATCTCCATAGGCAAACAACGCGTCTACCTGCGCTTCGGGTGCGCCGGCTACGACGCCACCGGCCTGAGTTGCGGCGGAGAACAGCGCTGCTGTCTTGCCGCGCACAACCTGCAGGTACACGGCCTCATCGGTGGCAAGATCGCTGGCCGCAGTCATTTGCAGAACTTCACCCTCGGCAATGGTCGCCGAGGCGTTGGCCAAGATATCGAGCACCCGCAGAGAGCCGGTTTCCACCATCAACTGGAAACTGCGTGCAAAGAGGTAGTCGCCGACCAGAACCGAGCTTTTGTTGTCCCACAAGAGATTGGCCGTCGGGCGACCGCGGCGCTGTCCGCTTTCGTCAACCACGTCATCATGCAGCAGGGTGGCGGTGTGAATGAATTCAACGGTCGCTGCCAGTTTCACGTGGTTTTCACCGCTGTAGCCACACAGGCGCGCTGCCGCGAGGGTCAGCATCGGGCGCAAACGCTTGCCGCCGGCCTCGACAAGATGGGCCGTTACCTCGGGAATGCGCGGCGCATGTTTCGAGGCCATGCGTGTCTGGATCAGCGTATTGACCGCTGCCATTTCGTCGCTGAGTGTCGCGGCCAGCATGTCATGCGGCTTTTGCGTCAGGATTTGATTCATCGTTTTCCCGCTTGCAAGGCTCGACAAGGCGCAGCCCTTGCCCTTAGATCCATCCCTATGAAGGAACTTTTGCGCAGCACCGACCCAACTGTCATGGCCTTTGCCACCGCCCTTCTTGAGGGTGAGGATATAGACTGCTTTCAAATGGACGTAAATATGAGCATCCTTGAAGGTGGTATCGGGATATTCCCGCGCAGATTGATGGTGCGCAGCGATGATCATGCCGCTGCCGAGCGCGTGATGCGTGACAATGATATTCCGCTGCGCTGATGTCGGGATTTGAGGACAGCGCTCTTAGCCAGGATGCGTTTCTGGGTGGGCGGGTACAGTTGTTGCAACCAAAGCAGGGGTATCGCGCAGGGGTCGACCCTGTCCTGCTGGCCGCAGCCGTTCCCGCACAGCCTGGTGATCGGGTGCTGGAGCTGGGCTGCGGAGGCGGTCCGGCTCTGTTATGTCTGGCTGCGCGGGTCCCGGATCTGGACCTGACCGGGGTCGAGCTTCAGGTCGATTATGCCGATCTGGCGCGACGCAATGCCGCGCTGAACGCAGTCGATATCACGGTCGTCGAGGCTGATCTGGCAGCACTGCCGGTGGATCTGCGCCAGATCCAGTTTGATCATGTCATCGCCAACCCACCTTATTATCGCGCCGGTGCGCATAGTCCGGCGCAGGACGTGGGGCGGCAGATTGCGCTCGGCGGGGCGACGGAGTTGACCGTCTGGATCGATACCGCCGCGCGACGCCTCACCCATAAGGGATATCTGCACATGATTCAGCGGGCCGATCGCCTGCCGGAAATGCTTGGGGCCTGTCTTGGACGTCTGGGCTCACTTGAGGTGTTGCCATTGGCCGCCCGTGTCGGTCGTGGCGCCGAATTGGTTCTGCTGCGGGCGCGCAAGGGTGGTCGTGCAGGGTTCAGGCTGCATGCGCCGCTGATCCTGCACAACGGTGAAGCACATTTGCGTGACGCCGAAAACTACCAGGCGGAGATCCGGGCTGTTCTTCGTGATGGCCATGGGTTGCCCTGGCCAAGCTGATATTTGCGGGAGACTCGCGGAGAATCGGCTCTCATTCGGCGAGGACATGCCGAAATGACGGTTTCATGACAAAATATATGCTTCTGCAGCGTGACAGAGCAATAATCTTGTGTTCCACTCACTTTGTACGCAACACGCTCAAAGAAGGAGGAATGACATGAGCCTCAGCTCGCATCTGACCGAACTAAAGAAGAAGCACGAGCATCTGAGCATGGAAGTCGAACACGCCCAACGTTCACCCGCGACCGACGGGCTGCGTATCGCGTCGATGAAGAAACAGAAACTGAAACTCAAAGAAGAAATTAAACGTCTCTCGACGGAGGAACTTGCCGTCTGAGAGAGTGATCTGATCTGAGGTGACCGCAGTCCCGTCGCTGCGGTGCCTGAGGCAGAACCGATTGGTTGTTAGGGGTCATCAGCACGGCTGGTGACCCCTTCTTGTTTCTGGGTCTGGCGCGGGATTTTCTGTTGCGGCCCTGGGGAGGGATGCGCCGGTAGATGGATGCTTCAGGGCGTCGCATTGGCCCGCGCGGCCAGCAGCGCCCCGCCTGTTATCAGGCAGGCTGCAATCGCCAGCGTCCATGACGCAGCCGCAATTCCTGCAACAACAAGGATCAGTGTTGAAAGCAAAGGTGCTGCATAAGAGCTGGTGCCGAGCAGTTGGATGTCACCCTGTTTCACTCCGATGTCCCAGACATAGAACGCAAGGCCGACCGGCCCCAAACCCAGCGCGACTGTCGCTCCCCAACCGCTGATGCCGATGGGCCAATGGCTTTCTTCCAGCGCGAAATGAAGGCCCCAGGATGCTGCCGCAGTGATCAGGCAGAATACGGCAACCGTGCTGGTGGGGGCTGTCCCCAGGCGTCGCGCAAGCACGGAATATCCCGACCACGTCAGTGCGCAGAGTAGCGCAAGCCCATAGCCGGGCAGTGCCGCGGCATCAAACTCGGCTCCGCCACCGGTGATGATCGTTGCGGCACCGGCGAAGCCGAGGAGGGCCCCCAGCAAATGCCCCGCGCGCAGTGTTTCCCCGGGCAGCAGGCCGGACAACAGCACAATCAGCAATGGCCAGAGATAGGCAATGAGCCCTGCTTCGGCTGCGGGGGCCATCCTCAGCGCGGAGAAGTAAAGCGCATGATAGCCAAAGAGACCGAGGCTGCCGAAGAGATAGACCCGCCATGACACTTGTCGCAGTGCCGTGAGGCCACCACTGCGCCAACACCAAATGAGGCCCAATGAACCGCCGATTGTGAAACACAAGGCGTTCAACAGGAGCGGTGGGGTCGGCGCAGTGCCAACGGTGAGAACAGCCAGTAGCGACCAAAGCAATACCGCGACAAAGCCGGTTGCCGTTGCGCGGTTCCTGGTCATGTGAGACTGTCTACCGACACGATGGTCAGCCCATCTGACACAGCGGCGGTCTTTTCGATTTCGGCCAGGATCCAGTCGCGGAATGCCACGATCTGCGGGCGCGTTTCAGCGCCTTTCTGACAGAGGAAACTAAATCGGGCCTTGCCGGTTAGCGCCGTTTTGAAGGGGGCAATCAGACGCCCTTCGGCAAGATCCTTTACCACCAGCGCGCGCCGCCCTAAAACCACCCCGGCCCCCGCCAAAGCGGCATCCACCGCGTGGTCGGCGTTGCTGAAGCGGGCGCCATGGGTGGGGTTGAACTCCTCACCCATCAACTTGAACCAGGCGGTCCAGTCGAGCTGCGGTGACATAAAGTTCAGTGAATCGTCGTGGATTAGCGGCGCGTCTTTCAGCGCGGCGACGGTGGGGTAACGCTGCGCGATATCAGGTGTCATGACCGGCATCACCCACTCCACAGGCAGCGGCATTGAATAGACGTCTGGGTATGGGCCGTAGCCAAAACGGATCGCCACATCAACGTCGTCGCGCATCAGATCGACACGGCGCAGGCTGGCCGAGAACCGAAGGTCGATTTCAGGGTGGGCGCGCGCAAACTCGTAAAAGCGCGGCGCCAGCCATTTCGCGGTAAAGGCAGGGCCGGCCGTGACCGTCAGGACCCCATCGTCCTGTAGCCGGATTGCCGCGCGCCAGGCTGCCGTCAGTGCCTGAAACCCATCAGACGCCCCGGGCGCCAGGGCAGCCCCTGCTTCTGTCAGCTCGACGGCGCGGTTCAGGCGGCGGAATACCGGTGTTCCCAAATGCTCTTCCAGGGATTTGATCTGAAATGACAGCGCTGCCGGGGTCACGTTCAACTCCTGTGCCGCACGGGCAAAGGACATATGGCGGGCGGCGGATTCAAAGGCTCGCAGGGCGGTCAGTGGTGGCAGGCGATCAGACATATGAGATAAGTAATACTTAAGTGAAGTGCTGAAAAGTCTCGTTTGTCTGTTGTCACGAAAAGGCGCATATCTAGGTCAAGTTAGCAACACTGATCTGAATGGAGGCCGAAACGATGGAATATTCTGCCAGTGCTACCGTGAAACTCGCCCTGCAACGCGCACATGAGGAGCGCGGCCAGGTCGTACGTGCGCTGTGGGCGCGTATATTTGCACCGCGTCGCGCCACGCGGCTGCGTGCCGGGGTTTCCCGCTGGGCATAGCGCGCATGTCCTTACGGGATTGGAAAAGGGCCGGCCCAGTGGACCGGCCCTTGCCATGTGTGCTTGGTGCGGTCTTACACGAAGAACTGCGCGCCATTGGCCGAAATGGTGGAGCCGTTGATAAAGCCCGAGTCCTCTGATGCGAGGAAGGTCACGCAGCGAGCAATCTCTTCCGGCTCACCCAGGCGGCCAGCTGGGATCTGGCCAATGATCGACTCGCGGACCTTCTCAGGAACGGCCATCACCATCTCGGTCGCAATATAGCCTGGGCAGATCGCGTTGGCGGTGATGCCCGCCCGCGCCCCTTCCTGGGCCAGAGATTTCACGATGCCGAGGTCGCCTGCTTTGGTCGCGGCATAGTTTACCTGAGCGAACTGCCCTTTCTGACCATTGATCGAGGAGATCACGATCACACGGCCGAACTTGCGTTCGCGCATGCCGGGCCAGATCGGGTGCACGGTGTTGAAGACACCAGTGAGGTTGGTGTCGATCACCTGCTGCCATTGCTCCGGTGTCATCTTGTGGAACGGAGCATCGCGGGTGATGCCTGCATTGGCGACGACGATATCGATCGGGCCGATATCCGCTTCAACCTTGGCGATGCCAGCGGCGCTGTCCTCGTAGCTGGCAACGTCCCACTTGTACGTCTTGATGCCGGTTTCATCGGTAAACTTCGCCGCTGCCTCATCATTACCGGCATAGGTCGCCGCCACAGTATGGCCTTCCGCTTTCAGCGCCTGTGAGATTGCAGCGCCGATGCCGCGAGAGCCGCCGGTGACGAGTGCGTTACGTGCCATGGAAAAGTCCTCCGTTATTTGACTTGGTAATCTTGCTACTATTTTGTTTTTGATTGCGCAATTATATTACTCCGTGAATCCGGGCGCTGGAGCCGATACGGAGTACGACGCTGCGTCGCCCTCTTCGACAAAGCTATCGTAAAATGCGCTCCATATAGAAAAGGGCGCCAATCGGGCGCCCTTGATATGGTCAGAATAATGCGCCTCAGGGACGCTCCACGCACATGGCAACGCCCATACCGCCGCCGATGCAAAGCGTGGCGAGGCCTTTCTTGGCACCCCGCCGCTTCATTTCAAACAGCAGCGTATTGAGGACGCGGCAGCCGGAGGCACCAATCGGGTGACCAATTGCGATTGCGCCACCGTTGACGTTGACGATTGCCGGATCCCAGCCCATATCCTTGTTCACGGCGCAGGCCTGCGCTGCGAAGGCTTCGTTGGCCTCAACCAGATCGAGGTCATCCACGGACCAGCCGGCTTTCTCCAGTGCCTTGCGCGAGGCGTAGATCGGACCAACGCCCATGATGGAGGGGTCCAGACCTGCGGTGGCATAGGAGGCGATCCGGGCCAGCGGTTCGATACCCCGCTTTTCGGCGTCATCGGCACTCATCAACAGGGTGGCCGCGGCGCCGTCGTTCAGGCCTGAGGCATTGGCGGCTGTGACCGAACCGTCCTTGGTGAAGGCGGGGCGCAGCTTCTGCATGGCCTCGATGGTGGCACCGTGGCGGATGTATTCGTCCTGATCCACAATGATGTCGCCCTTGCGGGTCTTGACGGTGAAGGCTGCGATTTCATCGGCGAATTTGCCCGCCTTCTGTGCCGCTTCGGCCTTGTTCTGGCTGGCAACGGCAAATTCATCCTGCATGTCACGGGAGATCTGCCATTTCTCGGCAACATTCTCCGCAGTCTGGCCCATGTGGTAGCCGTTGAAGGCATCCCAAAGGCCATCGCGGATCATGGTATCAATATAGCTCATATCGCCCATTTTGTGCCCGGCGCGCAGATTGGCGGCATGGGGCGAGAGGGTCATGTTTTCCTGACCGCCCGCACAGACGATGGCCGCGTCACCGAGTTGGATGTGCTGGGCGCCAAGTGCCACGGCACGCAGACCGGACCCGCAGACCTGATTGATCCCCCAGGCTGCCGATTCCTGTGGCAGGCCGGCATTGATATGGGCCTGGCGAGCAGGATTCTGACCCTGCGCCGCCGTCAGCACCTGACCCAGAATGGTTTCGGAAACTTCGGATTTGTCGATCCCGGCACGTTCAACCACAGCCTCCAGCACTGCGGCGCCAAGATCATGGGCGGGGGTATTGGCGAATGCGCCACCAAAGCTGCCGACGGCGGTGCGTGCGGCGGATGCAATTACTACATTGGTCATCAGTTAGGGTCCTCTGCCATTCATAGTCCCGGGAGGCCAACCGCGCAGTCCGCATTTCGCAGCCGCAGCAACCGGGATCCCCCTGCCTTTTTTTAAAGGCCGTGTGTTTCGCTGCAATTGCAGCACGTGCAAGGTGTCCCACAGGGAGAGCCTGTGTCAATCAATACTATGGCACATATTCTGAGGCAGGTCCGGTCGTTTGCCAAGCGATCATTCCCGACAGGAATTCTCCCTTAAGTTGCGCGGCGGGTATCTGGCGCAAAGATGCGCGAATTTACCCATAAGGCAACGTGCTGTGAGGTCAGGATGCGCGACTGTTCCTGCGCAGCTCTTCCAGCCATGGCGGGCTGACTGAGGGCGCGCCGAACAAATAGCCCTGCAGGCAGTCCACACCGATGGAGATCAGGAACTCGGCGTCAGCTGGGCTTTCGACGGATTCCGCAACCACCAGCATATCGAATTGCTTGGCGATCCCTACCAGCGCGCGGACAACAGCCTGATTGTCGTGGTTGGCATGAATGTTACGGATGTACTGCCCGTCAATTTTCACCGCATCAAAGAAGAACTGCCGGAAATAGCTGACGGCCGTTGCCCCGGCGCCGAAGTTATCAAGCGCAAAGGCGATACCGTGTTTCTGCATCCGGTCCATGAAGTCGATGACCAACTCGGGCGCAGCCATGGCAGAGGCCTCAGTGATTTCCAGCACCAGCCTTTCGCCTGCGGCGGCATCTTTCTTCAGATGTTTTTCAAGGACACGCATCCAGCGCTGATAGCCGATCGAGCGCGCGGACATATTGACGGAGAGGCGGATATTGGGGCTGCGCGCAAGTGCCTTCAGGCCATGTTCGAGGGCAAGACAGTCCAGTTCACGCCCGGTTTCCTTATCCTCGACCAGCGGCATGAATTCGCGCGCAGGTATCACGCGACCCGTTGAATCGAGAACCCGGATATACCCTTCGTAAAAGGCAACCCCTTGTGGCGGCATAGCCTGTATGATGGGCTGATAAGCAAGCATCGTCTGGTTGTGGCGAATCGCGTCGCTGACCATGTCGAGAGTCGACCGATCACGCGATACAACCGCAGAGGTCAGCGGGTTATCGCCGCCTTCTGGCATGTCGGCCATGACCTTTTGCTTCTTCTTCACGGGTATATCCCTTGGCGCTGGGGTGGTCTGATCAATATGGATCAGACCGGACCTTGGCGCAAAAGCGTTGAGCTAGGATTAAGGCGACAATTTTACCCAAATTGAGAGTTGCACTCAGGTCTTGTCAAAGCCAGCGCTGCCGATGTCCTCAGGATGACGTTGCAAATGCTTTGCGCGGATTGTGTCGGAGCTGTCGCGGCTGCCGTCATGGCTGTAGCCCGGCGGGGCAACCGCATATAGCAACCGCTGCCGGAACGTCAGCCCGGGTTGGGTCACATCCTTGAAGATGCTGACCCATTCGTGGAAGGCGACACGCAGTGGGTTGAAGGTGCCGATGTTGTGAACCAGGCCGTAATCCGGGCGGTCGTGATCCTGTTCGGGTACGAATGTGCCGAACATCTTGTCCCAGATGATAAAGACACCAGCATAGTTGCAATCAAGATAGCGCGGATTGCGGCCGTGGTGTGCGCGGTGATGGCTGGGTGTGTTCATCACGGCCTCAAACCAGCGCGGCATCCGGCCGATGGCCTCGGTGTGGATCCAGAACTGGTAGACCAGATTGATGCCTCCGACAAACAGTACCATGGCAGGATGGAAGCCCAGGAGAACCAGCGGCGCGCGCACCACCATCATAAAGGTGAATGTGCCCGTCCAGGTCTGCCGCAGAGCGGTGGTGAGGTTGTAGTGCTGGCTTGAGTGATGATTGACATGGCTGGCCCAGACCCAGCGCACCCGGTGGCCAAAGCGATGCACCCAGTAGTAGCGCAGGTCGTCCAGGACGAAGCACAGAACGATCACCCAGACCGATGTGCCCAGGTCCAACGGCGTGATCTGCCACAAAAGCATGAAGAAGGCCCAGGCGATGAAGCCAAGCGCAATGCCTGACGCCACGCTACCGGCGCCCATAACAAGAGATGTGACGGCGTCGCGGGTTTCATATCGCCCGCCACGTCCCTTGATGGCGATCCAGAGGAACTCAGCCAGAATCGCGGCGATGAAGAAAGGGACCGCCCACTGGGTGACATCAGGGTACGAAATCGTATCAGGCATGTGTCTGTCCTTCTGTCTGCGCTGTCACGGTCGGTGTGATTGGTGCGCTGTGGTCGCCCATGATGCGCCGTCGCCAATCGTTGCGCTCGGCATCCGACAGGTGGAGCACCACGGAGGGGGTAGCAAAATCGGCGAACCGCAGCTTCAGGCCCTTGGGGTGATCCAATAGTCGCACCCCGGCAAGTGGCCGGGCGATGGTATCGGCGCCAAAACACCAGACCAGACCAAGCCCGAGATCGGTTTCAATCAGGGCCGCCTGACCAAGAGTGCTTGGCCATGTGTTCAGGATTTGAGTATCGGGATCATGACGAGACCAGGCCTTGGCGGCGGTGTCTCGCGTCATCAGAACCGGAGCGGACCGCCCGGTGACATGAAGCAGTATAGCTATGACAACAATGCCGATCAGCACCATCGCCACCAAGATTTCCAGCGGCATTACGTCCTCCCTGCCGCTCAGATTGGCGGCAGGGTGACGGCTCTGTCAAAGGTGGCGTTGGGTCAAGCTCCGAAAGATGCCAGCTATCTGGCCACCGCCCGCGCACGCCCGGGAAAGCTGCTGCACTGCGGTACGGCCGCGGAACTTCTTAATGAGCGTCAATCAGTCATTCTGCGTCGATTAGAGTTTGCAGGATTGCCTTGGCACTGTCAGAGTTCCACTCTGCATCGCCACGCAGGCGGCCGATTTCATTGCCGTCGCGATCGAGGATCATTGTCATCGGCAGGCCAAATACGGCCATTTCCTTGGCCAGCGCACCCTTTGGATCCTGATGGCGGGGCAGATTGGTGATGCCCGTTTCATCAAAGAACTTCTGAATCCCGGCGGGCGAGTTGCGGCCGGTGGCTAGGGTCAGGACCTCAAAATCCTCACCGCCAAATTCACTTTGAAGTTCGGACAGCATCGGCATTTCTTTCCGGCAGGGAGCGCACCAGGTGGCCCAGAAGTTCAGCAGGACAACCTTGCCTTCATAATCGGCAAGCGAGGCGCTGCCCTTGCCGTCTTCCAGTTCAAAGCTGTTGCTGGAGGTCGGTTTTGCTTCCGGGTGGAGGATCAGACGGCGCATGTCACCTTCGCGGAGCTCGGAAAGGGCTGCGGGGTCCGCGGCAAAGGCGGCATTTGCACCGAGGGCAAGGGCCATATAAAGGGTTAGCTGACGAAACAGACGCATATTATCTCCGGGGTTCCACACCATGACAGATCAATCCTCGAACCAGATGTGGGGCGGCCGCTTTGCCGCTGGCCCGGACGCGATCATGGAGGCGATCAATGCCTCGATCGGGTTCGACAAGCGGATGGCAGCGCAGGACATTGCCGGCTCCAGGGCCCATGCGGCGATGTTGGCCGCGACAGGTGTCATTACGGATAATGATGCCGAGGCCATTCGGGAAGGGCTGCTCACCGTATTGTCAGAGATCGAGGGCGGAACCTTCCAGTATTCCACCGCACTGGAAGACATCCATATGAACGTGGAGGCCCGCCTGAAGGAAATCATCGGTGAGCCTGCGGGCCGCCTGCACACGGGCCGGAGCCGCAACGACCAGGTGGCAACCGACTTTAAACTCTGGGTGCGCGACCAGCTGGACGCCGCCGAAAGCGGCCTCTTGGCGCTGATCCGCGCGCTTCTGTCGCAGGCAGAAGCTGGCGCCGATTGGGTGATGCCGGGCTTCACCCACCTCCAGACCGCGCAGCCGGTGACCTGGGGCCACCACATGATGGCCTACGTGGAGATGTTCGGCCGCGATCTGTCCCGCGTCCGCGATGCCCGCGCGCGGATGAACGAATCGCCGCTGGGCGCGGCGGCGCTGGCCGGTACCTCCTTCCCGATCGACCGGGAAATGACCGCCAAGGCGCTGGGCTTTGACCGTCCGGCGGCCAATTCGCTCGATGCCGTCTCTGACCGCGATTTCGCGCTGGAGTTCCTGTCCTGCGCCTCGATCAGCGCCATGCACCTCTCCCGCTTTGCCGAGGAGCTGGTGATCTGGTCCTCCGCCCAATTCCGTTTCGTGACGCTCAGCGATCGTTTCTCCACCGGCTCGTCGATCATGCCGCAGAAGAAGAACCCGGACGCGGCTGAGCTGATCCGCGCCAAGGTGGGCCGGATTTTTGGCGCCAACACCGCGCTGATGATGGTGATGAAGGGGCTGCCGCTCACCTATTCCAAGGACATGCAGGAAGACAAGGAACAGGTCTTTGACGCTGCCGATAACTGGATGCTGGCGCTGGCCGCGATGGAAGGCATGGTCAAGGACATGACCGGCAACCGCGAGTCGCTGGCCGCTGCGGCAGGCTCCGGCTTCTCCACCGCCACAGACCTGGCCGACTGGCTGGTTAGGGTGCTGAAGGTGCCGTTCCGCGATGCGCACCACGTGACCGGCACCCTGGTGGCGATGGCCGAACAGCGCGGCTGCGACCTGCCGGACCTCTCCCTGGAGGATATGCAGGGCGTGCATGCAGGCATCACCGAGGACATCTTCACTGTGCTTGGCGTCGAAAACTCGGTAAACTCGCGCATGTCTTACGGCGGCACCGCACCCGCCCAGGTGCGCGCGCAGGTGGCCCGCTGGCAGAGCCTTCTGGCGGACTGATAGCAAGGCGGTTGCGGTTAAGCGGTGATGTGCCGGTTCAATCGCAACCGCCCAGATCGAAAGGGATCAATATGCAGAAAACCGTTCTGATCCTGGGTATGCTGGTGGCCTGCGTGGGTCTTGCGGCCTGCGGGGTCGACGGAGAGCCGGTACGACCCTCGCTCAATGCCGGAGTTGGCGTGTCCAGCAGCGGCGTCCACGCGGGCGGCAGCCTTGGCCTGCACAAAGGGCCACTCAGCGTCTATCTGGGCGTCTGACCCTGAGCGGAATCATTTGATCCGCGCCCCGGTTCTGGTCTAAGCGCGATCTATGGATCATTTTCTCTATCGTGACGGCGCTCTCTACGCCGAAGATGTGCCGGTGGCCGAGATCGCGGCTGCTGTGGGCACTCCGTTTTACCTGTATTCAACGGCGACACTGCTGCGCCATTTCCACCTCTTTGATGATGCGCTGAAGGAGATGGATCATCTGGTCTGCTACGCAATGAAGGCAGCCAGCAATCAGGCGATCCTGAAAACGCTGGCACAGGCCGGCGCCGGCATGGATGTGGTCAGCAAGGGCGAATATCTGCGCGCCAAGGCGGCCGGGGTTCCCGGTGACAAGATTGTGTTTTCGGGCGTCGGCAAGACCGAGGACGAGATCCGAACCGCCCTGAGCGGTGGTATCCGTCAGTTCAATGTGGAATCCGAGCCGGAAATGGACGTGATCAACGCGGTTGCGCAGGAACTGGGCGTTGTGGCGCCGATCACCGTACGCGTGAACCCGGATGTCGATGCAAAGACTCACGCCAAGATCGCGACGGGCAAATCTGAGAATAAATTCGGCATTCCGATTGCGCGGGCGCGGGAAGTCTATGCCCGTGCCGCCAGCCTGCCAGGGCTGAAGGTGATCGGCATTGACGTACATATCGGCTCGCAGCTGACCGAACTGGCCCCGTTCGAGCTGGCCTATCAGAAAGTGGCGGAACTGACCGAGCAGCTGCGCGCTGATGGTCATGAGATTCACCGTCTCGACCTTGGCGGTGGCCTTGGTATTCCCTACACCCGCTCGAACGATACGCCACCGTTGCCGGTTGAATACGGCGCTATGGTACAGCGCACCTTGGGGCATCTTGGGTGTGAGATCGAAATCGAACCGGGGCGTCTGATTGCCGGCAATGCCGGCATCATGGTGAGCAAGGTGATCTATGTGAAATCCGGCGAGGACCGGGATTTCCTGATCATCGACGGCGCCATGAATGATCTGATCCGCCCCGCCATGTATGAGGCGCATCACGAGATTGTTCCGGTGATCGAAGCCGACGCCGGAGTGGAGCAGCGTCCATATGATATCGTTGGGCCGGTCTGCGAAACTGGCGATACCTTTGCGCGCCATCGCGATATGCCGCCCCTGGAAGCGGGGGATCTGGTGGCTTTCCGCAGTGCCGGCGCCTATGGCGCAGTGATGTCGAGCGAATATAACTCGCGCCCGTTGATCCCTGAAGTGCTGGTCAATGGGGATCAATTCGCGGTTATCCGCCGACGTCCGGACTTTGACGAAATGATAAACCGCGATACCATCCCCGAGTGGCTCTGACGGGTACCGCGACATCTGACGCGGCGCAGGGCTGATCGGAGGCGCCGCCCGCATGGTCAACAACCCCAAGTTTCGCCGCAAGGCTGACGCGACATCTGCCGCCGCGCCGGGTCCACCGGCGCGCCCGCAGGCGGAGGGCGGGTACTCGCGGAAAGACGGCGGTTCCGATCTGCCGTCCGATCCGATCCCAACAGGTCGCGGCTCAGGCCCGAGGCTCTCAGATCCGCGCCTTGTGCGGCTTCGCTGGCCGGTGCGGCTGACCTGGGTGGGGCTGTTGTCGGAACGTCTGGTGCGCGCCTTCTGGCCGTTGGTTTCGCTGCTGATGCTGGCGCTTGCGGCTGTGATGTTGGGCCTGCACGAGCAGTTGCCGATCGAACTGGTCTGGGTGGGGGCCGTGCTGCTGGTGTTGGCTGCGGCAGTCGCGATTGGCTTTGGGGGCTGGCGGTTCAGAATGCCAGGTCTGTCCGACGCCCTGGCTCGTCTGGATATGACGCTGCCCGGTCATCCTATTGCGGCGCTGCTGGACGCGCAGGCCATCGGGTCGGATGATCCAGCCTCGCAAGCCCTGTGGCAGGCGCATCAGCGGCGGATGCAGGCGCGCGCCGCCACCGCAGTTGCCCCTAAACCCAATCTGTCAGTCGCGCGCGCTGACCCCTTTGCTCTGCGCTATCTGGCGCTTCTGGCGCTATCGGTTGCCATGCTCTTCGGTTCCATCTGGCGGGTTGGTAGCCTTGGCGAGATGACCCCCGGCGCGGTGAATGCGGCAGCAGGGCCGACATGGGAGGGCTGGATCGAACCGCCGCGCTACACCGGTCTGCCGGTGCTTTACCTCAATGATCAGTCCGAGCCGGTTCTGACCCTGCCCGAAAACAGCCGCCTGACCCTGCGGTTTTACGGTGAGGTCGGAGATCTTACACTGGATGAAACCCTCTCGGGACGCACCGGAGACGTGCCCTCTGCCGCCGCGGCTGAGCAGAGTTTCGTGATCACCCGCGACGGGACATTGACCATCAATGGCACCGGTGGCCGCAGCTGGGATGTGACGCTGATTGAGGACCTGCCTCCGACGATTGCCATTGTGGGAGAGCCGACGCTGGAGTCCGATGATACGACCTCGCTTGCCTATACCGCCAGTGACGATTACGGCGTGGCGGCTGGTCAGGTCGAAATCTCGCTGGATATGGCCGAGATTGATCGGAGCCATGGGCTGGCAGCCGAACCAGATACGCGGGAGCCGATTGTTCTGGACCTGCCACTGCCGCTGACCGGTGATCGCCACAGCTTCGATGAGCAGGTGATCGAGGCCTTCGCCAAACACCCCTGGGCCAACATGCCTGTCAGCTACCGTATGGTCGCACAGGACGCCAAGGGGCAGGAGACCGAGGCAGAGGTGCTCAGGGCGCCGCTGGTGACCCGGCGTTTCTTTGATCCGATGGCCGCAGCGGTGGCAGAGCAGCGGCGCGATCTGCTCTGGGCGCGTGCCAATGCGCCACGGGTGGCCCAGGTCCTGCGCGCCCTGTCGACCTATCCGGCCGAAGTGTTCCACGACCATGGGGATTATCTGCGTCTGCGCACTATCCTGCGTCGTCTGGAACAGCACAGCAACGCAGGAACGCTTGGGCCAGAGCAGCAGGACGCGTTGGCTGAAGCGCTCTGGGATTTGGCAATCCAGCTGGAGGAAGGCGATGTCGGCGACGCTCTTGCCCGCATGCAGCGCGCTCAGGAGCAGCTGAGCCAAGCGATGCGCGATGGTGCCAGCGATGAAGAGATTGCCCGTCTGATGCAACAGCTGCGCGATGCCACGCAGGACTATCTGCGTCAGTTGCAGCGACAGGCGCAGGAGCAGGGCAATGACGGGCAGCCGCAAGGCGCTCCGGATGAGAACGCCATGCAGCTCACTCAGCAGGATCTTCAGGCGATGATGGATCGTATTCAGGAGCTGATGGAACAGGGCCGGATGGCCGAGGCCGAGCAGGCGCTGCGCGAGTTCCAGCAGATGATGGAAAACATGCGTGTCACCCAAGGGCAGGAAGGTCAGGATGGCAGCCCCGGAGAGCAGAGCATGGAGGGGTTGGCCGAAACCCTGCGTGAGCAGCAGGGCTTGTCGGATCAGGCATTTCGGGATTTGCAGGAGCAGTTCAATCCCGGTGCACGCCGCGGCGAAAGTCAGGGAAATGAAGGGCGCAATGGCGGCCTGGGCCGTGGGGAGTCCCACGAGGGCGGTCAGGGCAATCAGGGTGGCCAAGGCGACAGGCCCGGCTCCGGCGACCCCAGCGGTGACCGGCAGCCCGGTCAGGGTGGTCAGGGACAGCGCGCGCCTGATAATGATGGGACCGGGCAGGGTGGCGGCGCCAACACTCCGCAGGGCGGCACACAGGGTCCTGCCGGGTCGCTGGCTGATCGCCAGCAAGCTCTTCGCGATCAGTTGCGGGCGCAGCGGGATGGCCTCCCGCTTGGCAATGGCGAAGGCGGTCAGGCGACGCGTGATGCGCTTGATGATGCCGGACGGGCCATGGATGGGGCGGAGGAGGCTTTGCGGCAGGGTGACCTCGCCGAGGCCATCGACCGCCAGTCCGACGCGATGGAAGCTCTGCGAGAGGGAATGCGCGCGCTGGGAGAGGCAATGGCCGAACAGCAGCAACCGGGTCAGGGACAGGGGCAGGGGCGCACCAGCAGCTCAAGCCAAGGCAACCAAATGGATCCGCTTGGCCGACGCAATGGGGAACAGGGTGATGGTGGTGTTTCCGACGGGCAGTTCAGCGAAGGGCAGGCCTATCGCCGCGCCTGGGATCTTCTTGAAGAGATCCGCCGCCGCGCCGGCGAGCGCAGCCGTAGCGAGACTGAGCGAAGCTATCTTGAGCGTCTTCTGGATCGCTTCTGACGACGGCGGTGGACCTGCGGGACGACCGTTCGTGTCCGATCGGTCGCCGGTACCGTCTGGTTGCGGTTCTACTGCTGCACTGTGAAGGCACGCACCTGCGTATCTAGCCACAGCCGCGCCGCGTCCACCTTGGCGACATAGGTGCTGAGGTAGGGATCCGCCTGTGGCAGCTTCTGGGCGATCAGGGGCGCGTTGTCATAGGCCATGGCAAGACCCAGCGCGATCAACAGTGCAAAGGCAAAGCCCCGCGCAAAGTTCCGCTTTTTCCTTGGGGCCGGTGCATCGACTGGTGGTGCGATCGGGGCCGCAGGCCCTTCACCGGATCGCAGGGTGGAGTTGATTTCGTCGATATTGGGCAGCAATCCGCGACGGGATTCGGTTTCCGAGGTGGAGAGCTGCTGGGGATCTTCGCCACGCATCCGGGCCATCTGCTCGCGGGCTTCGCGGGCACGGCGGGCGGATTCTTCTTCCGGCAGAGAATCCAGTCCCAAATCCGTCTGTGTTTGTAAGCTGTTGCTTTCAGCGGCGCGCAGCCGGGCTTCACGCTCAGCCTCCTCGCGCAGAATATCGCTGATCGTCGGGTCAAGACCTCGCGACGTGGCTGTGATCTCTGGCGGTTGATTCTGGATTTCATCCTGCTGATCAGGCTCTGCGGTCTCCTCCTCCGGCGCGTCTTCCACGATATCATCGTCTTGTGTCGCCGTAAGGGAAGCAGGATCAGGGGCGCCGATTTCGTCCTCAACCGGGGCTATATCGTCGCCGGTTTCCGCAGCGGGGGAAATGCTCGGGTCATCCTCCGCCTCAATCGCACGGCCAGCCTGAAACCACGTTTGCCCGCAGTTGGAACATTGCACGTCGCGCCCCTCATCGGGGATCACATCATCCGGCACCTCATATTGGGCGGCACAGTTCGGACATGTCAGTCGCATGGGTCACTCCTTGGGACCTGAGGTGGCTCCCGGGGGGGCCGGGCGGCTGTCGGCGGGTGATTGTTGAATAATCATAGGCAGTTCCGTCTTTCCACGAAAGAGCCAATCGCTCTCATCTGAACGGACTGTTTCAGCCGGGGTGGCGTGGCAACAGCGCGGACCATTGAAACTGGGCGCACAGTCGGGCAAAACACCGGTGACCAAAAGGGGACCGCCGTGATCGAGCTGGACAATGTGGGGTACAACTACGGTGGCGGGGAACTGCTGAGCGACGTGTCGGTGCAGCTGGCACCGGGGTCGTTCCATTTCCTGACAGGCCCATCGGGCGCGGGCAAGACCACCCTGTTGAAACTTTGTTACGGCGCGCTGACACCAACGTCAGGCCGCGCACGTGCTTTCAACATGGATATCAAGGGGCTGGATCGTGACCAGATGGCCTATCTGCGCCGCCGCATCGGGGTGGTCCACCAGGATTGCCGGTTCCTCGATCACCTGCCGGTGCTGGAGAATATCGCGTTGCCGTTGACGGTCTCCGGGCGGGATATCACCCAGGAAGAGGCTAATCTGCGCGAGCTGTTGAACTGGGTTGGCCTGTCGGAGCGCGCCCATGCCACCCCACCGGAGCTCTCTGGTGGTGAGCGGCAGCGCGCGGCGCTGGCCAGATCGGTGATCCTCTCGCCTGAGGTGATCATCGCCGATGAACCAACTGGCAACGTGGATTGGGACATGTCGCAGCGGCTGCTGCAATTGTTGGTGGAATTGAATCACATGGGCAAAACCGTTCTGGTCGCGACACATGATCTGTCGTTGATCCGGGCCGCCAAGAAGCAGGTTCAGGCACGAGTCCTGCGGATTTCGAACCGCCAGCTTCAGCAGGCCGGAGCGGACCTATGAAACTGACACGTTTGCGCAACCTGATTGTCGGGGATGCCCAGGCTGACCGTGTTGTTCCGCCCAGTGGATTTACCGCCCAGCTGACTTTGTTTGTCTCTGGTGCGATGGCGTTTCTGGCGGTTTTTGCCTTGGCGCTGTCGCTGGCCTCCGGCCGTTTGGCAGATCGCTGGGCAGAGGAACTGGCGCGCGCGGCCACGCTACGGATCAATGCACCGGCGGAGCAGCGTGCTGCCCAGACCGAGGCAGCAATGACCATTCTGGAACAGACGCCGGGTGTCGCCTCTGCTCGTGCGCTGAGTCGCGAGGAACAGGCGGCTCTGTTGGCGCCATGGTTTGGCACCAAACTGCCGCTGGATACGCTGCCGATCCCACAGCTGATCGAAGTGATCGAGGACGATCCGGGCTATGATGAGACCGGTCTGCGCTTGCGCCTTCAGGCTGAGGTTCCGGGCGCGATCTTGGATGATCACACGCGCTGGCGGGCGCCGCTGGTGGATGCTGCCCAGGCGCTGTGGCGGTTGGCCTGGGTGTCCATCCTGTTGATCGGCGGGGCCACCGCGGCGATGATCACCCTTGCTGCGAATGCAGCGCTCGCGGCCAATGCCCAGGTGATTGAGGTGCTGCGTCTCGTCGGCGCGCTGGACACCTATATCGCTCAGGCCTTTATCCGGCGTTTCACCCTGCGCGCGCTATTTGGTGCCGGCGTTGGCATGGCGCTGGGAATGCTCGGGGTCTGGCTGATGCCCGAAGCCTCCCGCGAGGGCGGGTTCCTTACCGGGCTTGGCTTTCAAGGCTGGAGTTGGCTCCTGCCACTCTGCATCCCTCTGCTTGGCGCGCTTGTCGCCTTTGCCGCGACCACCCGTGCGGCCAACAAACGTCTTGGAGATTTGGCGTGATAACTGCGTTTAGATGGCTGCTCTCGGCCGTGTTCATGATTCAGATCTATGTGATGATGCTGATCTTTGGTCTGGTCTTTGCGCCATGGGCCCTGGTCTCGCCGCGCGGTGCCCGGGTGGCCTGTCGCAGCTATGCCGGTTATGTGCTGTGGTGCGCGCGTTGGATGCTGGGCCTGCGTACGGAGGTGCGTGGCGAGGTCCCGACCGATGAGGTGATCATTGCGGCCAAACATCAGAGTTTTCTGGATATTCTGATTATCTTTCACGCCACGCCAGCAGCCAAGTTCATCATGAAACGTGAGCTGTTGTGGACGCCGATTATCGGCATTTATGCCAAGCGCCTGGGCTGTGTGCCGGTCAACCGTGGCAAGAAAGGCAATGCCATTGCCCGCATGGTCAAGGACGTGGCAGCAGAATTCGCAGAACCCGGCCAACTGGTGATCTATCCGCAAGGCACGCGGGTCGCGCCGGGGGTTGACCGGCCCTACAAGATCGGCACTGGCGTCCTTTATGCCGCGCTGGAGCAGCCCTGTGTGCCTGCGGCGACCAATGTGGGGTTGTTCTGGCCACGCACCGGGATCATGCGCAAACCGGGGTTGGGCGTTGTGGAATTTCTGCCTGCTATCGCCCCGGGACTGGACCGCGATGCCTTCATGGCCACGCTGGAGCGCGAAGTTGAGACACATTCAGACAAGTTGATGCAGGAAGCGGGGTTCAAGGTCGATGGAATTTCTCAGCACAGTTGATGAGTTGGAGGCGCTTTATGGCGCTCCGGGAACACCGTCCCTGCGCAAGGTGGCACGGCAGATGACGCCGCTGTACCGGCAGTGGATCATGGCATCGCGACTGTGCATGTTGGCCACCGTTGGGCCGGAGGGGACCGATGACAGCCCGCGCGGTGATGATGGTCCGGTGGTGCTGGAGCTGGATCCGGGAACGCTCGCGCTGCCGGATTGGCGCGGTAACAACCGTATCGACAGTTTGCGAAACATCCTGCGGGACCCCCGGGTTTCGCTGATGTTTCTGGTACCGGGGTCAAACAATGTGGTGCGGGTCAACGGGCGGGCACGGGTCACTGCGGATGCGGCGATGTTGGCCCGGTTCGACAAGAACGGCAAGCAGCCGCGCACAGTGATTGTGATCGAGATTGGCGAGATCTACAGCCAGTGCGCCCGCGCGCTGATGCGGGCGCGGACCTGGACCTCAGGCGACGAAAGCGCGGGGCTTCCTTCTATGGGCGAGATCCTGGCCGAGCAGACCGCAGGGCAAGAGGGCGGTGTAGCCTATGACGAGGCCTGGGCGCCCCGTGCAGCCAAGACCCTCTGGTAACCGGGAGCGGCTGTGAATGCCCCATCCGGGCTTTCACAGCAGGGTTCGCCCGGGTGGCAGAGCAGGGTCAGCTCATCAAGACCTCACCGACAAGGATCTGCGGACGCACATTGGTGAAATTGGCGACGTCGTCGATGATTGGTCCGCTTTTTTCGCCCATCGCGCGGTCCAATGTGTCCATATCTGGAAAGGTGATCGTGGCGATCAGCAGATAGGCCGGCGGAATATCCGGGCCGCTTGCAATCCCGCGCGATGCCTCGACGGTTTCCATCAGATCGCCAAAATGTTCTTCGACCAGCGGCAGGTGGGTGGTCTCATAATAATCATAGTCAAACGTCGCGTCGGCGCAGGCGGGGTAGATCACTTGCAGGCTGACAGTCATGGCAGAGGCTCCGGTTCATGAGAAAGCGGCCCACCATGGATGGGCCGCTCTGGTGTGGGTTAGATATCTAGCAGGCGGAGCCCGGGTAGGGCACCCGGTTTCCTGCGCTGCTCCATTTAGCTGTGGATCGGACCGTCACCGCAGGCCAGCGCCGCTTCGCGGACAGCTTCGGAATAGGTCGGATGTGCGTGGCAGGTCAGCGCCAGATCCTCGGCGGAGGCGCCGAACTCCATTGCTACACAGATTTCGTGGATCAGGTCACCGGCTGCCGGGCCAATGATCGAAGCGCCCAGGATGCGGTCGGTCTCCTTATCGGCGATCAGCTTGACGAAGCCGCCTTCTGCCTGATGCACCGCTTTGGCGCGGGCGTTGCCCATGAACATGAACTTACCCACCTTGATCTTGCGACCTTCGGCTTTCAGCGCATCTTCGGTCTGGCCGACGGTGGCCACCTCCGGTGTGGTGTAGACCACGCCAGGGATCACGCCGTAGTTGACGTGGCCATGTTTGCCCGCAATCACCTCGGCAACGGCCATGCCTTCGTCTTCGGCTTTATGGGCCAGCATAGGACCTTCGATGACGTCACCGATGGCATAGACGCCTTTGACATTGGTCGCCCAATGGGCGTCGGTGGCGATCTGACCCCGTTCGGTCATCTTGACGCCGAGGGCGTCCAGCCCCAGCCCCTCCGCAAAGGGTTTGCGACCCGTCGCTACCAGCACCACATCTGCGTCGATCACCTCTTCGTCGCCGCCTTTTTTCGGCTGGTAATTCACCTTTGCCTTGGTCTTGGCGGCGTCGACCCCTTGGACGGCCGCGCCCATCACAAAGGTCAGGCCCTGTTTTTCAAGGATCCGCTTGAAGCTGCGCTGAACGTCCTTGTCCATACCGGGGCAGACGGCGTCCATATATTCCACCACGGTGACTTCGCTGCCCAGGCGGGCATAGACCGAGCCCAGCTCCAGACCGATAACGCCAGCGCCGATTACCACCATTTTCTTTGGGATCTTCGGCAGGTCCAGTGCGCCGGTGGAATCCACCACGATGCCCTTGTCATTGTCGACCTCGACGCCCGGCAGAGCCGAGGGAACGGAGCCGGAGGCAATCACGATGTTCTTTGCCTCATGGGTGTCATCGCCCACCTTGACCTTGCCAGCCTCCGGGATGGAAGCCCAGCCCTTGATCCAGTCGATCTTGTTCTTCTTGAAGAGGAATTCGATGCCACCGGTGTTCTGGCCGATGACCTCTTCCTTGTAGGATTTCATCTGTGCCCAGTCGACTGAGGGGCTTTTGCCCTTGAGACCCATATGGGCGAAGTTGTGCTCGGCCTCATGCAGCAGATGGGTGGAGTGCAAGAGCGCCTTTGACGGGATACAGCCGACATTGAGGCAGGTGCCGCCGAGGGTTTCGCGGCCCTCGACCACTGCGGTCTTGAGGCCCAGCTGGGCGCAGCGGATAGCGCAGACATAGCCACCGGGGCCGGCGCCGATTACGATCACGTCATAGGATGCCATATTGATGTGCTCCTTGAGGGGTTAGCGATGAAGATCATGGGGAAAGGGGGCGCTGCCCCCGGCCCCTGGCGGGGCCTCCCCCGGAGTATTTTGGGAAAGATGACGGCTCATGTCAGGGCCGCAATCAGCATGAGGGTGGTTGCGAGGTAGCCCACAGACCAGATCAGCGAGCGCCACGGGACCCAGCCAAAGGCATAGGCGGGAATGTAGAGGACGCGCGCGCCGAGGTAGGCATAGGCGCAGGCCGCGGTGAACCCGGTTGACTTGCCCGCCAGTGACACCACCAGGCAGGCGATCCCGAAGAGGATCAGCCCCTCAAAGTGGTTTGACATCGCCCTGTGTAGACGCGCGGTGCGGGTCGAGAGCTGATCGCGCAGATCACCGCCGAGACGATCCCGGTCGCGCGGGCCAAGCGTTTTGCCCTGACCCAGCTCAAGGTTCGCAGGCACCGCCATCAGGGCGATCTGAAACACCTGCAAGAGCGCGGCGAGGGTGAGGGCGGTGAGTTCAGGGGGCATCTAGACCTTACACAATGCTTGTAGAGGTTGCAGATCGGTTTCGCAGCCAGATCACGATGCCGCACAGCGCCACGAAGTTCAGGATACTGGAAACGATGGTGCCAAGAGCGTAAAGCAAGCCCAACCCGATAAGATTGCTGCCAACAAAAAATCCTAGCAGAAGGTATCCACCGTAAAGAATGCCCACTACCGCCCAATCGCGGGCGAGAGCATAGAGAAAAAAGATATAGAATATGCAAACCGCTACCATCGCTTGCGAGTAGGGCGCAATCTCATTCCCAGCAGCAATCTCCAGCGTGCCCATAACGGCGAACAGCCCCCAGACAACGGCGAGCTGAACAAGAGTTGCGCGCGCTGCGAGGCGGCGGCCATCAGCCGCCCGGCCCTTCTCCGTAATCTGGAACAGCGCGCGCATGCTATCCTACAGATCCATCAGCAGACGGCGGGGATCTTCCAGCGCTTCCTTGACGCGCACGAGGAAGGTCACGGCACCTTTGCCGTCGACGATGCGGTGGTCGTAGGATAGCGCCAGGTACATCATCGGGCGGATTTCCACCTTGCCGTTGATCGCCATCGGGCGGTCCTGGATCTTATGCATGCCGAGGATACCGGACTGCGGCGGGTTCAGGATCGGCGAGGACATCAGCGAGCCATAGACACCACCGTTGGAGATGGTGAAGGTGCCGCCCTGCATTTCCGCCATCGACAGCTTGCCGTCGCGGGCGCGCGCGCCTTTTTCGGCAATCGCTTTTTCGATGTCAGCAAAGGACATTGCATCGGCGTCGCGGATGACCGGAACCACCAGTCCCGTGGGCGTGCCTGCGGCGATGCCCATGTGGACGAAGTTCTTGTAGACGATGTCGGTGCCGTCGATCTCGGCATTGACCTCGGGCACTTCCTTCAGCGCGTGACAGCAGGCCTTGGTGAAGAAGGACATAAAGCCCAATTTTACGCCGTGCTTCTTCAGGAACAGATCCTTGTACTCGTTACGCAGGGCCATCACCTCGGTCATGTCGACCTCGTTGTAGGTGGTGAGCATGGCCGCGGTGTTCTGGCTGTCCTTCAGACGCTTGGCGATGGTCTGGCGCAGGCGGGTCATTTTCACCCGTTCTTCGCGCGCGGCGTCGTCGGCTGCCACAGGTGCGCGCACCGGAGCGGCAGCTGCGGGCGCCGAGGCAGTAGCCGCCGGTGCCGCTGCGGCCGCAGCCACAGCGCGGGCGACATCGTCCTTCATGATGCGGCCATCGCGACCGGTGCCCTGGACCTGATCTGCGGACAGACCGGCCTCGGCCATGGCTTTCTCTGCGGAGGGCGCATTGGCGACATCCTTTGCGGGACCGCCCTGACCTGCAGGAGGTGTGGTGTATTGCGCACCACCGGCGGTTTCTGCCTTTGTCGGCTCGGGGGTGACGGCGCCGGCGTCGCCACCGGAGATCACACCGAGTTTGGCCGTTGCATCCACGGTGCTGCCTTCTGCGGCGGTGATTTCGGTCAGAACGCCGGAGACCGGCGCGGGCACCTCGACCGAGACCTTGTCGGTTTCCAGCTCACAGAGCATTTCATCCTGCGCGACGGTATCGCCGACCTTCTTGAACCAGGTCGAGACGGTGGCTTCGCTGACCGATTCACCGAGAGTGGGGACCATCACATCGGTGCTGGCCCCCGCCTTGTCACCGGTGTCTGCGGCTGGCGTGGTATTGCTCTTGGGCGCATCCGAGGTTGCGGCGCCGGAGGACGCACCTTTGGAGATGGTGGCCAGAAGGGCGTCGACCCCTACGGTCTCGCCTTCGGCGGCGACGATTTCACCCAGGGTGCCTGCGGCAGGGGCGGGGACTTCGACGGTGACCTTGTCAGTCTCCAGCTCACAGAGCATTTCATCAGCCGCTACGGCATCACCGGGTTTCTTGAACCAGGTGGCAACGGTGGCTTCGGTCACGGATTCGCCCAGGGTGGGCACGCGAACTTCGGTGGTCATAGGGTGTTATCCTTCGATGCTCAGCGCTTCGTTGACGAGCGCAGCTTGTTGGGCTTTGTGTTCGCTGGCCAGACCCGTCGCGGGTGAGGCCGATGTGGCGCGACCGACATAGATCGGGCGGCTGTTCTTGGCGCCGATACGGGTCAGCACCCATTCGATATTCGGCTCGATGAACGTCCAGGCACCCTGGTTCTTGGGCTCTTCCTGGCACCAGACCATCTCGGCGCCCTTAAAGCGCTCCAGCTCTTTTACGAGGGAGATGGCAGGGAAGGGATAATACTGTTCGATCCGCATCAGGTAGATGTCGTCGATGCCGCGCGCGTCACGTTCTTCCAGCAAGTCATAGTAGACCTTGCCAGAGCAGAGCACCACGCGCTTGATCTTGTCGTCGGCCACCAGCTTGGTGTCGGAGTTGCCGTGCTGTGCATCATCCCACAGCACCCGGTGGAAGCTTGAGCCGGTGGTGAATTCCTCGGCCTTGCTGACCGCCAGCTTGTGACGCAGCAGCGATTTCGGCGTCATCATGATCAGCGGCTTGCGGAAGGTGCGGTGCAGCTGACGACGCAGAATGTGGAAGTAGTTTGCCGGTGTCG
The DNA here is from genome assembly GCF_048055755.1 of Phaeobacter sp. JH204B. Classification (NCBI taxonomy): domain Bacteria; kingdom Pseudomonadati; phylum Pseudomonadota; class Alphaproteobacteria; order Rhodobacterales; family Roseobacteraceae; genus Phaeobacter; species Phaeobacter sp. JH204B. Next base: position 134,430 of record NZ_JAYMXF010000019.1, read on the forward strand.
TGCAATTCGCCACAATCCAGTTGTCCTGGCCGCACATCTGCAGGAAGCGTTCCAGACGGGCGGAGGAATGCTCCGGGCCCTGACCTTCGAACCCGTGCGGCAGCAGGCAGACGAGGCCCGACATACGCAGCCATTTGGACTCGCCGGAGGAGATGAACTGGTCGAACATGATCTGGGCGCCGTTGGCGAAATCGCCGAACTGGGCCTCCCACAGGGTCAGCGCATTGGGTTCCGCCAGCGAGTAGCCATACTCGAACCCGAGGACAGCATATTCCGACAGGGCGGAATCGATCACCTCATACTGCGACTGGCCGCTGCGGATGTTGTTCAGCGGATAGTAGCGCTCTTCGGTCTCCTGGTTCACGATGCCGGAATGGCGCTGCGAGAAGGTGCCGCGCGTGGCATCCTGACCGGCGAGGCGGACAGGGTAGCCTTCAGTCAGCAGCGAGCCAAAGGCGAGTGCCTCACCGGTCGCCCAGTCGATGCCTTCACCGGTCTCGAACATCTTGCCACGGGCTTCAAGGAAACGGCCGATGGTCTTGTGGATCGGGAAGCCCTCCGGCACGCGTGAAAGTGCGGTGCCGATTTCGTTCATGGTGTCCGGCTTGATGGCGGTACGGCCGCGCTGATACTTGGCGCCGTGCTTGTCGAGGTGCGACCAGCGTCCGTCCAGCCAGTCCGCCTTGTTCGGCTTATAGTTCTTTCCGGCTTCGAATTCCTCGTTCAGGCGAGCTTGGAACGAGGCTTTCATATCCTCAATCTCGCCCTCGGGGATCAGCCCGTCCTTCACCAGACGTTCGGTATAGAGCGACAGCGTGGTCTTGTGGCCCTTGATCTTCTTGTACATCAGCGGGTTGGTGAACATGGGCTCGTCGCCCTCGTTGTGACCAAACCGGCGGTAGCAGAAGATATCCAGAACCACGTCCTTGTGGAACTTCTGCCGGAACTCGGTCGCGACCTTCGCGGCATGGACCACCGCTTCCGGGTCATCGCCGTTGACGTGGAAGATCGGCGCCTCAACCACCAGCGCGTTGTCGGTGGGATAGGGGGAGGAGCGAGAGAAATGCGGTGCGGTGGTAAAGCCGATCTGGTTGTTCACCACGATATGCATGGTGCCGCCTGCCTTGTGGCCGCGCAGCCCTGACAGGGCGAAGCATTCCGCCACGACCCCCTGGCCGGCAAAGGCCGCATCACCGTGCAACAGGATCGGCAGAACCTTGCTGCGATCGCGGTCTTTCAGCTGATCCTGCTTGGCGCGCACCTTGCCCAGAACCACCGGATTTACCGCTTCGAGGTGAGAGGGGTTCGCGGTCAGCGACAGGTGGACGGAATTGCCATCGAATTCACGATCTGACGACGCGCCAAGATGATATTTCACATCGCCCGATCCATCCACGTCTTCGGGTTTGAAGCTGCCACCCTGAAATTCGTTGAAGATCGCCTTGTAGGGTTTCTGCATCACATTGGCGAGCACCGACAGGCGGCCCCGGTGCGGCATCCCGATCACGATGTCTCTGATCCCCAGCGCGCCACCGCGCTTGATGATCTGTTCCATCGCCGGGATCAGGCTCTCGCCGCCATCAAGGCCAAAGCGTTTGGTGCCCATGTACTTGACGTGCAGGAATTTCTCGAAGCCCTCGGCCTCCACCATCTTGTTTAGGATCGCCTTGCGCCCTTCGCGGGTGAAGGTGATTTCCTTGTCGTAGCCCTCAATCCGCTCCTTCAGCCAGCTGGCCTGCTCGGGGTCCGAGATGTGCATGTACTGCAGGGCAAAGGTGCCGCAGTAAGTGCGTTTCACGATGTTCACGATCTGGCGCATCGAGGCGACCTGAAGACCCAGAACATTGTCGATGAAAATCGGGCGATCCATGTCGGCTTCGCTGAAGCCGTAAGTGCGCGGATCCAGCTCAGGGTGCTGGGCGTCCTCGCGCATCCCGAGCGGGTCGAGGTTGGCCGCAAGATGACCGCGGATGCGGTAGGCCCGGATCAGCATCAAGGCCCGGATCGAATCCAGCACGGCGCGCTGGACCTGATCGTCGGTCACTTCGACACCCTTGGCTGCGGCCTTATCCTTGATCTTCTTGCCGGCGCTCTTGCTCTCTTCCGGGGCGGGCCATTCGCCGGTCAGCGCGGCCGTCAGGTCGTCATTGGGAGCAGGCGGCCAGTCGGAGCGCGCCCAGGAGGGGCCTGCGGCCTCGGCCTTCACGTCGAGCTCTGCATCCCCCATCTGCCGGAAAAACTCCGCCCAGGCGGCATCCACCGCGTTGGGGTCATTGGCATATTGGGCATAGAGCTGCTCCAGATACTCCGCGTTGTGCCCCTGCATGAAGGAGGAGGCATGGAAGAGATCGTTAGGGCTCTGGTCGGTCATGAGAGTACCTCTTGCGGGTTGGGACCGGTTTTGGTGCGACCTTGGGTCAATGCGTTGCAGCCTGATCAGAAGGCGTTTCGGAAGAGTAAAACGCCCTCGGAATCCTGCAGCAGATAAGAACGGCCTCTGGAGGTAACAATCTTATCTGCAAAAGGATCCCTGAAACGGGAAGACGAGCGGCCCGGACAGCCGCTCGGTTCCCGGACAGACAGGGTGTGCCCGTCCGGGATTTGGTCCTTGATGCCATATGAGGCAGCCTTCGGCATTATTTGCCGATAGCTTTCAGAACGGCCTCGCCCAGGGTGGCCGGGCTGTCAGCCACAACGATACCAGCGGATTTCATCGCTTCGATCTTGTCCTCTGCGCCACCTTTGCCGCCTGCGACGATCGCGCCGGCGTGGCCCATGCGACGGCCCGGAGGGGCAGTACGGCCTGCGATGAAGCCAGCGACCGGCTTCCAACGGCCTTTTTTCTTCTGCTCGGCGAGGAATTCTGCGGCTTCTTCTTCAGCGGAGCCACCGATCTCACCGATCATGATGATGGATTCGGTTTCCGGATCGTCCAGGAACATATCCAGCACGTCGATGTGCTCGGTGCCCTTGATCGGGTCGCCGCCGATGCCCACAGCGGTGGACTGGCCGAGACCGATATCGGCGGTCTGCTTAACAGCTTCATAGGTCAGGGTACCCGAGCGGGACACAACGCCGACCGAGCCACGCTTGTGGATGTGGCCGGGCATGATGCCGATCTTGCAGGCATCTGGAGTGATGACGCCGGGGCAGTTCGGGCCGATCAGACGCGATTTGCTGTCTTCCAGCGCGCGCTTCACCTTCATCATGTCCAGAACCGGGATGCCTTCGGTGATGCAGACAATCAGCTCCATTTCGGCGTCGATGGCCTCAAGGATGGAGTCAGCCGCGAAGGGCGGTGGCACGTAGATCACGGAGGCATTCGCCTCGGTGACGTGCTTGGCTTCGTGCACGGAGTTGAACACCGGCAGGTTCAGGTGGGTCTGGCCACCTTTGCCGGGGGTCACGCCGCCGACCATCTTCGTGCCATAAGCGATGGCCTGTTCGGAGTGGAAGGTGCCCTGCGAGCCAGTAAAGCCCTGACAGATCACTTTGGTGTTTTCGTCGATAAGGACTGCCATTTTAGGAGTCTCCTTATTAGTGCGGCTTGGCCGCTGTTACAGCGCTGTGGAATCTAAGCTCTCCAGCAAATGCCTTAGTTCGCGAGGTGGACAGAAACGATAGTCCCCGAGGTTGAAGCCTGAAGGCTGATCTCATTCGTGCCCTTGATGAAATAGGTGAACTTTCTGCCTTTTCTGAACGTCCTTACTTCCTTGCGGTAGCCCTGCGCAGAAAGAACACGTTCAGCTCTCGCGAAATATGAAACCATTTCATTGCGGGTTTTCGGGGTGATTGTCACAAAACACTCATCTCCCCGAACCGTGGTAACGTATACTTTGGGGTCCTCGAAGCTTGAGGACGCTAGGAAAGGCTTAGTTGACCAAGCGTCCAAACTTTTCCTGAAGCCGACATTGCTCAAGGTCTCAATAGGAGTTCCTGACTGCAAATAACCAATGCAAAATTTGACACCATGGTCAAAGGCTGCATCTGCTGAAACAGATGTTTGGCTGGACCCCGCTGCCGCAGTTTGAGGCTGCGTGTCTTGCGTGGCTGAGCCAGTGGTCTGGCATGCAGCAAGCGCTAAAATCGGAAGGGAGAAGATGAGCTTCCGCAAAGAATTACCCTTTCACCGCTTTCACGATCTTCTCGGCGCCGTCGGACAGGTTGTCGGCTGCGATGACATCAAGACCGGAGTTGTTGATGATGTCTTTGCCGGCTTCCACGTTGGTGCCTTCGAGGCGAACAACCAGCGGAACCTTCAGGCCGACTTCTTTCACCGCGGCGACCACGCCTTCGGCGATGACGTCGCAGCGCATGATGCCGCCGAAGATGTTGACCAGGATGCCTTTGACGTTCGGGTCAGAGGTGATGATTTTGAACGCTTCGGTCACTTTCTCTTTGGTGGCGCCGCCGCCAACATCGAGGAAGTTCGCAGGCTCAGCGCCGTAGAGTTTGATGATGTCCATGGTGGCCATCGCCAGACCCGCACCGTTCACCATGCAGCCGATCTCACCGTCCAGAGCGATGTAGTTCAGATCGTATTTGGAGGCTTCCAGTTCCTTGGGGTCTTCCTCGGTGGTGTCGCGCAGCTCGGAGATATCGGCGTGGCGGTAAACCGCGTTGCCGTCGAAACCGACCTTGGCGTCCAGGACCTTCAGATCGCCACTGTCGGAGACGATCAGCGGGTTGATCTCCAGCATTTCCATGTCTTTTTCGACAAATGCCTTGTAGAGTTGGCCCATCAGTTTGACGCATTGCTTGATCTGTTGGCCCTCAAGACCCAGCGAGAAGGCGATGCGGCGGCCGTGGAACGGCTGGTAGCCGGTTGCCGGATCAACGGAGAAGGACAGGATCTTCTCGGGGGTGGCTTCCGCCACTTCCTCGATGTCCATGCCGCCCTCGGTGGAGCAGACAAAGGAAATGCGCGAGGTCTGGCGGTCCACCAGCAGCGCGAGGTAAAGTTCGGTCTGAATGCCGGAGCCTGCCTCGATGTAGATGCGGTTCACCTGTTTGCCGGCCGGGCCGGTCTGGTGGGTCACAAGCGTGCGACCCAGCATTTTTTTGGCTTCGTCAGCGGCTTCTTCGACCGACTTGGTCAAGCGCACGCCGCCTTTTTCGCCCGCGTCGGCTTCCTTGAAGGAGCCTTTGCCGCGGCCACCTGCGTGGATCTGAGCTTTAACCACCCAGAGCGGGCCGTCCAGCTCACCAGCTGCGGTTTTGGCATCTTCTGCCTTGAGAACCACACGCCCGTCCGAAACCGGCGCGCCGTAGCTGCGGAGGAGGGCCTTGGCCTGATATTCGTGGATGTTCATCTGAAACTGTCCCGTCTGGCTGCAATTGTCTTGTCTAATACGCCGTCATGGCGCCAATGTTTAAAGGGTTTTCTCACAGCTGGTAAAGAATTCCCGAAGATTTATCGAATTTGTGATCACAGTTTTCCAGCGTGTGATCACAAATTTACGGAATGTGAATGCAGTTGATTCGATGGGAGGGGTTTGGATCCTGACCGACCGTAAGATGCCCGGATGCGGCATTCGACCGCCCGGACGCCGCGCGTGTGGCACGAACTGGGCATGTGGGGTCGCCGTCTCAGCGGGGCACGGCAGAGATTTCCAACACCCGAGCGCTGAGGCGACGGGCAGTTTCCATGATGCAAAAGGGGGGGGGGCTTCATGACCGAGGGGACAGCGCGGCATGTCATTCTTTCGGGATGTTCAGGGGGTGGAAAATCCACTCTACTGACTGAGTTGGGATGGCGCGGGTTTGCGACTGTGGCCGAGCCGGGGCGTCGGATCGTCGCCGAGGAAAAGCTGGGGAGCGGCGCTGCGCTGCCATGGGTGAATATGGAAGCGTTTTCGCGACGGGCGATGGATCTTGCGCGCGAAGATCGCCGCGGCGTTTCTTCTACCCGGGGATGGGTGTTCTTTGACCGGGGGATGGTGGATGCGGCGGTCGCGTTGTCGCATGTCACCGGACGGCCTGTTGGCGATTTTCTGGCCAAATCCGAACGCTACCACGATCTGGTGGTCCTAACGCCGCCCTGGGCGGAGATCTATTGCCAGGACGCCGAGCGGCAGCATGGTTTCGGACAGGCTGTTGAGGAGTATGACCGCCTGGTAATGGCTTATCGACGGCTCGGCTATCGTGTCGTTGTCCTGCCTAAAACGACTGTTGCGGCTCGAGCCGATATCGTGCTGCGCCTTCTTGGGATCTAACTGGGTACGGGAGGGGGCGGCTTCCTGCTGGAGGCCGTGCGGCAAGAAAAAGGCCCGCCAAGATGGCGGGCCTTCTAAAATGACGTGTTTCTTGCCGTCGAATTCAAGCCAATGAGCCGTCGATACCTTTGCAGGCTTCGACCAGGCCTTTGACTGCGTTGACTGAATTGTCGAACATTGCCTGCTCGTCTGCGGTCATCTTGATGTCGATGACGCGTTCGATACCTCCGGCACCAATCACCGTGGGCACGCCAACATACATGCCTTTAAGGCCCAGAGCACCATCAACATAAGCCGCGCAGGGCAGGACGCGCTTTTGATCTTTGAGGTAGGCTTCTGCCATTTCAATCGCCGAGGTGGCGGGCGCGTAGAAGGCCGACCCGGTTTTCAGAAGGCCGACAATCTCGGCGCCACCGTCACGGGTGCGCTGAACGATCGCGTCGAGTTTCTCCTGGCTGGTCCAACCCATTTTCACCAGGTCCGGCAGCGGGATGCCCGCGACGGTGGAGTAGCGTGTCAGCGGAACCATCGTGTCGCCATGTCCACCCAGCACAAAGGCGGTGACATCTCTCATGGAGACGTTGAATTCTTCAGCCAGGAAGTGACGGAAGCGGGCGCTGTCCAGAACACCGGCCATGCCGCAGACCTTCTCGTGGGGCAGGCCCGAGAACTCGCGCAGGGCCCAGACCATTGCGTCCAGCGGGTTGGTGATACAGATCACAAATGCGTCCGGCGCGTGGTCACGGATGCCTTCGCCGACGGATTTCATAACTTTGAGGTTGATGCCCAGAAGGTCATCGCGGCTCATGCCGGGCTTGCGCGGGACACCGGCCGTGACGATGCAGACGTCGGCGCCTGCAATGTCCTCATAGGACTGGGTGCCCTTCATTTTGGCATCGAAGCCCTCCGAAGGACCGGATTCTGCGATGTCGAGCGCCTTGCCTTCAGGGGTGCCTTCGGCAATGTCGAACAGGACGACATCGCCGAGTTCTTTCAGTGCTGCGAGGTGGGCAAGTGTGCCGCCGATCTGGCCTGCGCCGATCAGGGCGATTTTGGGTCGAGCCATTGGAATATCTCTCCGGTCCGGTTGTGATTGCCGGGAGGACTAAGCCCTTCTGTGTCTTGGCGCAAGATCCCTGCGTGGCTACGGCTGATCTGCCGCAGACTGTTCATTTCGGACGGATCTGTTTAAAAAATCGACATATGAGGCACTTAGAGGGATTTCTCAGATGCCCGAGATCACGGTTATGTTTTTTCTGGTGGCGGTTCTGGCAGTTACCTTCGCGGGTGTTTCCAAGGCGGGCTTTGGTTCTGGTGCTGCCTTTGCCTCATCCTCGATTCTTGCTCTGATTGTGGAGCCTGGTGTAGCACTAGCCTTTATGTTGCCGTTGCTGATGCTGATTGATGTGGCATCACTCCGACCGTACTGGGGGCGCTGGCGGATGCGCGAGTCGCTTTTGCTGATTGTCGGCGGTTTGCCCGGTGTGCTGTTGGGGGCTGTCTTCTACCGATCTGTCGACGCAGATGCCATGCGGATCCTCATCGGTGTCATCTCGGTGGGGTTTGTGGCTTGGCAGCTGTCGGGGCATCTGCGGGCGCGATTGGCAGAGCCGCGTGAGAACGCTGATGTGACCGGGCTGTTGGCCGGACTGGTTGCGGGGTTCACCAGCTTTGTAAGCCATGCCGGCGGGCCGCCGGCGGCGGTCTATCTGCTGGGGCGCAACATGACCAAGACGGCATATCAGGCCTCTACCGTATTGGTGTTTGGCGTTCTGAATATGGCGAAGTTCGTGCCCTATGCGATGCTTGGGTTGGTGACCCCGGCATCGTTGACACTTGATCTGATGTTGGCGCCCTTTGCCTTGCTGGGGGCCTGGATCGGGGTGCGACTGCACCACCGGGTATCTGAGCCGCTATTTTTTGGACTGACCTATGTTTTATTGCTGGCCACGGGGACCAAGCTGATCTGGGATGGGTTGACCTAATGATCGCCCCCGCCCCAAAGGTTTAAAATGCCGGAGCCAGAGAAATCCAGGTGTCTTTATCCGTGCCCGTAGTCCCGGTCAGCCAGATTGGCAGAGGGCCGTTTGCTGCTCCCCTCCGCCGCTAGACGAACCGACCAATTAGGCAGGTGGTCCTCTGTCTTCGGGTGGGCCGTCTGTCAGGCGTCACTGTCGACGGCCGGGAGCGCCTCAGCCAGGAACTCAAAGGATTGGCCCGAGGCAACAAGGCATGTCACCCCACCCGGCGTTGTGATCGTGATTGTCCAGCTGCCAGTGTCGGCCGAGGCGAATGTTTCCATCACGACACCACGTTGGCCAATCCCAATGCTTTGGCGGCTTTCACCGTAGCGCTCAGCCAGCCGTTTCACGACCTGATCGCGGGGCGCGCAGTTATTGCTGGTTTGTGCCGCCGCCGGCAGGGTCATAAGACCAAGTGCCGCCAGCGTGGCGCCTTTGAGAACTGCAACTTCAAACGTCTTCTTCAACATGGGTTTTACCCTTTCCGGAAGATCCGGCAGCGGGGCGGTCCCTCGGGTCGTGTGATCCGACCCGGGCGGGTCATGCATCGCGCCGGTATCGCGTCATCGTCTGCGCGGATCTGTTTGCCCGCTCCCGGAAGGGTCATGCCGTTTTGGTTCGGTCCTCATCCGGTCTGAAAAGTGTTGCAAATAGATGCTGACATCCCATTAACGCAGAGTTCTCCTTGATTTTTCTTTAAAATAATAAATCGTTCCAAGTATTTAGGTTTTCACGGTGACTCGCTTCCAACCGGTGTGATGTCGGGAATTCTGCGCTGCGGCGTAATTTCACTTGAAAGCTTCCTTTCACTTGGATACCCGTTTGCGCAACAAAATGTCTCAGGAGGTCGCTCATGGATCCGCGCACACGTCCCTATCGTTCGGTACTTTACATCCCCGGTTCCAAGCCTCGCGCGCTCGACAAAGCGCGCAGCCTGCCTGTGGATGCGATTATCTTTGACCTCGAGGATGCCGTTTCTGCCGATGAGAAGGAAAACGCCCGGGCGAGGCTGGCGGCGGCACTGGACGAAGGGGGGTATGGCGGTCGGATGAAAATCGTTCGGATCAACGGTCTGGACAGCCCCTGGGGCGCCGCGGATGCAGAGGCGGCGGCCGAGATGGATTGCGATGCAATACTGCTGCCCAAGGTGTCCTCTGCCGCTGACCTGGATCAGCTGTCCAAGGTCACAGGCGATACGCCGCTCTGGGCAATGATGGAAACGCCTCGCGGCATGTTGAACGCAGCAGAAATCGCCGCACACCCGCTGCTTCAGGGCATGGTGATGGGCACAAACGATCTCGCCAAGGAGCTACAGGTCCGTTTCCGCGCGGATCGGCTGCCGTTGATGGCCGGGCTCGGTCAATGTCTGCTCGCGGCAAAGGCGGAAGGGATCATTATTGTGGACGGGGTCTATAATGCCTTCAAGGATGGCGAGGGCCTTGCAGTGGAGTGTGCCCAGGGCCGCGACATGGGGTTTGACGGCAAGACGCTGATCCATCCGGCGCAGGTCGATGTGGCGAATACGGCCTTTGCTCCGTCAGAGGATGAGATTGACCTCGCCCGTCGTCAGATCGCGGCCTTCGATGCAGCCGAAGCAGAGGGGCAGGGGGTCGCGGTGGTCGATGGCAAGATCGTCGAAAACCTGCATGTCGCCACGGCCCGCGAAATTCTCGCAAAAGCGGATGCAATTGCGGCGTTTTCCGCCTAGGCGTTGGGTCAGTCATATTTCTTGGGGAGACTGACATGGCATTGTTGCTTCTAGGCATCCTGATCTGGTGGGGCGCGCATTTCTTCAAAAGGCTGGCGCCGGATGCGCGCGCCGCAATGGGGGGGCGTGGCAAGGGGATGATGGCGCTTGCGCTGCTTGCAAGCGTTGTCTTGATGGTGATTGGCTACCGCAGCGCCGAATCCTTCGATCTGGCGCTGCCGCCCCCGTTTCTTACCCATATCAACAACACTCTGGTGTTGCTTGGCCTCTACTTTACCAGTCCTGGCCCCAGCAAGGGGGCGCTGTTTTACAAGCTGCGTCACCCCATGCTGCTCGGCTTTGCGATGTGGGCCGTGGCGCATCTTCTGGTGAACTGGGATCCGGCCTCTTTTGTGCTCTTTGGCAGTATGCTCGTCTGGGCGCTGGCTGAAATGGTTGTGATCAACCGGTCCGAGCCGAACTGGACCCCGAACCCTAAAGGCAGCATCGCAAAAGATGGGATGTTCCTTGTCGCGTCGATCGTGCTGCTGGGGGTGATCGGCTATATCCACGGGCTGGTTGGCCCTTCGCCGTTTCCGGGGTGATCGCTGATGAAACTCTATCGTTTTCTGTCCGAGGACGACACCTCGGCCTTCTGCCACAAGGTGACCGATGCACTGAACAAAGGGTGGGAGCTTTATGGCAGCCCCACCCAGACCTTCGATCCGGTGAAGGGTATCATGCGCTGTGGTCAATCTGTGGTGAAAGAGGTGCCCGGCACCTATACCCCTGACACCAAATTGGGAGATCACTAATGGCCAAGACCAATCCGGGCCGGTTCTTTGAGGACTATGCCGTCGGCGACGTGCTGCATCATGCGGTGCCGCGGACGGTTTCAGGTGGGGAGCGCGCATTGTATCATGCGCTCTACCCGGCGCGACATGCGCTCTATTCCTCGGATGAATTTGCGCGCGGATGTGGTCTGGCTCAATCGCCGCTGGAGGATCTGGCGGCGTTTCACATGGTTTTTGGCAAAACCGTGCCGGATGTTTCGCTGAATGCGGTGGCGAACCTCGGTTATGCGGAGGGGCGCTGGCACCTGCCTGTTTACCCGGGCGACACCCTGCGCGCCGAGAGTGAGGTGATTGGGGTCAAGCAGAACTCAAACGGAAAGTCCGGCGTGGTCTACGTGCGGACGCGTGGCCTCAACCAACGTGATGACTGCGTGCTTGACTATGTTCGCTGGGTGATGGTGCGCAAAGGCGATCTGGACGTCCCTGCGCCGGAGACCTGCATTCCGGACCTGGCCCGGGTGATCTCTGCTGAGGAGCTGGTCATTCCTGCCGGGCTGGATTTTTCCAACTATGATTTCACGCTGGCAGGCGAGACGCATCGCTGGTGCGACTATGAGGTTGGCGAGCAGATAGACCATATTGACGGGGTCACTGTTGAAGAGGCTGAGCACATGCTGGCCACGCGCCTGTGGCAGAACACGGCCAAAGTGCATTTCGACACCACCGCGCGGCCTGATGGCTCACGATTGATTTATGGTGGTCATGTGATTTCCATGGCGCGGGCGCTGTCGTTCAACGGCCTTGCCAATGCACAGATGATCGTGGGGCTGAATGGAGGCGCCCACGCAAACCCCTGCACATCCGGCATGACCATTCGCGCCTGGTCGGAGGTTCTGGACAAGGCGGAAACTGCGGCTCCCGGGGTTGGGGCAATCCGGTTACGTCTAGTTGCGACGAGTGGCGGTGCTCCGTTCCAGCTGAAGGGGGATGACAACAAATATCGGCCCGAGGTCCTGTTGGATCTGGACTATTGGGCGCTGATGCCACGATGACCTACGCGGGATCAATGGGTGTGAAATGATCGAACTTGATCCCGCCACTGTTCTTTACATCACGCATCCGCAGGTGGAGATAGACGCGGCTGTCGCCCCGCCTGATTGGGGGCTGTCCGCGGTCGGCTCAGCGCGGGTGGCGCATCTGGCGCAGCGTCTGACGATATTGAAGCCGACAGGCAAGGCGGCGGTGATCGCCAGCGCCGAACGCAAAGCGGTCGAGACCGCCGCGCCGCTGGCCGCCGCGCTTGGGGCGCTGGTCAGCTGTCGACCGGACACGCATGAGAACGATCGCTCCAGCACAGGGTATCTTTTGCCTGAGGCCTTTGAGGTGCAGGCTGATGCCTTCTTTGCGAAGCCGTCGCAGTCGGTACGAGGCTGGGAGAGAGCTGTGGATGCGCAGGCGCGGATCCAGCGGGAGGTTCAGGCGGTGGAGCAGGATTACCCGGATTCAGCGCTAGTTTTCTGTGGTCACGGGGCGGTCGGCACACTGCTATACTGCGCCTTGAGGGGCGTGGCGATTGACCGGCGCTGGGATCAGCCCGCTGGTGGCGGCAATTGGTTCGCCTATGATCGGCACAGCCGCCAGGTGCTGGGTCACTGGGCGCCGATCGAGACCCTGTTTGCGGGACAGCGGGCGGGCTGCGAAAAACGATAGGGCAACCGCCCGGTTTTCGCTAAGCTTGGAATATGCGGATCCTTCGACTGTGCGTTTTTATGCTTGTGACACTGGCGCCGATGCAGGCGCGGGCGTGCGATCTTGCCTTGGTTCTGGCGGTTGACGTCTCCGGCAGCGTCGATGTCGAGGAATACCGCACGCAGATGGAGGGATTGGCTGCGGCGCTGCGCGATGGGATCGTCGCCGAGGCTCTGGTGCGGGCACAGGCGCGGGTAGCGCTAATTCAATGGTCGGGCAGCGGGCGCCAGGACCTGACGCTCAGCTGGCGCAGCGTCACAGATTTCCCGGCGGTCGACCGGCTGGCTGCGGAGATTGCCAGTGCTCCGCGCCCCTGGCGCAACTACGCAACCGGCATCGGTGAGGCACTGCAGCTGGCGTTGGAGCAGTTCCAGCTGGTGCCGAGCTGTCGCCGCCGGGTGATCGATGTTTCTGGTGACGGGCCGTCGAATGAGGGGATCGAGCCGACGGCGATGCGCGGTGCTCTCAGCGCGGCAGGCGTGACTGTCAATGCGCTTGCAATTGAGGAGAGCGAGCCGGATCTGACGGCGTATTTCTTTGAACAGCTCATTCACGGACCCGGCGCCTTTGTTCAGACTGCGGCCAGATTCGACGACTATCCAGATGCGATCCGCAAAAAACTGTTGCGGGAAGTGGCACAGCAAAATGCAGATTTGGGCAGCTTTGTCCCGTCAGTCCATTAAATTCGCGAACACCATGTGATTCTGTAAGGATTCACCTATGTGCTGTTTTGTGATCACTTACCGGAACCGTGTGATCACATATTGTTGTTTTCGTAGCATTCCCAAAAATAACTGCGCATTTTTACCGCTCGTTTGCGTGACAGGACGCAAAAAACCGCTAAAACGTCGTCAGCTAACCGGAAAGGAGCCAACATGGCCGATGTAAATCGGGGCAACCGCCCGCTTTCGCCACATTTGCAGGTCTACCGCCCGCAGATCACTTCGATCACCTCGATCCTGACGCGGATTACGGGCAATGCCTTGCTTGTGAGCGCGCTATTGATCGCCTGGTGGTTTCTGGCGGCGGCAACTTCTGAAGATTATTTCCGCACCGCAAATGCGGTGATGACCAGCTGGCTCGGCGACATCGTGATGAGCCTGTCGGTGCTGGGCCTCTGGTACCACACGCTGGCCGGTGTGCGTCACCTGATCTGGGACAACGGCAAGATGTTGGATCTGGAACCCGCGCAGAAACTGGGCTGGGCCGTCATTATCGGATCGGTTGTTCTGACCGTCCTCACCCTTGTTATCGTCTGAGCTGAAGGAGTCGTCGCAATGCGCTATTTGACAGATCGCAAGCGTGCCGTTGGCATGGGTGCAGCAAAATCCGGTACAGCACATCACTGGTCGATGCAGGTCAGCTCCATTGGATTGCTGATCCTGGTTCCGCTGTTTGTCTTCACCTTTGGCTCCGCGCTGGGGGGATCCTACGAAGAGATCACAGCCTATTACGCGCGCCCGTTCCCGGCGCTGGTTGCTCTGCTGACCATCTGGGTGGGCATGATGCACTTCAAATCCGGCGCGCAGATTATGATCGAAGACTATGTTCACGGTTTTGCAGGTCGTCTGACGATTATTCTGATCACCTGCCTGTCCTATGCCGTGGCCGCTGTCAGCGCCTATGCGCTGATCCGCCTGGCCCTGTAAATTCCGAGGTTCTCAATGGCTGCTTACGAATACGAAACACATGATTATGACGTGGTCGTGGTTGGCGCCGGTGGTGCTGGCCTCCGTGCGACCCTCGGCATGGCAGAACAGGGCCTGCGCACAGCCTGTGTGACCAAGGTGTTCCCGACCCGCTCCCACACCGTCGCGGCGCAGGGCGGCATCGCGGCATCGCTGTCAAATATGGGGCCTGATCACTGGCAGTGGCATATGTATGACACCGTCAAGGGGTCTGACTGGCTGGGTGACACCGACGCGATGGAATATCTGGCCCGTGAAGCGCCCAAGGCGGTTTATGAGCTGGAGCATTACGGCGTGCCGTTCTCGCGTACCGAGGAAGGCAAGATCTATCAGCGGCCCTTTGGCGGTCACACCACAGAGTTCGGCGAGGGTCCCGCCGTGCAGCGGACCTGTGCCGCTGCGGACCGGACCGGCCACGCCATTCTGCACACACTCTATGGTCAGTCGCTGAAGAACAATGCTGAGTTCTATGTCGAGTATTTCGCCATCGACCTGATCATGTCCGAGGACGGGCAGTGTCAGGGCGTTGTCTGCTGGAAGCTGGACGACGGCACCATGCATGTTTTCAACGCCAAGATGGTTGTGCTGGCGACCGGCGGTTACGGACGGGCGTACTTCTCTGCCACCTCGGCGCATACCTGCACCGGCGACGGCGGCGGCATGGTGGCGCGCGCAGGCCTGGCGCTGCAGGACATGGAGTTCGTTCAGTTCCACCCGACCGGCATTTACGGCTCCGGCTGCCTGATCACCGAGGGCGCGCGTGGCGAGGGTGGCTATCTTACCAACTCCGAAGGCGAGCGGTTCATGGAGCGCTATGCGCCCCAGTATAAGGACCTCGCACCGCGTGACTATGTTTCGCGTTCAATGACCATGGAAATCCGCGAAGGTCGCGGTGTTGGCGAGCATGGCGACCACATTCACCTGAATCTCAGCCACCTTCCGGCCGAGGCGCTCGCTGAGCGGCTGCCGGGCATTTCCGAAAGCGCCAAGATCTTTGCCGGTGTTGACGTGACCAAGGAACCGATCCCGGTTCTGCCCACGGTGCACTACAACATGGGCGGTATCCCGACCAACTATTGGGGCGAGGTGCTGAACCCGACCGCAGGTAACCCGACCGCCGTTGTGCCGGGCCTCATGGCTGTGGGCGAGGCGGGCTGCGCCTCGGTGCATGGTGCCAACCGTTTGGGGTCGAACTCGCTGATCGACCTCGTGGTCTTTGGCCGCGCCGCAGCGATCCGTGCGGGCAAGGTTGTCGACGCGGATGCCCCGAACCCGGTGCTGAACCAGGCACAGGTCGACAAGGCCTTTGATCGGTTTGATGGTCTGCGCCACGCGAAGGGCGGTATACCGACCGCTGATCTGCGTCTTGAGATGCAGCGCACCATGCAAAGCGACGCTGCCGTGTTCCGCACCTCGGAGACCATGTCAGAAGGCGTAACCAAGATGACAGCGATCGCTGCCAAGCTTGATGATCTGGCTGTGACCGACCGGTCTCTGGTGTGGAACTCGGACCTGATGGAAACGCTGGAGCTGACCAACCTGATGCCAAACGCGCTGGCCACTATCGTTGGCGCCGAGGCGCGCAAGGAAAGCCGTGGCGCCCACGCGCATGAGGATTTCACCAACCGAGACGACGAAAACTGGCGGGTTCATACCGTCAGCCGCGTCGATGGCAACAAGGTGGATCTGTCCTATCGCCCGGTGATCGTCGAGCCGCTCACCACTGAGGCCGAAGGTGGCATCAGCGAGGCGAAGATCGCGCCCAAAGCACGGACCTTCTAAGAGCGTGATGCAGGCAGCCCCAGCATATCAGATTGCAACATTTCCCCGCATACGCGGGGGAGTGGCGACATCTGTGCAGGTGGTCGCGTGATGGCGACAGGTCGGACATCGTCGGTGACGCCGGTTGCAGGCGTTGTTGGCAATGCGGGCTGTTGGCCAGAACTCGGCTGGCGGCCCGATGCTGCGCTGCGGATGTTCGGGATGCGTCGTTCCGGCAATCATGCGGTTGCCAATTGGTTGCAGCGCAATGCGCCGCACGGACAGGCGTTGTTCTTCAACAATTGCAAATCGGGCCGGGGGCCGCTGGCGCATCATCAGGGAGTGGAGCGCAACGCTGTGCAGCTGGCGCGCCATGATACGCGCGATCTGGCAGGGTTGGGGGCAACGCTGGGGGCCGGTGGCCTTTTGCTCATCTCATATGAGGATACGGTGCCGTCGGACTTCGGTCTGGAACGGCCAGTTTCCGGTGATCTGGATGAGACTCTTCTGAGCGATGATATCCTGTTGCTGCGTGGGTTTCTGAACTGGTCGGCCTCGCTTTTGAAGAAGCTGCAACGGAACCCGGATTTCACGGTAGCGTATCGTAGCGCTTCGGTGCTGCGGGCGATCGACAGCTACCGCAAGATGCTGGAGTTGGTCGCGCAGGCGGATGATCTCGCTCTGACCGTGATTGATTATGATGTCTGGATACATGACGCGGAATACCGCTCCGCTCTGCTGGATCGACTGGGGCTGCCCTGCGTTGACAATACCCTTGGCAAGGTTCAGCGCTATGGCGGTGGTTCGTCCTTTGATACGCCAGAGGCTGGCGCCGATTTTGATTTGCGGACGGATCAGCGCTGGCAGCGCATGTCCGGTGACGCTGAGTATCAGGCGATCCTGCATATCGCAGCGCGTGACACGGCACTGCTTGCCGCGCTGAGCCGACACTACCCTCACGATGCCAAAAGGCTTGCGTCGCTTGCAGATCAGACGCCGATAGCGGCGGGAGGGCTGCGCTGATGCTGCCCTGCGCCTACCAGATTGCGACCGACCGGGTCGCTACACCGACAGATCTTCGTTCCGGCCTTTCCGGAGCGCGGACACCGATCTCCTGCCAGCGCAGCGCTTTGTGCCTGTGGCTGGCGGGCAGCTAAGCAAGGAGAACGATCTATGGTCGAATTCGCACTTCCGAAAAATTCCAAGATCACCACGGGTAAAACCTGGCCCAAGCCCGAAGGCGCAACCAATGTGCGCAAATTCAGCATCTACCGCTGGAATCCGGATGACGGCAAGAACCCGCAGGTGGATACCTATTTTGTCGATATGGACAAATGCGGTCCGATGGTTCTGGACGCGCTCATCAAGATCAAGAATGAGATCGATCCGACGCTGACATTCCGCCGGTCCTGCCGCGAGGGGATCTGCGGCTCCTGTGCGATGAACATCGATGGGATCAACACTCTGGCCTGTATCTACGGCCTCGATGAGATCAAGGGCGACGTAAAGATCTACCCGCTGCCGCATATGCCGGTGGTGAAGGATCTGATCCCAGATCTGACCCATTTCTACGCCCAGCATGCCTCGATCATGCCATGGCTGGAAACCAAGACCAACCGCCCCGCGAAAGAGTGGAAGCAGTCCATCGAGGATCGCAAGAAGCTGGACGGGCTGTATGAATGCGTCATGTGCGCCAGCTGCTCGACATCCTGTCCGAGCTACTGGTGGAACGGGGATCGTTACCTTGGGCCGGCCGCGCTGCTGCACGCCTACCGCTGGATCATCGACAGCCGCGATGAGGCAACACCTGAGCGTCTGGATGAGCTGGAGGATCCGTTTAAGCTCTATCGCTGCCACACCATCATGAACTGTGCGAAGACCTGCCCAAAGGGGCTGAACCCGGCCAAGGCAATTTCGCATATCAAGCAGATGATGGTTGAACGCGCGGTTTAAGCCCTGCCAAGCTTTGATTAGGGAGAACGCCGCTCACCTGCTGTGGGCGGCGTTCTGCGTTGTCGAGCAGCCACTGCGCCCCGAAGTTGCGGCTGACAGTGGGGATCGGTAAACAGGCGATATGCCAGTGTTGATCCTCTTTCTGTTGCTCGGTGTCCTTGGATATTTCCTTTGGCGCCACAATACATCCACCCTCAGCCGGGATTGTCGCTGGCGTCAGGAAAAGTCGGCGAGCCAGTGGCGCTGTGCATCCTGTGGTGCCGTCCAACCAGGAGACGGTGCGCCGCGTGCATGCCTCAGACTCCGAAACACCGGGTAAGTGTTGCAATAGGCGCATGGCTTAAATCTGATCAAATTACCCATGAAAATAAGGGCTTCAGTGGCCCAGAAAACTCTTGATCGACTCGTGTGTTTGGTAGATATGGCGGACAGACGCCAACGCACGCGCCTCTGTCCCAAGGGTTATCCCCCATGGTTACGTAGCGACGGTAACGTCTCTGATTGAAGTGAGCGGTCATAGATGGCCGGGTCTTTTGGAGATGACCATGAACGCAAACGTAACCGGGCAACTTGCCCGTCAAGATGCTATTGTCCCCGTTTCTCGCCACCTGTCCTATATCGCACAGACCGCGTTTGACCGCCCGACACTGGTGATTGACAGCCAAGCTGTTGCCCGGCAATACGCCGCCCTGGCCCAAGGCCTTGGGCGTGCCCGAATCCACTATGCGGTAAAAGCCAATCCAGAAGCGCAGATTCTGCGTCGGCTCACCACTATGGGGGCAAATTTCGATGCGGCCAGCCGCGCCGAGATTGAAATGTGTCTGGCTGCAGGCGCAAGGCCTGGCCAGATTTCCTTCGGCAACACCATCAAACGGCCGAGCGATATCGCCTTTGCTCATGAGATCGGGATCACCCATTTCGCGGTTGATGCCTTGGCCGAGTTGGACAAGCTGGCCGCCCATGCGCCTGGTGCCCATGTCTGCATCCGCCTGCTGGTCGAAGCCACCGGGGCGGATTGGCCGCTCAGCCGCAAGTTCGGCTGCTCCAGTGCGATGGCGCTTAGCCTGATGGACCGCGCCCGCGAGCTTGGGTTGATTGTCTCCGGCGTATCCTTCCACGTTGGCTCGCAAACCCGCGAGCCGCAGATGTGGGCTGGTACGCTTGATCAGGTTGCCCAGGTTTGGCAGGCCGCAAAATCCGCCGGTCATGAGCTGACCCTGCTGAACATCGGTGGCGGTTTCCCGGCGAGCTACGGCACCGAGGTGATGGCCCCTAATCGCTATGCGCAGGAGGTCATGGCGCTCGTGGAGGCACGTTTCCCCGACGCAATCGAGATCATGGCGGAACCCGGTCGTGGCCTGGTGGCTGAGGCTGGCGCGATCGCGGCCGAAGTGTTGCTGGTCTCGCGCAAGGATGCGCACGATCTGCACCGCTGGGTCTATCTGGATATCGGCAAATTTTCAGGCCTGGCAGAAACCATGGACGAGGCTATCCGCTACCGGATCACCACCGATCATGGGGATGAGCAGACCGGCCCCTGCATTCTGGCGGGCCCGTCCTGTGACAGTGCTGATGTGCTCTATGAAAAGCAGCTTTACCAGCTGCCGCTTGATCTGAAAGCAGGGGATCGCGTTGTGATCCATTCCTGTGGAGCCTATACGACGACCTACGCCTCCGTTGGCTTCAACGGCTTTCCACCGCTCGATGTGGTGGTGATCTGATTTCGGATCTTTGATCAGCAGGGCCTGAGCACCCTGCAATGTCGGCTTGTTTCCGGCGGCTGCATTGGATTTCATGGCGCAAACAACAGAGAGGTTTGCGCCATGTCCGCTACTGATTTTCCCGGCACCGAGGCACAGCCTCCCGAAGATGCAGAGCAAAGGCGTGCCGTGGCGCCAGTCATCTGCTACCCGAACGAGACATTGCCCAAGCCGGATCTGTCGCGATATGGGACTGCTCGTGAGACGGCGCAGAAAACCGCCGAAGTATTGGTCTCGCCGCGGGAGGCGGCCTGTTTCAGCGTCGCGGCTGGAAGCTTCTTTCGTATCACCTCGGTCGAGGGGCCGCAGGTCGGGGACCTCAATCTCTGGAACAGTGCTGATCTGACCGAGCGCTTTTTCTCCGGCAAGACACGTGCGCTGCATGGAACTCATGTAACCACGGGGGAGAGGCTGTGGAGCAGCCTGCCGCATCTGCGTCCGATGGCGACCATTGTAGCGGATAGCCTTGGCTGGTACGGGATCGACGGCTATGGCGGCTCGGTTCATGACGTGATCGGCACCCGCTGCGACCCCTATACCGGTAATCTGCTGTCTGGCGGTCACTATCATCATTGCTGCCATTCCAACCTGACCCGGGCGCTGGCAGATCATCTGGATATGCCACTGGACGCAGCCGAGCCGCATATTCACGATGTCCTGAACGTATTCATGTGTACCGGATTTACACGTGACACCGGGCAGTACTTCATGAAAGCGAGCCCAGTGCGCCCAGGCGACTATCTTGAGTTTTTTGCGGAAATTGACCTCTTGGGCGCATTGAGCGCCTGTCCGGGAGGCGATTGTGGTGACGAACACACCAGTGACACCGCGTCCTGTCATCCGTTGTTGATTGAGGTCTTCACCCCCGAAAGCGGTGCATTGGGAGATTGGCGGCCACCTGCGCGCAACGGGTATGACCGTAGTCACGGGCGCGGTTGAGCCTGGCTGCTGGCAGAACGAAAAAGGCAGCGCGATCGGCGCTGCCTTTTCTATGGGTCTTTGCGATTTCTCAGTTCAGGCAAAGGCCGCTTCGAGAGCGATTTCCACCATGTCGCCGAAACTCCGCTCACGCTGATCGGACGGCAGCGCCTCGCCTGTCCCGAGGTGATCGGATACCGTCAGCACCGCCAGCGCGCGGCGTCCGTAGCGGGCCGCCAGGGTATAAAGCTCGGCTGCCTCCATCTCGACGCCCAGAATGCCATGACGCACCATCTGCTCGTTCAGGTCCGGTCGCTCGTCATAGAAAACATCGGATGAGTAGATGCCACCGATATGCGGCGTGAGCTTATGCGCCTCTGCGGCCTTCGCGGCAGCCTGAAGCAGGGACCAGTCGGCACAGGGGGCGAAATTGACCTCTTTGAAAATCCCACGCGAAGGGGAGCTGACAGTGGTTGCCGTCATGGCGAGGATCACGTCACGGATTTTCACCTTGTCCTGCATTCCGCCACAGGACCCAATGCGGATCAAGGTTTTGGCGTCGTAGTCACGGATCAGCTCATTCACATAAATAGACAGGGAAGGCATGCCCATTCCGCTGCCTTGAATGGTGACCGGATGCCCATTCCAGGTGCCGGTGAAGCCCAGCATTCCGCGCACTTCATTCACGAGGCGGGCATCTTTCAAAAATGTTTCGGCGGCCCATTTCGCGCGATAGGGATCGCCGGGCAGCAATACCGTTTCGGCAATCTCGCCCTTGGCGGCTCCGATATGAACAGTCATACTTTGTCCTCAACTTCTGGAAATCAGATTTCCAGATCGGAAATATCAACGCCCGATGTCAGCGCTGCATGGACCCAATGAGGTTTGCGACCGCGACCGGTCCAGGTTTCTTCCGGGTTCTGCGGGTTGCGGTATTTCGGAGCTGCCTTGGTTTTCTTGGCAGTGCCCCGGTTGTTGCCTGCAATCTCGTCAAGCGAGAAACCATATTTTGCGGCAGCTTCTTCAGCGGCTTTCAATGCTTCGATGCGCTCGCGCTGCTCGGCTTCTTTCAGTGCCTTTTCGACATTCGCCTGCAATTCCAAAAGCTCTTTTCGTGACATCGTTGTGAGGTCAACGGCCATTTTCTTCTCCATAAATGAATGCGCATCGTGATGCTACGAGGCGCATTCATTTATGACCCTATTCCCAAGGTGATTTCACCAAGAAAATTGTGTCGATTAAATTGATTTGCGAAAATCCGCTAATGTGAAGTCGTTTGCGGTTGTTTTGCAAGTTCAACAATATCACCCATGATTGCGTTGAGTTCGAAATCCTTGGGGGTATAAACACGGGCCACACCCATCTTTTTAAGGCGGGCAGCGTCGTCGTCGGGAATGATTCCACCAACGACAACTGGAATATGCGACAGGCCCGCGTCATTCATCCGACCCATCAGCTCCTCAATCAGGGGCAGATGGCTGCCGGAGAGGATGGACATGCCGACCACATGTGCATCGTCCGCCAGTGCCGATGCTACCAGTTCTTCGGGTGTCATGCGGATCCCATCGTAGGTGATATCCATACCGCAGTCGCGTGCGCGAAAGGCGATTTGTTCGGCGCCGTTGGAGTGGCCGTCTAGGCCGGGCTTGCCGACGAGGAATTTCAGGCGGCGTCCCAGTTGGTCGCTTACGGCATTGACCTTTTCGCGCAGCTCATCCAGCCCCTCTGTCTTGTTGGAGGCGGACCCGGACACGCCGGTCGGGCCGCGATATGTGCCGTAGACCTTGCGCATTTCCTCGGCCCATTCGCCAGTGGTGACGCCGACCTTGGCCGCGGCAATCGACGGCTCCATGACATTGGCGCCGCTTTGCGCTGCTGCGCGCAGCGCGGCCAGGGCCGATTGCACAGCGTCATTGTCACGCTCGCCGCGCCAGTGGTTCAGGCGGCTGATCTGCTCCTGCTCCACCGCGGGGTCGACCACCATAATGCCGCCGTCCTCGGTCTGCAGCGGCGATGGCTCGCCCTCGGTCCATTTGTTGACGCCCACCACGATCGTCTCGTTCTTCTCGATCCGGTTCAGCCGGTCGGCATTGGATTCGACCAGCCGGCCCTTCATGTACTCGATCGAGGCGACAGCGCCGCCCATGGATTCGAGGTTGGCCAGCTCGGCGCGAGCGCCGTCCTTCAGTTCCTCGACCTTGGCATCGACCGTCGGGTTGCCGTCGAACAGGTCGCCGTATTCCAGCAGGTCGGTCTCATAGGCCAGGATCTGCTGCATCCGCATCGACCATTGCTGGTCCCAGGGGCGGGGCAGGCCAAGCGCTTCGTTCCAGGCGGGCAGCTGCACCGCGCGGGCGCGGGCTTTCTTGGAGAGCGTCACTGCCAGCATCTCGATCAGGATGCGGTAGACGTTGTTTTCCGGCTGCTGTTCGGTCAGGCCGAGCGAGTTCACCTGCACGCCATAGCGGAAGCGGCGGAACTTGGGGTCCTCGACGCCATAGCGGTCGCGGCAGATCTCGTCCCACAGATCGACAAAGGCGCGCATCTTGCACATCTCGGTCACGAACCGGATGCCCGCGTTCACAAAGAAGGAGATGCGTCCGACCATGGCTGGGAAATCCTCCGGCGCGATGCGCGGTTTCAGCTCGTCCAGCACCGCCTGCGCGGTCGCCAGAGCAAAGGCTAGCTCCTGCTCCGGTGTCGCGCCGGCCTCCTGCAGGTGATAAGAACACACGTTCATGGGATTCCACTTGGGCACGTTGGTGTAGCAGTACTCCGCCACATCCGCGATCATCTTGAGGCTGGGCTTGGGCGGGCAGACATAGGTGCCGCGGCTGAGGTATTCCTTGATCAGGTCATTTTGCACCGTGCCCTGCAGCTTGGACACGTCTGCGCCCTGTTCCTCGGCCACCGCGATATACAGCGCCAAGAGCCACGGCGCTGTTGCGTTGATGGTCATCGAGGTGTTCATCTGCTCCAGCGGGATCTGGTCGAACAGCGCCCGCATGTCGCCCAGGTGGCAAACCGGTACGCCGACTTTGCCCACTTCGCCGCGGGCCAGCACGTGGTCGCTGTCATAGCCAGTCTGGGTCGGCAGGTCGAAGGCGACCGAGAGGCCGGTCTGCCCCTTGGCCAGGTTGGCGCGGTACAGCGCGTTGGATGCCGATGCCGTGGAATGGCCGGCATAGGTGCGGATCAGCCAGGGGCGGTCTTTTTGCATCTGCGGCATGTCGGGCCTCGCGAGTCAGTGTTGCGGTAATTTTATTTCGTCAAGCTGATGTAGACTGCAATTTTAAACCCATGTCAATTCGCTGCGTTGCGGCATTTCATGCCAGCTGCTAAATATGGGGCCTCTGCAGATCCGGCAAAGTGCTTGTAATGACAGCAAGCATGGGGAAGGGTCTCAGGATGACGCAGACCGTGGAACTCCCGCTTTGGCTTTTTGTGCTTATCGTGCTGTTTGCCGCGATCACCTTTGCCTCGCATTTCCTGTTTCCGTCGGTGCGGTGGTTCTTCCGTCGTCGTTTGGAGCGGGCTGTGGCGCGGTTGAACCGCCGCCTGGAACGACCAATTCAACCGTTCAAACTGGCACGCCGTTACGACATGATACAGCGGCTGATCTATGACCCGCAGGTGGCCCAGGCGATTGCAGACCATGCACGTGCGCAGGGCATTCCCGAAAACGTCGCCTTCGAGGAGGCCCGGCGTTATGCCCGCGAGATCGTCCCGTCGTTTTCCGCAGTTGCCTATTTCAGCATCGCGATCCGTCTCGCGCGGTTTTTGTCCAATGCGATCTATCGTGTTCGCCTCGGTCATCTGGATGAAGCTGCAGTGAAGGCAATAGACCCTGAGGCGACGGTGGTTTTTGTCATGAATCATCGCTCGAACATGGATTATGTCCTGATCACCTATCTGGTGGCGGACCGGTCGGCCTTGTCCTATGCGGTGGGTGAATGGGCGCGGGTATGGCCGTTGTCGCGATTGATCCGGGCCATGGGTGCCTATTTTATCCGCCGTAAGTCACGCAATGACCTCTATCGTCGCGTTCTGGCGACCTATGTGAGGCTGGCGACGCAGGGCGGGGTGACCCAGGCGATTTTTCCCGAAGGCGGGTTGAGCCTAGATGGCGCTTTGGCACAGCCGAAGGTGGGGCTACTGAAATACATCGTTGACGGTCAGGCGGCACAGGGCGAGGGCGGGCGTGATGTGGTGTTTGTGCCTGTTGCGCTGAACTACGACCGCGTGCTGGAAGACAAGATCCTGACATCGGCTGCGAAATCCGGTGATCGACGATTCCGCGCACGCATCCATGTGGTGGCGGTTCGTATGCTGCGTCAGCTGTGGCTATGGGCGACGAGGCGCTACCAGCGATCCGGGTATGCGGCAGTCAGTTTTGGGCGCCCTCTCTGCCTGCGCGACTTTGTTCTTTGCAGCGGGGGAGAGGACACGCCGACGAGTCTTGCGCAGGAGCTGATGGGTCGTATCGGCGAATGTGTTCCGGTATTGCCGGTGGCCTTGGTCGCCGCCACTGTGGAGTACCTCCCAAAGGGTAAACAGCCGCTCAGCCGTACGGATATTGAAGCTGGGATGGACGCGCTGCTGTCGCGATTGCCCTATGCTTATATCCATACATCGCGCAACGACCGCGGTTCCGCCGCCGTGTCGGGGCTACGTCAACTGACGATGAGAGGCATCCTGCGACAGACAGCGGGCGGCTACGAGGTGGTGGCCGACCAACACGATCTGCTTGTCTACTACGCAAATTCAATCCGTCATCTGATCCCGGAGCCTGACACTGACGGGCCAAAAGAGGCTGGTATTGCTGCAGGTGCAAAAGGTTATTCTGCATCCGCTGGGTCATAAAATTACCCAAATCAAATAAATGATGTTGCATTGTTGCTTGGCGGATCTTATTCCCTAGGTAGCAGCTGCGATTCTGCATTGCGGCAAACAGCGGAAAAAAGGAGGCCAGCATGGCTTTGGACACGCAGAACGGCGCCCTCTCCTACGAGGCCCCTGAAAAAGAGCTTTATGAGATCGGTGAACTGCCGCCGATGGGCTATGTGCCACAGAAGATGTATGCTTGGACCATCCGCAAAGAGCGCCATGGCACCCCTGATACTGCGATGGTGCAGGAAGTGGTCGATGTGCCCGAACTGGACAGCCACGACGTGCTTGTGCTCGTGATGGCGGCGGGTGTGAACTATAACGGTGTGTGGGCGGCTCTCGGCACACCTATCAGCCCCTTTGATGGTCACGGTGCGCCGTTCCATATTGCCGGTTCCGACGCCTCGGGCATCGTTTGGGCCGTGGGCGACAAGGTTAAGCGCTGGAAAGTCGGCGACGAGGTGGTCATTCACTGCAATCAGGATGATGGCGACGACGAAGAATGCAACGGTGGCGATCCGATGTACTCTCCCAGCCAGCGCATCTGGGGGTATGAGACGCCCGACGGCTCCTTTGCGCAGTTCACCAATGTTCAGTCGCAGCAGCTTATGCCCCGCCCCAAGCACCTGACTTGGGAAGAAAGCGCCTGCTATACGCTGACCCTTGCGACCGCCTACCGGATGCTGTTCGGCCACGAGCCGCACGATCTTAAGCCGGGCCAGAACGTGCTGGTCTGGGGCGCTTCGGGCGGCCTCGGCTCCTACGCGATCCAGTTGATCAATACGGCTGGTGCAAATGCCATTGGCGTGATCTCGGACGAAAGCAAACGTGATTTTGTCATGGGGCTGGGCGCCAAGGGTGTGATCAACCGCAAAGACTTTGACTGCTGGGGTCAGTTGCCGACAGTGAACACGCCCGAATATGCCAATTGGTTCAAGGAAGCCCGTAAGTTCGGCAAGGCTATCTGGGACATCACCGGCAAAGGCGTGAATGTCGACATGGTGTTTGAACATCCGGGCGAAAGCACGTTCCCGGTTTCGACCTTTGTCTGTAAAAAAGGCGGCATGGTTGTGATCTGCGCAGGCACCACTGGCTATAACCTGACGTTCGATGTGCGTTACATGTGGATGCACCAGAAGCGTTTGCAGGGCTCGCACTTTGCGCATCTGAAGCAGGCCGCCGCTGCCAACAAGCTGATGGTCGAGCGCCGCCTAGACCCCTGTATGTCGGAGGTGTTCTCCTGGAACGATCTGCCGGAGGCGCATATGAAGATGCTCCGCAACGAGCACAAGCCGGGTAATATGTCTGTTCTGGTTCAGGCGCCCCGGACCGGTCTGCGCACACTGGAGGATGTTCTGGCAGGGTAAACACCCTCGAGAGACACATTATTTCACCCGTCAGTCGCTCCTGTGACTGGCGGGTTATTGTTTTTCTGGTGCGAACGTGGTTGTCGAACATTTGTGCGGAATGACCAGCGGTCATGCGCTGATGGTGAAGACATTTTGTGGCCGCGCCCTAGATAATCGCTTATGAAATAAAAACCTGATCATTATGCGGGCTTACCGTTGACGCTGCATCGATGATCGCGGCACAAAGGCCAGAGCTGCGGCAATTTGGATCTGCCGACAGCCAAATAGGTGCAGAGGTTCTGCGCTGAGACCAAGTGAGAATTCAGGCATTTCATGGCAACCAAAGTTAATCTTGATCTTATCCTTGAGGTTTTGGACGCCACGACAACGGTCGATGGTCTGCAAGAGATCATTGAGCGGGTCTGTGAGACCTTTGAGGTTGATCACGCCATGTATCACTGGGTCGACAGCGCTGGCGATCACTATCACTTTGGCACCTATTCGCAGGAATGGGTCGAGCGCTATCAGGAAAAAGCCTATGTGCGTGTCGATCCGGTCATTATCGGCTGCTATCAGCGGTTTCACCCGGTTGACTGGCGCCGCCTTGATTGGTCGTCTAAGCCTGCGCGCGAGTTTCTGCAGGACGCCCTTGCCCATGACGTAGGCAATCAGGGGTACTCAATCCCGATCCGTGGGCCAAACGGGCAATTCGCTTTGTTCACGGTCAGCCACAACTGCAACGATGAGACCTGGACGAAATTCACGGACAGACACAGCCGTGACCTGATCCTGATCGGGCATTACTTCAACCGCAAGGCGCTGGAATTTGAACCGGATCGCAGCCCGGAGCACGTCCAACCCCTGTCCCCACGTGAGATTGACGCGTTAACCTTGCTTGCGATGGGATACAGCAGAGCCCAGGTGGCCAAGACGCTGACCATTTCGGAGCATACATTGCGGGTCTATATTGAGAGCGCGCGATTCAAACTGGGGGCGATCAACACCACGCATGCCATCGCACGGGCACTGAGTCTCGGGTTGATCATCATCTAACACGTTGAAGCTGTTGGTGTTCATTAACCCTATAGTTGAAAATATCTTCTGATCGTAATCTGGTCCCACTTTTCTATCTAAAGGGGACTAAGTTATGCTTCGTTACGTATATGCACACGACCTGTATAAGCACCGTGAGCTTGCCCATTCGATGTTCGTGGATCGCGCGGATCAGTTCAAGACGCGGCTGGGTTGGGAGGTCTCGGTAGATGCCTGCGGGGAAGAACGCGATGAATACGATGCGCTTGATCCGCTATATGTGATCTGGCAGCAGCCCGATGGCAGCCACGGTGGGTCAATGCGTTTCCTGCCCTCCACGGGGCCAATCATGGTAAATGATGTCTTTCCTGAGCTGACCGGCGGGGAGGCGATCCGCAGCCCTCTGATCTGGGAATGCACCCGGTTCTGCCTGTCCCGACATGTCAGCGGCAATGTGGCCGGGGCGCTGACCCTGGCCGGGCTTGAGATCATGCGGAACTTCAATATCGCGCATTTTGCCGGGGTGTTTGATCGGCGGATGGTGCGGATCTACCGCTCTCTTGGGTTTAGCCCGGAAATTGTCGGCACCATGGGCGCGGGGCGGGACCGGATCTGCCTTGGCCTGTGGGACTATTCTACCGAGGCGTATCACCGGGTCGCGCAGAAGGCAGGCATTCAGCCGGAATTGTCGACACTCTGGTTCGACCGCTCCTTTGGCGGTGCAGGCGCGCCAGGACCCGTTGCGCTGACGGGGTGAACAGGGTGTCGATGGGCATAGCGCTGAAGGAGGGCGAGCTGCGCTGAAACGATATGATGTGGGGCCGTCTGCTCTGGTGCAGCCGGCCCGGCGGCTGTAGTGTCGCCGAATGAGCGCAGCACCCATTAAATTCTCCGACGATCAGGCCGTCGCTTTTGATCGTGTCAGCAGTCTTCTTCGTGACGCAGGGGTCGATCTCGAAGACGATCTGCTTCACCCGCCCCGCGGTGACGGTGGCGCAATGGCGGTTATTGGCAAAGCCGGATCTGGTAAGACGCTGTTGTTGGCGGAGCTCTATAAGGCGTTGGAAAAGGCCGGTGTCGAGGTTGTTTCCGGGGACTATGAGAGCCGCAGGAAGAATGAGGACCGGCGCACGCTCGCAATCCTTGCGCCCACAAACAAGGCCGCCAGCGTGCTGCGCCTTCGTGGTGTTCCCGCAACCACGATCCACCGGATCCTCTATACGCCTGTCTATGATCCGGAATATGAGCGGATAGCGGAATGGCTGGCCGGTAGTGGCGATGAGCCCGAAATCGAGGGGTTAACCGAAGAAGCCCTGGCGCGGGCGAAGGCGTTTTATGAACGCAACAAGTCGATCCCTGGTGCGTTGGCTGCTGCCGGTCTGCGCGGATCTGACTTCATCACCGGTTGGAAACGGCGGGAGGAGCCGCTGGATATCGGCTTTATCGATGAAGCTTCGATGCTGGATGACCGCCAGTTCCAGGACCTTCAGGAAATTTTCCCGACATTATTGCTGTTTGGCGATCCCGCACAGCTCGCCCCGGTGAACCAATCCGGTGCCATGGTTTTTGAAACGCTGCCAGAAGAGCGCAAACTGATCCTCAACCGCATTCACCGCCAAGAGGCAGGCAATCCCATTCTGGACCTCGCTCATGCTCTGGCTGATCCGAACATCGGGTTTGAGGATTTTGAGCGCATGGTTGAGGACCTCTCTCGCCAGGATGATCGCGTCGTCTGGGGGCAACGGGTCGAGGTGGATCTGATGGCACGTTCTCCGGTTCTGGTCTGGCGCAACAACACCCGGATTCGGCTGATCAATGCGTTTCGTAACGTGCACGGTGCGCCGGAGGACAGTTTGCTGGCTGGCGAGCCGCTGATCTGCGACGGAATCGAATTGCCGATGAAACATCGCAAGAAAAGGCTGGATCTGGAAGCCCGCGGCCTGATCAAGGGGGCCCAGGTCATCTACCTCGGACCGGGTCGCAAGCCTGGATTTTCGCGCCTTCACGTCATGGGGGCAGAGGACCCGCAGGTCTCTGCGGCCTCTATCGTGAAGATCGAAAAACCGGATGAAGAAGAGCCCTTCATTCCATTTGCTGCGCGTATGGGGGCGGCGTTTCTGCACGGGGCGGCCGTCACTATTCACAAGGCGCAGGGCTCGCAATGGCCCACGGCGCAGGTTTTTGCGCCTGATATCTATGCCGCGGCGCGCATGGGCCGGGTGGAGGCCGGGCAACCGCTCTGGAAGCGGCTTGCTTATGTGGCCATTACGCGGGCGCAGGAGCGCCTGATCTGGGTGGTGCGCAATCGTCTGGCAAAGCCGACAGGCCCTCTGCAGGTGGACGACCTGCGGGCCGCGCCCGTAGGCGCCCTGACCCTGGAACTGCAAGAGGACAGCCCACTATGACGATCCAAGCTCCAGATTCTAGACGCACGATCCTGATCACCGGAGCCAGCTCCGGAATCGGCCGTGCCGTGGCGGAGCTGTTTCTGGACGAAGGTTGGCAGGTGGGCCTGCTTGCCCGCCGCGCAGAGGCGCTGGAGGCCGTGGCGCAGGGGCGCGACACGGCTCATGTCTTGCCGGCGGATGTCACCGATGCTGAGGCTGTCGATCATGCCGTGGAGACCTTTGCAAAGCGGGCCGGGCGGTTAGATGTGTTGTTCAACAACGCAGGCATCTTTACCCCTTCCGGCACGATTGATGAGATTGCGCTGGAGGATTGGTTTGCAGCCGTCAATGTAAACTTGAACGGCATGTTCCTTTCGGCCCGAGCGGCCTTTCGCCAGATGCGCCAGCAGGCCCCGCAGGGCGGGCGGATCATCAATAACGGATCAATTGCGGCCCATGTTCCGCGCCCACATTCGGTCCCCTATGCGGCGACCAAAGCCGCGATCACCGGGCTGACCCGTTGCCTGTCGCTGGATGGGCGCCCGTTTGATATTGCCTGCGGGCAAATTGATATCGGCAACGCACGCACGCCGATGGTTGCGGATTTGAGCGCCCGGCAGGCCGAGACGGATCCGGCAGCGGGCGCGATGGAGACCTTCGCCGTTGAGGATGCTGCACGGTCGGTGCTGCATATGGCAAATCTTCCGCCTGAGGCAAATGTGCAATTCATGACCGTGATGGCAACCAAGATGCCTTACATCGGGCGTGGATAGACACTGCAGAGGTCTCCCGCCCGTTGTGACACCAGCAAGCTGGCACCACGCCCGTTGGGCGTAGCGCCGCGCTTTGCGCGGCGGTCTGGGTCTGGGTCTGGATCTGGTTCGTGGTCGTCAGCTGTTGCGCAGCAGGCGGAAGGCGGCAGAGGCACCCCAACCTGCGGCAATTGCAATGGCCAGTGACATAAGGCCGTAGAGAAACGGCTGTTCGCGTGAAAGTGTGTAAAGAAACCGTTCCAGCCCGACTTTGCGCACGTCGATGCTGGTTTCGTACTGCGCGACAACCGACCCGCCTCGTGTGAGCAGGATGCGGGTCCGATAGGCCCCTTCGGTCAGGTCGGCGGGCATCTCGATCGCAGTGCGAAACAGCGTTTGCTGATCGACGGCGACAGTGTTCTCCCGCAGAGAATAGAGATTGTTCTCGGACCGGATGCGGATCACGGCTTCGGCGAATTTCTGTGCCCCGCGGATGTGCATTCCGGCACCGACCGAGCGGATGGCCCGCCCCACGGAGACTCGATACCGCAGGTCCTCAGTATCGCTCAGCACCTGAGAGAGCGGCGCGCTTGTCGCAACTGCGTAGAAGCTCGGTGCCGAGTCTACCAGCACGCTGTCGGTGTTGACCCAGATCCCAAGCTTTTTCTCCTTGCGGCGTACCATCACGGGCGAGGCCGGACCGGATACGGCGACGATCACCTGAAGAGGGTCGTCCTGCGGGATAGGGGCTTCCCGCTTCACGGCCCCAAAGACGAGGATTTCAGATCCGTCGAAGTCGGCGGTGATGGCAACACGGTCTTGGCTCAGACCGAGCACGACTTCCTCGCGCGGGCCAGCGGGAGGGTCGCTATCTGCCGGATCGGTGGAGGTCTGAGCGGTGGCCATCGACCCGAGTGGCAGGACCAGGAGGAATGCAATCCAGAGCCGCGCGGAGCCGCAGGCCGGCTGGGATTGCGGCTCGCGACGGAGGCGTTGCCTGATGACGCGATGGAGCATCTCAGTGCCCTCCATCGCTGCCGAGCGAGTAAAGCTCAGATGGCATCAGCAACAGGTCCAGCCCGAGTTTGACGCAGACAATAATTACCATCAGCGCCAACAGAATGCGGAGCTGTTCAGCCTTGAGATAGACGCCGATCCGGGTGCCGATCTGGGCACCGATCACCCCGCCGATCAGCAATAGAACCGCCAGAACAATATCCACGGTATAATTCGTGGTGGCGTGCAGCATCGTGGTAAAGGCGGTGACCAGAATGATCTGAAACAGCGATGTACCAACCACAACCTTGGTTGGCATCCCGAGGATGTAGATCATGGCTGGCACCATGATGAAGCCACCACCAACACCCATGATTGCCGCGAGGATGCCGACGACGACACCGACCAGCAAGGGAGGAATCACGGAGATATAGAGGCCGGATGTGCGGAACCGCATCTTGAAGGGCAGGGCATGGACCCAGCCACGCTGCCGACGCGGCGCGGGGGCGCCACCTGCGGAGGCTTTGGATTTGCGGATCGCATTCAGGCTTTCGATGAACATCAGCCCGCCGACAACGCCAAGAAAGACGACGTAACAGAGTTTTACCAGCAGATCGACCTGGCCCAATGCTTTGAGATAGTTGAAGACCACAACCCCAAGCGCCGCACCGAAAAGACCGCCCGCTTGAAGAACCAGGCCCATCTTGATGTCGACGGTTCGGCGCCTGAAATGAGCAAGCACACCGGAGAATGAGGAGGCCACGATCTGATTGGCTTCGGTGGCAACGGCCACTGCCGGCGGGATGCCGATGAAGAACAGGAGCGGTGTCATCAGGAAGCCGCCACCGACACCAAACATGCCGGACAGGATGCCGACCATGCCGCCAAGCCCCAGCAGCAGGAATGCGTTGACCGAGACTTCGGCGATGGGAAGATAAATCTGCATATCAGTGTTAGAGCGCAGCAATTGGCTAAAATCAACTGCCGATGCCGCTCCGCAGAAAACAGGACTGACGCTAGGGCAAAAACTGGACCTATGAAAGTTGGCCGGAACTCGGATGGCGAGAACTGGTTTCCGAAAAATCTGACTCTGGCTGTGTCAAAACGGCAAGCGCCCGGCCGGAGCCGGGCGCTTGCAGATACCTTTGGTACAGCCCCTGCGGGCTGTACCAAATTGATTGCTCTATCAGCGCTCCTTGACGTAGGGCTCTCCACCGGCTTTGGGCGGAACCGCCTTGCCGACGAAGCCTGCCAGGATCACCACAGTCAGGATGTAGGGCAGGGCGTCCATCATCTGCACCGGAATCACAAAGTTGCCGATTTCGATGTTCTGAAAACGCAGGGCCACCGCTTGAAGCAGGCCGAACAGAAGGCAGGCACCAAGCGCGTGCCAGGGGCGCCATTTCGCGAAAATCAGCGCTGCCAGAGCGATAAAGCCGCGACCGGCTGTCATGTCCTTTACGAACCCGGCCTGTAGTGCTGTTGCAAGATAGGCGCCGGCAATGCCGCAGAGCAGGCCACAGATCATTACCGCCGCATAGCGCAGACCGACCACGGACACACCGGCGGTATCGACAGCTGCGGGGTTTTCCCCGACCGCGCGCAGGCGTAGGCCAAAGCGCGTACCAAAGAGGATCCAGGCGGTAGCAGGCACCGCGAGGAACGCCAGGTAGACCAGCACGGAGTGACCGGAAAGCAGCTCGCTATAGATCGGGCCTAACACAGGGACATCCGCCAGCGCATCTGCAAACGGCAGGCTGAGAGGCTCAAACCGGCCGCCCGAGAACAGCGAGGGTGTGCGCCCGCCCTGCTGGAACCAGTCTTGCGCGATCAGTACGGTCATGCCTGCGGCCAGGAAGTTGATTGCCACACCGGAGATCAGCTGGTTGCCACGGAAGGTGATCGAGGCGAGCCCGTGCAGGCCGCTGAGAACCAGCGATGATGCGATACCGGCCAGGAGGCCCAGCCAGACATTGCCAGTGGTCGCAGCCACCGCCGCCGAGAAGAAAGCGGCCATCAGCATTTTGCCTTCAAGGCCGATATCGAAGATCCCCGCCCGTTCGGAGAACAGTCCAGCCAGACAGGCCAGCAGCAGCGGTGTTGCGAGGCGAACGGTGCTGTCGAGCACCTGGATCAGAGTCAGAAAATCCATCACGCTTTCCCCCGGCGCAGAGCAAGGAAGATCCGTTCAAGCGGTCCTCGTACCATATTGTCCAGCGCGCCTGTGAACAGGATCACCAGTGCCTGAATGACGACGATCAGTTCCCGCGGGATGCTGGTCCATAGCGCCAGCTCCGCGCCGCCCTGATAGAGGAACCCGAACAGGATCGCGGCCAGAAACACGCCAAAGGGATGGCTGCGCCCCATGAGTGCCACGGCGATGCCGATGAAACCGGCGCCCTCGGTTGAGTTCAATACCAGGCGCTCGGCCTCGCCCATCACATTGTTGGTGGCCATCATGCCCGCCAGACCGCCAGAGATCAGCATCGCAATCATGGTGATCTTGACCGGCGAGATTCCGGCGTAAAGCGCGCCATATTCGGAGTTGCCATAGGCCCGGATCTCGTAGCCCAGTTTGGTACGCCAGATCAGCAACCAGACCGCAACGCAAGCAGCAAGCGCGACGAGGAAGCTCACATTGGCAGGTGCCGCCTTGGAAAACTCGATCCCGATAGGTGCGAGGAGCTCATGCAAGGACGGCAGGTGGACAGCTTCGGCAAAACGGGCTGTCGCCGGGTCCATCGAGCCTTCTGGACGCAGGAGATTGACCAGCACGTAGTTCAGAACGGCCGCCGCAATAAAGTTGAACATGATTGTGGTGATCACGATATGGCTGCCGCGCTTCGCCTGAAGATAGGCGGGGATCGCGGCCCAGGCCGCACCGAACAGGGCTGCACCAAGGCTGGCAAAGATCAGCGCCAGCGACCAATGCGGCCAGGGGATATAAAGGCATACGAGGGCCACACCCAAACCACCGAGCATCGCCTGACCTTCACCACCGATGTTGAAAAGCCGGGCGTGGAAGGCCACGGAAACGGCCAGACCCGTGAACAGGAAGTTGGTGGCATAATAGAGCGTATAGCCCCAGCCATAAGTGGATCCAAGCGCGCCCGAAACCATCAGCTTCACGGCGGCAATCGGGTCTTCGCCAATGCCAAGAATCACCAAGGCAGACAGAATAGCGGCCAATACGAGGCTGATCAGCGGGATCAGTACGACATCGGCCCATTTAGGCATTTTATCCATTTACGCGGCCTCCCCCGCGACACCGGCCATCAACAGGCCCAGCTCTTTCTCATCGGTCTGATCGGCCGGGCGCTCGCCCATGATCATTCCGTCAAACATCACTGCAACACGGTCGGCGAGTGACAGGATTTCCTCCAGTTCAACCGAGACCAGCAGGATCGCCTTGCCCTGATCGCGCAATTCGACGATTTGCTTGTGAATAAACTCAATGGCGCCGATATCGACGCCCCGTGTCGGCTGCCCAATCAGCAACAGGTCAGGGTTGCGCTCGATTTCGCGGGCAACAACGATTTTCTGCTGATTGCCGCCGGAGAAATTCTTGGCCGCAAGCCAGGGGTCCGGGGGGCGTACGTCAAACTTGGCCATCTTGGCCTCGGTATCGGCGCGCAGCGCAGCATTGTTCATTAACAGGCCGCGTTGGTATTCGGGCGCGTGATGATAGCCGAACGCCACGTTTTCCCAAGCGTGGAAGTCCATGATCAGACCTTCGCGCTGACGGTCTTCGGGAACGTGGGCAACATGTGCTGCGCGACGGGCGCGGGCATCGGATCCGGCACCTGACAGGGGCAGCGGCGATCCATTGAGACGAATGGTGCCCTGACCTTCGCGCATGCCACCGAGCACCTCCATCAGTTCGGACTGACCGTTGCCGGCCACCCCGGCGATGCCAAGGATCTCTCCCGCACGCACGGTCAGGTCGATATTCTTCACCCGCGCAACGCCCGCCTCATCGACGACACTGAGGTTCTCGATCTCAAGGATCGGCTTGCCGGGAGTGGCGGGAACCTTGTCCACCCGCAGCAGCACCTTGCGTCCCACCATCAGTTCGGCCAGATGTTCGGGGCTGGTTTCAGCGGTTTTCACGGTCGCGGTCATCTGGCCGCGGCGCATCACCGACACCGTATCGGTATACTCCATGATTTCGCGCAGTTTGTGAGTGATCAGGATGATCGTTTTGCCCTCGGCACGCAGCCTGTCCAGAATGCGGAACAGCTGGTCGGCCTCTGCGGGGGTCAGAACCCCTGTCGGCTCGTCCAGAATCAGAATGTCGGCCTGGCGGTATAGCGCCTTCAGGATCTCGACACGCTGCTGCATGCCGACACCGATTTCGTCGATACGGGCATCGGGATCAACGTTCAGCTCATATTCTGCTGCCAGGTCTTTCAGCGAATTTCGGGCCTTGCTGAGAGAGGGCTTCAACAGTTTGCCATCCTCGGCGCCGAGGATGATGTTCTCCAGTACCGTGAAATTCTCAACCAGCTTGAAGTGCTGGAACACCATGCCGATCCCTGCCGAGATCGCCGCCTGGCTGTCTGGAATCTCGGTACGTTTCCCGTGAATCCAGACCTCACCCTTATCGGCTTTGTAAAAACCGTACAGGATACTCATCAGCGTTGATTTGCCTGCGCCATTCTCGCCGATGATCCCATGGATCGTGCCGGGGGAAACACGGATTGAGATATCCTTATTGGCCTGAACGGGGCCAAAGGCCTTGGAGATGCCTTTTAGTTCAATTGCTGGTGCCGTCATTCGGGCTCCCCTTATTCATCCTGGATCGGTTGGCACAGATCCACGCCGAAGCGAGCGGCGGTTAACATGTGCAATTTGGCCAACCTAGGAAAAACCAAACCCGGAGGCGGCAAAGGCGCAGCCTCCGGGCAATATGAAACCCCCGGTCACCACCATAATCATCAAGAGGATCACGGTGGGCCGGGGGGCAGTTCAGTACTTAGAAGGACAGAGCCGGGCAGCTGTCATCCGACATATAGTCATGCACGGTGATTTCGCCGGTTGCGATCTTGGCTGCGGCTTCATCAGCGGCAGCCTGCATCTCTTCCGTGATCAGCGATGCGTTGTTATCGTCAACCGCAAAGCCGACGCCGCCGTTCGACAGGCCCATGACGGAGAAGCCGGTTTCCAGGTCAGGACCGTCGGAGAAGGCTTCAAACACAGCGTTGTCGACGCGCTTCATCATGGACGTCAGAACTTTGCCCGGGTGCAGGTGGTTCTGGTTGCTGTCCACACCGATTGACAGGATGCCTTCGTCGGCGGCGGTCTGCAGTACGCCAACACCAGTGCCGCCCGCAGCTGCATAGACAACATCAGCGCCCTGGCTGATCTGCGCCTTCGTCAGTTCGGAGCCCTTGACCGGGTCATTCCAGGCCGCAGGGGTGGTGCCGGTCATATTGGCGATCACAGTTGCGTCCGGGTTTGCGGCCTTCACGCCCTCGGCGTAGCCGCAGGCAAATTTGCGGATCAGCGGGATATCCATACCGCCGATGAAGCCCACTGTGCCCGATTTGGACGCTTTGGCCGCCAGCATGCCGACAAGGTAGGAGCCTTCATGTTCGTTGAAGACAACAGAACGCACATTCGGCGCATCAACAACCATGTCGATGATCACGAATTTGGTGTCGGGGTAGTCGGCTGCAACCTGGCCCAGAGCGTCGGCAAAAGCAAAACCGGCCATGACGATCGGGTTCGCGCCCGCTTCGGCAAAGCGACGCAGGGCCTGCTCACGCTGAGCTTCGGATTGCAGTTCGATTTCGCGAAAGCTTTCGCCGGTTTCCTCAGCCCAACGCTGCGCGCCGGTGAAGGCGGCTTCGTTGAACGATTTGTCGAATTTGCCGCCCAGATCAAAGATCAGTGCAGGCTCTGCCAATGCGGCACCCGCTGTCAGCGCCACGGCCGCCGCGGCGCTCATCAGGGATTTCATCAGGGTCATAGGGGTACTCCCAATTTGTTGTTCTTGTTGCGGCCAGTTTGACCGCCCCAACCCATGTGTTTTTAAAAAGGTGCGACAATTTAGGCCGTAGCCTGCGGAAAGGGTCAACCGTTTTTTGACCTTTTGGTGTTATTCTGCGGTTTCGGCCTTGCGTAAACTGACGCACATGAGCACTGCGTCCACTGAAGACGCGCCTTCGCGCGGGTAGTAGCCGACCCGCCGCCCGGTTTCGGCGAATCCATAGGAGTGATACAGGGCACGCGCCGATCGGTTGTCTGCGGCAACTTCCAGAAAGCCATCGGTTGCATCTCTGGCCAGCGCGGCTTCCTGCCAGCTGTCCAAGACCATACGCGCAAACCCCTGACGCCGGTAGTCGGGGTGGGTCGCTATGGTCAGCAATTCGGCCTCTCCAGCGACAACGCGTCCCAAGGCAAAGCATCGTGTATCGCCGACAGCATAGCTGAACGGGCTGTCGAGCAGGGCAGAAAATTCATCCGCAGACCACGGGCGCCCCTGCACAAAGGCAGCCCGATGGGTGTGGGCCATGTCCTGTGGTGTCAGATTTGAGGGACAGTTTCGTAGCATGGTCGACCGAAGGTATCAGCCATCAATCAGCGTTGGTGGGGCGTCTCTTGCCGGCGCGGCATCAGCAGCCCGCAGGTACAGCGGGGCAGGGGCAACTGCTTCTGTTTGGTAACGGTCGGCGGCGTTGCGGGCGATGGCTTCGGCGATATTCGGCGGAGTTGCCTCGGCCAGCAACTCTAGATCATGCGCGGCGGCAACCGCCTGCGCTTCAACAAGTGGCATCAGCCGGGGCTCGCCTCCGGGAGGCAGTGCATAGACATGATCGCGAGGTGCGGGCACCGCAGCGAGAGTGCCGGGGTGATGGCGTGCGTCAAATCCGTTTACACCGACTGCCGGAATATCCAGCCCCAGCGCCAAACCGCGTGCAGCGGACACGGCGATGCGAATGCCTGTGAAGTTTCCGGGTCCGATACCGACACCAATGGCATCAAGATCCGCCCAAGCTGCGCCACCTTCGGCGAGCACCTCGTCCAGCAACGGCATCAATCGTTCGGCCTGGCCGCGAGTCATCTCCTCCAATCGGGAGGCCAGCACCGTGTCCCCACGCAACAAAGCGGCCGCGCAATGCGCGGCCGATGTATCAAAGCCAAGGACGAGAGCGTCAGACGGCAACGGGGCGAACCTCGGTCACTTCGGGGATGTAGTGGCGCAGCAGGTTTTCGATGCCCATCTTCAGCGTCAGTGTCGACGAAGGGCAGCCTGCGCAGGCGCCCTGCATATGCAGGTAGACCACTCCACGGTCAAAGCCGTGGAAGGTGATATCGCCGCCATCCTGAGCCACAGCAGGGCGCACGCGGCTGTCCAGAAGCTCTTTGATCTGGTTGACGATTTCGCCATCCTCACCGGTGTGTTCCGCGTGGCCAGAGGTCTGTTCGCCACCTTCGGAAATCACCGGCTGACCGGACTGGAAATGTTCCATCACCGCGCCGAGGATCGCCGGTTTGATGTGGTCCCATTCAACTGTCTCTGCCTTGGTCACGGTTACGAAATCGTTGCCGAAGAACACGCCAGTCACGCCTGCAACAGCAAAAATGCGCTGCGCCAAAGGCGATGAGCCTGCGGCCTCTGCGCTGGGAAAATCAGCTGTGCCCATTTCCAGTACGGTCTGGCCCGGCAGGAATTTCAGCGTCGCCGGGTTGGGCGTGGATTCTGTCTGAATGAACATGTCGGGCCTCCTTAAAGCGTGGCAGAGATATGCGCCTCCGGTGGGCTTAAGTCAAGATTTGGAACGGTTCTAAAATTGCGGAACCTTGTGGCGCGCGCTGGGGCCTTTCGCTTCGGATCCACTCGCGGCGAGTTCGTGCAACCCGCAGATCGGTCAGCTTGGCAGCGATCAGGTGATCGCTTCCAGTTTTTCTTTAGACAGATCGCCGGGTACGATTGTGATCGGCACCGGCAGGCTGCCGGATGAGCGACTTAGCTGGGTGACGAGGGGACCAGGGCCTTTGCGGTCGTCACCGGCGCCCAGTACCAATACGCCGATTTCGGGATCAGATTCGATCTGGGCGATAATCTCTGGCACCGCTTCGCCTTCGCGGATCACGAGTTTGGGTTCGATACCTTGCCGGTCGCGCATCCACTTCGCGAATACTTCAAAATGGGCGTGTATGCGTTCGCGGGCCTCTTCGCGCATCACTTCGCCGACGCCAATCCAATGATTGAATTCGTCGGGGGGAATCACCGAAAGGATTTCAACTCCGC
Organism: Phaeobacter sp. JH204B; assembly: GCF_048055755.1. NCBI lineage: Bacteria > Pseudomonadati > Pseudomonadota > Alphaproteobacteria > Rhodobacterales > Roseobacteraceae > Phaeobacter > Phaeobacter sp. JH204B. The sequence goes on from NZ_JAYMXF010000019.1 coordinate 174,636, forward strand.
CGCCAGTCTTGGCGGCACGCATGGCGGCGAACCGCATGGCGTTCAGGCATTCGCGGCTGTCATCCAATACCACAAGAAATTTGCGCATATTGATCCTCTGGTTGTTCCGTCTGGATCATGGCGCAAGCCATCCCCCGGCGCAATAGATGAGCACAAATGCTAGTCGCACGCAGCTATCCACGGCTGCTTGTTGCCCAATCCCAATAGAGATCCCGTGTGCGCTTGGCGATTGGTCCGATCTGGTATTGCCGATCGTCAAAGGCGGCAACTGGCGTGACCTTGCTCATATTGCCGGACATGAAAACTTCGTCGGCGTCTTCAAAGTCTTTATAGCCAAGCACCGTTTCATGAACGGTGACACCATCTGAGCGCAGGTTTGCGATGTGACGAGCACGGGTGATCCCTGCAAGGAAGGTGCCATTTGCAATCGGAGTAAAGACCTCTCCGTCACGCACCATGAAAATATTGGCCGTGGCGGTCTCAGCGACATTCCCCATGGCATCGAGGGCGAGCGCGTTACTGAATCCTTTTGCGCGCGCTTCACGCAGCATGCGGGCGTTGTTCGGATAGAGGCAACCGGCCTTTGCATTGACCACAGAACTCTCCAGCACGGGCCGGCGGAAGGAGGTGCGTGTCAGAGTCGCTACAGCTGTCGGGGCAGCCATAGGGATTTCTTCCAGACAAAGAGCAAACTGGGTGCTTGCGGGTTCCGGCGCGATCATCGTGGAATCGCCCTCGGTCGCCCAGTACATAGGGCGGATGTAGACCGCGGCATCTGGTGCAAAGAGAGCGAGACCCTCTTTGGCGATGGCGACCATATCGTCGACGCTGACGGTTGGAGCCATCATCAGCGCGTGGGCCGATGCGTTGGCTCTGGCGCAGTGCAGATCAAGGTCGGGCGTGACACCATCGAACAGCCGCGCACCGTCGAAAACCGACGATCCAAGCCAAGCCGCATGGTCAGCGGCCTTCATGATAGCCACATCGCCCTCATGCCAGCTGCCGTTGAAATAGGTGCGAATGGTCTTGCTGATCGCCATGTCGGGCCTCGTTTTTGGGGTGCTGGAACAGGCTGACCCTAGGACGCAATGGGTCAGTCGTCCAGACCTTTTCCGCTGGGTTCTTCCGCCATATGGGTGGGTGTCGGGGGGTGCCTTGATGCCGCCGCTTCAGGCCGGTTCTGGGGCTTCCAGCCCCAGCTCTCGCAACACGCCACGCATCTCGCTTTGCCACCGTGCGCGCAGCTCTGCGTTGCTGCGATGGCGCAACCCCAGTGTGCGAAGGGCTTCGAATTTGTCGGAGTCATCGACCCCAAAGCTGATGGCGACACGTGGCCACCAGTAACCGATGGACTCCTGCAACATGCCGATGTCGCCTTCCTGGACGAGACGCGACAGGCCCTCATGGGCAAGCCGCGCGTGATGCGCCTCAATCGGTTGAATGGCGCGGAAGGCCTCGGCCAAGGGCTGGTAGGAGATCATGGACAGTTCTGCCAATTGCACGGCAACGGCGCGTCCCATCAAAAGGTTCATCACCACTGCATCGGCCCAGCCTTCAAGCGGATAATTGAACACAGCAAGGCGCCGGTCATGTTTGGATCTGGCCTGATCCAGTCCAGCCTCGCGGTCCAGTCGGGCTGTCCAGGGGTGGTGGTCGACATAGCGCTCCGTGTCGGCCCCGAAATCGCCCATGACCTGCAAGACCCGGTCTGCATTGGCGGTTTTTTCCAATACGATCCGGGCGGCAGCCATGCGCGATTTGATCCCCGGGCCTTCGTTTATGATATCGACAAACCCCGCCGCTCCCGCCAGCGCGCTATCCACGAAACTGGCCATGATGGTCATCAGCTCAGCGCGATAGCGTGGCGGTACGTTGGAAGGATTGCTGAGGACGCCACCGGCCGCCAGATAGCTCTCAATGCTCATCTCGTCACTCATGCGATTGTCCTCTTGAGTCTGTTGCTGTGTGTTTCGTCCTGATCGCTCGGGCTCTAACCTAGTGGGCTATTGATCGTAGTCCACCACCACCTGATCACTCAGCGGATAGGCCTGACAGGACAGCACATAGCCTTTTTCGACCTCGTAATCCTCCAGCGCGTGGTTGGCGACCATTTCGACCTCGCCCTCCAGCACCTTGCAGCGGCAGGTGGAGCATACACCTGCCTTGCAGGCATAGGGCGCGTCCATGGCGTTCTCGAGCGCCGCGTCCAGCAGGGTCATGTCCTTGCCCATTTCGATGGTCTGGGTGGCGCCGTCCAGCGTAATCGCGGCCTTGGTCTGGTTGGCGCTGCTGGCCGCATCCGTTGCGGTGGCCTTGCGCTTGGCGCGGCCCGGCTGAGCAGAGGCGAACAGTTCGAACTTGATCTGGCTATCGCCTAGACCGGCGGTGCGCAGTGCCGCAGCGATGCCCAGCATCATCGGCTCCGGGCCGCAGATAAAGGCGGTGTCGACCGACTGGATGTCAATCCAGTGCTCGAACAGCTGGGCGCATTTCTCCTCAGTCACCAGACCGGTGAACAAGTCGATTTCCTGAGCGTCGGATTCCAGTACATGGATCACATTGAAGCGGCCCATGTAGAGGTTTTTCAGATCCTCCAGTTCCTCGCGGAACATGATCGTGTTCACGCCCTTGTTGGCGTAGACCAGCGTGAAGGAGGATTTGGGCTCCGCCGCCAGCGTGGTCTTGAGGATCGACAGCACAGGGGTAATGCCGGAGCCGCCGGCGAAGCCCAGGTAGTGCTTTTCGGCGGTACCATCGAGCGGGGTGAAGAAGGTCCCCATCGGCGCCATCGCCTGCAGGGTATCACCTGCCTTCAGCTCGGTGTTAGCCCAGGTCGAAAAGGCGCCGCCGTTGACGCGCTTGATGCCGACCTGCAGGATGCCTTCGTCCTTGCCGGCGCAGATCGAGTAGCTGCGGCGCAGTTCCTCGCCGTCGAAGTCGCGGCGGAAGGTCAGGTACTGGCCTTGGGTGAAATCGAATTCCTCAGCCGCGCCACCCGCGGGCTTCAGGGTGACAACCACCGCATCGCGGATGGTCTTGCGGACGTCGGTGACTTCAAGGTCGTGAAAGCGCGCCATCAGGGTCTCCTCAGATGCACTTGAAATAATCAAAAGGTTCGAGGCAGTCCTGGCAGCGCCAGTGGGCCTTGCAGGGGGTCGAGCCGAACTGGCTGACCTTGGTGACATGTTTGCTCCCGCAGTGCGGGCATTTCTCGGGGCCGCCTGCGGGCTGGGGCGGGGCGATGCCGTAGGCCTCCAGCTTGGCGCGGCCTTTTTCCGACAGCCAATCGGTGGTCCAGGCCGGCGAAATCTGCGTTTTGAGCCGCAGATCAGTGATGCCGCGGCCGCGCAGGGCGGTCTCAATATCCATGGCGATCACCGCTGTGGCCGGGCAGCCTGAGTAGGTCGGGGTTACGGTGACCACCAAAGTCTCACCCTCCCAGGCCACATCGCGGATGATGCCGAGATCCACCAGCGAGATCACCGGGATCTCCGGGTCCGGCACGGCGTCGAGCCAGTCCCAGATTTGGGTGATGCTTGGCTGAGTTGTCACTTGGCTCATGCGGTTACCCTCATTGGCTGTTCCGCCCGAACTTCCCAGCGGAAGCGGGCCTCACCCCCGTTTGACGCCGGGGATGCCCTCAGTTCCTTGGCCGAGGCCTTACCACTTGGCGCCGGGATAGGCGCGCTGCAGCCATTGCATCTGGGTCAGCAGGTGGCCCAGATGCTCTGTGTGCATCGCACCGGTGCGCCCGCCTTTGTGGGCGAAGCGGCTTTCGGGAATGGTCAGCGTCGCATCACCCAGGATGCGGGAGATCAGCGCGTCGTATTCTTCGCGCAGGGCCGCGGGATCGGGGGCGATGCCAGCCTTCATCATTTCGGCGTCCACATCGTCGGACTGGAACATCTCGCCCACATAGGGCCAGAGGTAATCCAGCGCTTCCTGCATCCGGCGGTGGCTTTCCCCGGTGCCGTCGCCCAGGCCCACCACCGTGTCGGCAGAGCGTTCCAGGTGATAGGCCACCTCTTTCGAAGCTTTTTCGGCGATTGCTGCAACGCGTTCGTCCGACGACTTCATCAGCCGGCCCAGCTGGATCGAATGCCAGGCGTCAAACAAGAACTGGCGCATCAGGGTGCGGCCGAAATCGCCGTTCGGCACCTCGCACAAGAGCACGTTGCGGAAATCCCAGGCGTCGCGCAGGAAGGCGAGATCGTCGGCGGATTTGCCGTCGCCTTCAACTTCGGCGGCAAGGCCGAGCCACATCTGGGTCTGGCCGATCATATCCAGCGCAGTGTTGGCCAGCGCGATGTCCTCTTCCAGCACCGGCGCGTGGCCGCACCATTCGCTGACCCGGTGGCCGAGGATCAGGGTGTTGTCCCCCATCCGCAGCAGGAACTGGAAAAATGCGTCTTCGCGGGCCATTACATCGCCCCCACTTCTTCGGGGATGTCAAAGAAGGTCGGGTGGCGGTAGACCTTGCTCTCCGACGGCTCATAAAGCGGGCCCTTGTCGCTGGGCGAGGAGGCGGAAATGTGGTTCGCCTCGACCACCCAGATCGACACGCCTTCGTTGCGGCGGGTGTAGACGTCGCGGGCGTTCTTGATCGCCATTTCGGCGTCCGGTGCATGCAGGGAGCCGACGTGGCGGTGGCTCATGCCGTGCTGGCCGCGGATGAAGATTTCCCAGAGGGGCCATTCGTTTTTCATGTTTCAAATCCTCCTGGCTGAGGGGGCGCTGCGCGTCTGGGCGGAGCGCCGGAATGCTTGGGGTTATTCGGCGGCGTGCCGGCGTGCGGCTTTCTTTTTGGCGTGGGCCAGCAGGCCGTCGCGGACCCAGGTGCCGTCGTCCCAGGCCTTGTTGCGGGCAGCGAGACGGTCCACGTTGCACGGGCCGTTGCCCTTGATCACCTCAAAGAACTCGCTCCAGTCCGGATCGGTGTAGTCGTAGTGGCCGCGCTCTTCGTTCCATTTCAGGTCGGGATCAGGGATCGTCAGGCCCAGGTATTCGGCTTGCGGCACGGTCTGGTCGACGAACTTCTGGCGCAGTTCGTCGTTGGTGTTCATCTTGATCTTCCAGGCCATCGACTGGGCGGAATGGACCGAGTCCTTGTCGGAGGGGCCGAACATCATCAGCGACGGGTACCAGAGGCGGTTCAGCGCATCCTGGGCCATCTTCTTCTGCTCCGGGGTGCCCTCCGCCATCTTGCGGATCGCGTCATAGCCCTGGCGCTGGTGGAAGCTTTCCTCCTTGCAGATGCGGATCATTGCGCGTGAGTAGGGGCCGAAGGAGGTCCGCTGCAGCGGCACCTGGTTCATGATCGCAGCACCATCAACCAGCCAGCCGACCGCGCCGATGTCGGCCCAGTTCAGCGTCGGGTAGTTGAAGATCGACGAATACTTCATGCGGCCGTCCAGCAGCATCTCGGTGATCTCGTCGCGGGAGACGCCCAGCGTCTCCGCCGCGCAGTAAAGGTAGAGGCCATGACCGGCCTCATCCTGAACCTTTGCGAGCAGGATCGCCTTGCGCTCTAGCGTCGGCGCGCGGGTGATCCAGTTACCCTCGGGCAGCTGGCCGACGATTTCCGAATGCGCGTGCTGCCCGATCTGGCGGATCAGCGTTTTGCGGTAGCCTTCTGGCATCCAGTCCTTGGGCTCGATCTTCTCGCCCGCGTCGATGCGCGCCTGGAAGGCCGCCAGCTTTTCCGGATCGTCCTGGGTCGCTTCGGATTTGATCATCTGAGCATACATGTCTGGGACCTCCCCTAGGGTTCGTTACACGCGTTCGAGGATCAGGGCGGTGCCCTGACCGACGCCGACGCACATGGTGCAGAGCGCATACCGCCCGCCGGTGCGCTGAAGCTGATAGGCAGCGGTCAGCACCAGCCGCGCCCCGGACATGCCGAGCGGGTGGCCCAGTGCAATCGCACCGCCGTTGGGGTTAACATGGGGCGCATCGTCCGGAAGGCCAAGCTCGCGCAGGGTGGCAAGGCCCTGCGATGCGAATGCTTCGTTCAGTTCGATCACGTCCATCTGTTCGATGGTCAGGCCGGTGCGGGCCAGAACCTTGCGGGTCGCGGGCACCGGGCCGATGCCCATGATGCGCGGCTCGACCCCTGCGGCGGCCATGCCGACGATGCGGGCCATCGGTTTCAGGCCGTTCTTCGCCGCAGCCGCTTCATTCGCCATCAGGATCGCCGCAGCGCCGTCGTTGACGCCGGAGGCATTGCCTGCGGTCACGGTCTTGTCCGGGCCGTTGACGCCCTTGAGGCCCGCCAGCTTCTCGGCCGAGGTGCCGGGGCGGGGGTGTTCATCGGTGTCCACCACCAGATCATCGCCCTTGCGCTGGGGGATGGAGACCGGGGTGATCTCGTCCTGGAAGATCCCGGCCTCATGCGCGGCGGCCCAGCGGGCCTGGCTGCGGGCGGCGAAGGCGTCCTGATCGGCGCGGGAGACGCCGTAGTCCTCTGCAACATTATCGGCGGTTTGCGGCATCGAGTCGGTGCCGTACATCCCGTGCATCTTCTTGTTCACGAAGCGCCAGCCGATGGTGGTGTCATAGACCGCATTGGCACGGGTGAAGGCAGAGGTGGCCTTGGGCATCACGAAGGGCGCGCGCGACATGCTTTCGACGCCGCCGGCGATGGCCATGTCATAGTCGCCGGCCTTGATCCCGCGGGACGCCATGCCGACCGCATCCATGCCGGAGGCGCAGAGGCGGTTGATGGTGGTGCCGGGCACAGAGGTGGGCAGACCCGCCAGCAGCGCCGCCATGCGGGCCACGTTGCGGTTGCTTTCCCCGGCCTGGTTGGCATCGCCAAAGATCACATCGTCGAGGGAGCCCCAGTCCACATCCGGGTTGCGTGCCGCCAGCGCGGCAATCGGCAGGGCGGCAAGATCATCGGTGCGCACCTGGCTCAGCGCGCCGCCGTAGCGGCCGATCGGGGTGCGGGTGGCATCGCAGATGAAAGCATCCATGGGTGTTCGCGTCTCCAAGTCGCGGCAGTAGATAAGCCGACCATTTAGTCGGTGATACGCGCAGAAGTGATTCTGGGCAAGAGAGATGTAACCAGATCGAACAAAGTGGTGGAATTCTGTAACATATTAATGGTTCTCTTGCTGATCCTTCATATTTCGGTCGCTCTGCGCCTTTGCGCGTATGATCCATTCAGCGTCGCAGTGGCTGTCGAAAATAGTTTACATGTTGACTAATTGCGAGTGTCCGCTCTGATTGGAGAAGCGCGAGGTATCCGTTCGCTGCGATCTTTGCGGTGATCGGAAAGGGGAGGGGTGAATGAATATTCTCTATATCATGTTTGACCAGCTGCGGTTTGACTACCTCAGCTGTGCTGGGCATCCACATCTACAGACGCCTCATTTGGATGGGCTGGCACGGCGTGGGGTCCGGTTCACCAGAGCCTATGTGCAGTCGCCTACCTGCGGTTCCTCGCGTATGTCGAGCTACACCGGGCGCTATCCCTCAAGCCACGGAGTGCAGTTCAACGGTTACCCGCTGCGGGTGGGCGAATGGACAATGGGTGACCACTTGCGCAAGGCCGGGATGAGCTGCCACCTGATTGGCAAGACGCATATGGTTGCCGATGCCGAGGGGCTGGAGCGTCTGGGTCTTGCCCCTGACAGCATCATCGGTGTGCGCCAGACGGAATGCGGTTTTGACCCATTTGTCCGTGACGACGGGCTGTGGGCTGAGGGGCCGGACGGTTTTTATGACAGTAAGCGGAGCCCCTATAATGAGTATCTCAAATCGCGGGGCTACCCCGGCGACAATCCCTGGAGCGATTTTGCAAACGCCGGCGTGGATGGTGACGATATCGCCTCTGGCTGGTTCATGGTCTACGCAGACAAGCCCGCCAATATCGCGGAGGAGGACAGTGAGACGCCTTGGCTCACCCGTGAAGCCATGCGGTTTATCGAAACTGCGGAGAGGGAGGGCGATCAGCCGTGGTGTGCGCATCTGAGTTACATCAAGCCGCATTGGCCATATATTGTGCCTGCGCCTTACCACGATATGTATGGTCCTGAGCATGTTCTGCCCGCAGTTCGTTCGAGCGCCGAGCGCGAGAATGCGCATCCGGTATTTGCCGGTATGATGAACAATCAGATTGGTCAGGCCTTCTCCCGTGAGGAAGTGCGTCAGAAGGTGATCCCCGCCTATATGGGGCTGATCAAACAGGCTGACGATCAGATGGGTCGGCTGTTCTCCTGGCTTGAGGCAACCGGGCGAATGAAGGATACGATGATCGTGGTGACCTCGGACCATGGCGACTACCTCGGCGATCACTGGCTGGGCGAGAAGAACCTTTTCCATGAACCGTCGATCAAGGTGCCGCTGATCATCTACGATCCGCGGCCCGAGGCCGACGCCACCCGCGGCACCACCTGCGATGCACTGGTCGAGTCGATTGATCTGCTTCCGACCTTTCTGGAGGCAGCGGGCGGCGCGGCGGCGCCTCATATCCTGGAAGGGCGCTCATTGATGCCCTTGTTGCGCGGCGAGACTTCAGAGTGGCGCGACTACGCGGTGGCCGAGTTTGATTATGCGACGCTCCCCCTGTCCGAAACACTTGGCCTGGCTCCGAAAGATGCGAGGCTGTTCATGATCGTGGATGCGCGCTGGAAGTTCATGCACGCTGAGGGCGGGCTTCGGCCCATGCTGTTCGATTTGCAGGAGGATCCAGATGAGCTCGTGGATCTTGCCAAAACGAAGGCGCATCAGGAGGTGATCGACCTCATGTACGATCGACTGCTCGAGTGGGGGCTGCGGATGTCGCAACGCATTACCCTTTCTGACGAGCAGATTGCCAAGCGCCGAGGGAAATCGGCGCGCAAAGGGATCCTGTTGGGCGTCTATGAGCCGTCGGAGGTGGATGCAACCCTGACCGAGGCCTATCGTCGACCGGTTCCGAAAGCTGAGAGCTGACCGTCTAGCGCCCAAATACCGCGAGACGCACCGTCACGACCCGCAGGCAAATCGTGATGCTTGGCAAGCGGCGCAGACGCGCGGCATGATATCTCTTGTCAGGTCACGAAGCCGGATTTAGGGTCGGCATCAAGTTTGCGGAATGATGTTCCGCATGGCGAAATGTGCGGGGGTGACGTCTGCGTCCTGATCCGTGCCTGCCGCAAGGCAGCTGCGTTCCCGCGGTTGGAGCCTGTCGAAGTTTTGCTCGGCATCGCTCGCAATAAGAGGAAAGATCCATGACTGAAGCCGTTGTTTATGAGCGTATTGGCGATATTGCAGTGCTGGGCGCGCAGAACCCGCCAGTGAACGCTCTTGGCGTTGACGTGCGCCGTGGGCTTCTTGCCGGGATTGAGCGCGCCGAGGAAGAAGGCGCACGTGCCGTACTGATCTACGGCGAGGGGCGAACCTATTTCGCTGGCGCCGATATCCGCGAGTTCGGCAAGCCGATGCAAGAGCCCGGATTGCCTGACCTGTGCAACCGCATCGAAGCCGCCAAGCTCATCGTGGTTTCTGCCCTCCACGGCACCGCGCTGGGCGGCGGGTTGGAAGTGGCGCTGTCGTCGCACTACCGGATTGCAGTGCCGAGCGCCAAGATGGGCTTGCCTGAGGTGCATCTGGGCATCATCCCGGGCGCTGGGGGGACGCAGCGGCTGCCGCGCGTCACCGGAACCGAGGCGGCACTGGAGATCATCACCACCGGCCGCCATGTGTCGGCGGCAGAAGCCTTCGACAAGGGGGTCGTTGACCGTATTGCGGCGGGCAGTCCCCGCGAAGTCGGTCTGGCTTACACCCGTGAATTGCTGGACCAGGATGCGCCGCGTCGACCGGTCTGTGATATGTCGGCACCGGAACCCATCGATTTCGATGAAGCCTATGAGCGGGTGCTCGCCCGGTGCCGCGGTCAGCTGTCCCCGGCCGTCGCGGTGCGTGCCGTTCAGGCTGCATGTGAAGCCAAGAGCTTTCTTGACGGGGTGCGCCAGGAGCGAGAGCTGTTTAAGAAGCTGATGGAGAGCGATCAGCGACAGGGTCTGATCCACGCATTCTTTTCGGAGCGCGCGGTCAGCAAGCTGCCAGAGCTGGCCGATGTGACCCCGCGCGACGTCGCCTCGATGGGGGTGATTGGTGGCGGCACGATGGGCGCAGGCATTGCAACCGCCGCCCTGTTGTCGGGGCTGCCCGTAGTACTGATCGAACGTGATGATGCGGCGACGGTCGCAGCTCATGAACGGATCGAAGGCAATCTGAAAGGGGCGCTTAAACGCGGCAAGATCGATCAGTCGCAGTTTGATACCATGATGAACGAGGCGCTGCAGCTGGCGACGGATTATGCAGCGCTGTCGCAGGTCGATCTGGTGGTCGAAGCAGTGTTTGAAGACATGGACGTCAAACGCGACGTTTTCTCGGCGCTGGATACGCATTGCAAACCCGGCGCAATTCTCGCCAGCAACACGTCATATCTCGATATCAATGAAATCGCTGCTGCGACGCGCCGACCGGCGGATGTGATCGGGTTGCACTTCTTCTCCCCGGCGCATGTGATGAAACTGCTTGAGGTCGTGGTTGCAGATCAGACCGCGCCTGATGTGATCGCCACCGGAATTGCCCTTGGCAAGCGGCTGAAGAAGATCTCTGTGCGTTCAGGTGTCTGCGATGGCTTCATCGGCAACCGGATCATGAACAGCTACCGCAAGGCTGCCGATTACATGGTGCTGGACGGAGCCTCACCCTACCAGATTGACAAGGTGATGACCGGGTTCGGATTTGCGATGGGGCCATTTGCGGTGGCGGATCTGGCAGGGCTTGATATCGGCTGGGCAGCCCGCAAACGGCGAGCGCCGACACGCGATCCCCGTGAGCGGATTGTGCATTTTTCCGATATGCTCTGCGAAGCTGGAGATTTCGGGCAGAAGACCGGCCGGGGTTTTTATGTCTACGAAGAGGGCAAGCGCGGCGGGACCCCAAATCCACAGGTATCCGAGTATATCGAACGCGATCAGCGGGATCAGGGCGTGACGCCGCAGGTCTTGGCCAATGACGAGGTCCTGCGGCGCTACATGTGCGCGATGGTCAATGAGGCGGCGAAGGTTGTCGGCGAGGGCATAGCCCGGCGTCCGCTGGATGTGGATATGGTATTGCTGTTCGGCTATGGCTTTCCGCGGTTTTGGGGCGGCCCGCTGAAATGGGCTGACCTGCAAGGTTTGGATAGCATCCTCAAGGACATCAAACGCTATGCCAAGGAAGATGCGTTTTTCTGGCAGCCGGCGCCTTTGCTGGAAGAGCTTGTCGCCAAGGGCCGCAGCTTTGACGATCTCAACAAGGAGGCCCGGTGAGATGAAACAGGCTGTCATCGTTTCCGCTGCCCGCACTGGGTTGGCCAAGTCTTTTCGCGGATCGTTCAACCAGACCCATGGCGCGACTTTGGGCGGCCATGCCGTAGCTGCAGCCGTCGAGCGGGCTGGCCTAGATGGTGGCGAGATCGAGGATTGCATTATCGGCTGCGGGTTCCCCGAACAGGCTACGGGTCACAATATCGGACGTCAGATTGCACTGCGCGCGGGATTGCCGCAGACCGCAGCAGGCATGACTGTGAACCGGTTCTGCGCCTCGGGTCTTCAGACCATCGCGCTTGCGGCCCAGCAGATTACGGCCGAAGGGGCTGGCCCGATGGTTGCAGGTGGGGTCGAGAGCATCTCCATGGTGCAGCCCAATGTGAAGCAGGTGCAGGACCCCTGGCTGCAGGCGCACAAGCCAGACGTTTATATGGCCATGATCGATACCGCAGATATCGTTGCCGAGCGTTACGGGATCAGCCGGGAAGCGCAGGATGCCTACGGGCTGCGCAGCCAGCAGCGGATAGCAGCGGCGCAGGGTGCAGGGCTGTTTGACGACGAAATCGTGCCCATGCAGACCGTTATGGCTTTAAAAGATAAGGAAACCGGTGAGGTTGGCACCCGCGAGGTGACTGTGGATCGCGACGAATGTAATCGCCCGCAAACCACTTTGGACGGGCTTGCCGGATTGGACCCGGTGCGTGGCGAGGGCAAGTTCATTACCGCAGGAAACGCCAGCCAGCTTTCCGATGGTTCGGCGGCGGTCGTGATGATGGAGGCCACCGAGGCAAGCCGTCGAGGGCTGAACCCGATGGGGGCGTTTCGCGGGTTCTGCGTTGCCGGCTGTGCGCCTGACGAAATGGGCATCGGCCCGGTACATGCGGTGCCGCGCCTGCTGGAGCGGCACGGGCTGACAGTCGCGGATATCGATCTGTGGGAGCTGAATGAGGCTTTTGCCAGCCAGGCGCTCTATTGCCGTGACCAGCTCGGTATCCCGGATGAAATCTGCAACGTGAACGGCGGATCAATTGCCATCGGCCATCCCTTTGGCATGACAGGCGCACGAATGGTCGGGCATCTGCTGCGTGAGGGCCGTCGACGTGGGGCCAAGCTGGGTGTTGCAACCATGTGCATCGGCGGCGGCATGGGTGCTGCGGGCCTGTTCGAGATCTACTGACTATCTGGGTACGGCTTCGCCGGTAGGTGCGGTCCAAGTAGATCCCGGATGAGAGCAGCGGGCACTATCGAAATAGCGCGGGGAGGTACGCGGAGATGGATCTGAATTACTCGACCGAAGAGTTGGCCTTTCGCGCGGAAGTGCGCGCCTTTCTGGAGGCGAAGCTGCCTCAGGATCTGTCGGACGCTGTGCGCCTGGGGCGGGGTATCGGCAAAGAGGGGCATGATCGCTGGCACCAGATCCTGAACGATCAGGGGTGGCTGGCACCGACCTGGCCGCAGGAGTCTGACGGCTGCGGCTGGAATGCGGTCCAGCGCCACATCTTCGAAGAAGAATGTTGTCGCGCCCATGCGCCGCGCATCGTTCCGTTTGGTTTGACCATGCTTGCGCCGGTTCTGCAAAAATTCGGATCCGATGCGCAGCGCGCGTATTTCCTGCCCAAAATTCTGTCCGGTGAACACTGGTGGTGTCAGGGATATTCCGAACCGGGCGCGGGGTCCGATCTGGCCAGCCTGAGCACGCGCGCAGTTCGCGATGGTGACCATTATATCGTCAACGGACAAAAAACTTGGACCACGCTTGGCCAATTCGCCAACTGGATTTTCTGTCTCGTCCGCACTGATCCTCAGGCCAAGCAGCAGGAGGGGATCTCCTTTCTGCTGATTGACATGGCGACACCAGGCATCGAAGTGCGGCCGATCATCCTTCTTGATGGCACCCATGAGGTCAACGAAGTCTGGTTCAATGATGTGCGCGTGCCTGCTGAAAATCTGGTTGGTGAGGAAAACAAAGGCTGGACCTATGCCAAATATCTACTGACCCATGAACGCACCAATATTGCAGGTGTCGGGTTCAGCCAGGCAGGGCTGGAGGCGGTGAAACGTCTCGCGCGTCACCAGCTTCATCGCGGTCGCCCGCTGATCGAAAATCCACATTTCGCCGCGCGACTCGCCCGCGCGGAAATCGATCTGATGGCCATGTCCACCACCAATCTGCGCATCATCTCAGCTGCGGCCCAAGGGCAGGCGCCCGGCGTCGAAAGCTCCATGCTCAAGGTGAAAGGCACCGAAATACGTCAGGAGATCAACGATCTCGCACGGCGCGCAGCGGGCGTTTATGCCCTGCCGTTTGCGTCGGAGGCGGTAGCCGGTGACAACAACGCGCTTTCTCCACCAGAGGGGAGCGAAGCTGTCGCGGCCCAGTATTTCAACAATCGAAAACTGTCGATCTTCGGTGGATCGAACGAGATCCAGAAGAATATCATTGCCAAGGTTTCTCTGGGAGGCAGGACATGAACTTTCAGCTGACAGAAGAGCGCCAGATGCTTCAGGACAGTTTGCGCCGGTTTCTTCGCGATCGGTATTCTGTCGCCGCCCGAAACCAGGCGCTTACCGATCCTTCGGGGTACTCTCCGGCAATTTGGGGACAGCTTGCTGACCTCGGGGTGATTGGCGCGCTGTTGCCCGAGGCCGCTAATGGATATGGCGGGGCTGGATTCGACATTGCGACGGTGTTTGAGGAATTGGGCCGGGCCGGCGTTGTTGAACCGGTGCTTGACAGCGCCGTTCTTTGTGGCGTGCTGCTGTGTGGCTCTGGCACAGATCCGATTTCGCCGCGTGATCAGAAAATGATTGATCGGCTGATCGCTGGAGATCTGCAGCTGGCCTTTGCCCACGGCGAGCCTGCCAGCCGGTATGAGCGTACCTGGATCGAAACCAAGGCTGTCGACGAGGGGGATGACATTCTGCTCACCGGGCGGAAATCCGTGGTGGTGAATGCAGAGGCGGCCGACTTGCTGATTGTTGCCGCGCGCGAAGCAGGGTCACCCGGAGATCGTGACGGTCTGTCCCTATTTTGTGTTCGCCCCGATGCACCCGGTCTGCGAATGCGGGGTAGCGCATTGCTGGCAGGCGGCAGAGCCGCCGAGATGGAACTGGATGGTGTTCGGCTGTCGAAATCAGCGCGGATCGGCGCAGCTGGCAATGCTGCGGACCGTATCGAAGGCGCCATTGCCGCGGCGGAGGTTGCGCTCGCCGCAGAGACGCTTGGCGCGATGGAAACAGCCGTACGGCTGACGATGGGTTACCTGACTACACGGCAGCAATTCGGACGTCCAATCGGCACGTTTCAGGCCTTGCAGCATCGCGTTGCAGAGATGTTGATCGAGCTCGAACAGGCGCGTTCTGCCGTGATCAATGCAGCAGGCCACCTGGAGGATCTGCCACTGGTGCGGGATCGTCATATCGCCGCCGCGCGCAATCTCATCGGGCGGACGGGGCGCCATATCGCGGAAGAGGCGATCCAGCTTCACGGAGGCATCGCGATGACTGCCGAATATGAGCTGGCCCATATCGCCAAACGCATCGTCTTGGCGGAACACCGCTTTGGTGATGCTGATACCCAGTTGGAGCGGTTCATTGACCTCACGGCGGCCTGATCCGATATCGCAGGCCACCGAGGCTGCGGCAGCACATGGGTCCGGGGGCACCAAGCGCATCATTGACGATCCAGGTTGTCAGCAGATGGTCGGGTATCGCACCGAGATCGATGCGCAGACCGGGGCGTGCCTTGTGATGCTGGAGCTTGCTCCACAGCACCTTAACCGCAATGGCCTACTGCATGGTGGCATCGTTGCGACCCTGATGGATGTGGTCTGTGGCAATACGGCATCTCAGCATTTTGACGCAGCCTTGCACCCGCCGGTGGTGACCGTCTCACTGACCTTGTCCTATATCGCGGCTGCACGGTCCGGGCAGGTTGTGGCATCGGCAACGGCAACAGGCGGTGGCGCCTCCCTGGCCTATGTGGCGGGAGAGCTGGTGGATGGTCGCAGGCAGATCTTGGCCACCGCGAGCGGGGTCTTCAAAAGGATACGGGGCTGAGGCCCCCGCGGCGCAGCTTTGTCTGCGGAGGGGGGGACAGATATCAACACGACCACGGGGAATCGAACATGACGCTTTGGCACGAGTATCTTGAGCAACATGCGCGCCATCGTCCGGGGTCTCCGGCCTTCAGCGACAGCGGCGGGACGAAGTGGACCTATGGTGAGCTTGCCCGCGTCTGCGATGAACTGCGATCTCATCTGGTGGCCGCTGGAGTGGGGCCGGGTGACCGGGTCATGTTAGTCTGCGAGAACTGCTGCGTCGCCGTTGCAGCCCTGTTTGCTACCTCACAATTGGGCGGTGTTGCAGTTCCCGTGAATGCCCGGATGCGAGCGCCCGAGGTCGAGCGTATCCGTGCCCATGCCGAGCCGACAGTGATCCTGCTGACGGTGGCCGCTTCGCCGGATGCTGCGGCTCACGCGGCCCGATTGGGCGCACACCCGATGCCGGGCGATCTGGGCAGCTTGCAGATCGTGATGTCAGCCCCCGGAGAGGGTGTTGCGGCGGGCGATCGAGGCGATGAAACGATACCGTCCGATCTGGCCGTGCTGCTCTACACAACCGGTACGACCGGTGATCCAAAGGGGGTGATGCTCAGCCATGGAAACCTGAGTTTCGGCGGCGGTGCCTCGGCTCGCTTGCGCGATATGACCGTACGAGATGTGATCTATGGCGTTTTGCCACTTAGCCATGTGTTTGGCCTCGCGTCCGTTCTGACCGCCTCCGTGATGATCGGGGCCGAGGTTCGTCTTGAGGCGCGCTTTAGCGCGGCGCGGTTTTATCAGGCGTTGCGGAGCGGCGTCACCTTGGTTTCCGCCGTACCGCAGATGCACGCGCTGGTGATGCAATACGCTAAGGAACAGGGGTTGGCGCATCTTGATAGTCCCGATCTGCGCTATGTCTCGTCTGGCGCGGCTCCGCTCGACCCGGATTGGAAACGGCGGGCGGAAGATTTTTACGGCGTTGCCCTGCAGAACGGCTATGGGATGACCGAGGCCACGGCAGGGATCTGCGCGACACGCAACTGCCTGGGTGACCCTGATACATCGGTTGGCCCACCGCTATCGGGGGTTGAGGTGCGTCTGGATGAAAATGTTCCGGGCGGCGGCGGCGGGCTGGGAGAGATCTGCCTGCGCGGAGACAACGTTATGCTCGGCTATTTCCGCAACCCGAACGCCACGCGGGCGGCTCTCGATCCCGAAGGTTGGCTGCGCAGCGGCGATATGGGGCGTTGGGACCAAAGCGGCAATCTGCACATCGACGGACGCGCCAAGGAGCTGATTATCCATGGCGGTTTCAATGTCTTCCCGCCGGAGGTCGAAGCAGCTCTGAATGCCCATCCGCAGGTGGTTCAATCCGCTGTTGTCGGCCGCCAGATGGACGGGGACGAACAGGTAGTCGCCTTTGTGCAGGTGGCCACTGCCGATGCGCCTCGGGTTGAGGACTTACGTCTCTTCGTGGCAGAGCGTCTGGCAGGCTATAAACGGCCCGGCCTTATTGTGCTCACAGAACAGCTGCCAGCGGCACCGACAGGCAAGATCCTGAAGCATCTTCTGCTGTCCCATTTCGCGGACCGGCTGGCGTGAAGCGCCCGCGCCGCGCAACGCGCGGCGCTTGGCCCAACGGCTTCAGCGCCTTTCTTGAAAGGCGTCGCAGCGGGCGGGAGTTCCTTGTGTCCGCCCTACTGAATGCGCGCTGCTGTGATGTCGCTCGCTCAGGCCCAGACGCCAGCAGCAGCGGCTCGGATGCTGCGGATATTTTCTCCGTAAACCTCCGGCGTATCGACGGAGCCGCCCTTGAACACTGCTGATCCGGCGACCAGCACGTCCGCCCCGGCTTCTGCCACCAGCGGTGCGGTCTTGGGGTCAACGCCGCCATCAATCTCGATATGCACCGGGCGATCACCGATCATGGACCGCAGGCTGCGAATCTTGGCGGTCATATCGATGAACTTCTGACCGCCGAACCCGGGGTTCACCGTCATGACGCAGATCAGATCGGTCAGATCCAGCAGATGGGCAACCGCCTCGGCAGGGGTGCCGGGGTTCAGGGCCACACCGGCTTTCATACCTGCCCCACGGATCGCTTGCAGGGTGCGATGAATATGCGGCCCGGCCTCGACATGTGCGGTCAGCACGTCGGCCCCGGCATCTGCATAGGCGTCGATATAGGGGTCAACCGGTGCAATCATCAGATGCACATCCATCACGGTTTTGACATGTGGGCGAAACGCCTTCACCGCCATCGGACCAAAAGTAAGGTTGGGTACAAAATGCCCGTCCATCACATCGATATGAACCCAATCGGCGCCTTGGGATTCGATGGCCTGAATCTCCTGACCAAAATTGGCAAAGTCGGCAGACAGGATCGAAGGTGCGATTTTGATGGAGCGGTCGAAAGACATGGCAGCAGTTCCTTGGTTTCGTGGGCAGCGTTTCGTCGCCGTATAGCGGCTTGTTGTCGGCGCGCCTAGGGGCGTGCTGGCTGTTGTCATGCCGGCCGTTACAAAAGCTTCACCGCGATGACACACAAGTTTTGATCTGGCAGCTTAGTCAGTCCCGCAAAGAGACGGGAGCCTCAGGTGCTGCGAATTGACAAACTGACCAAGAGATTCGGCGACAAGATCGCGGTGGATGCCGCGACGCTGGATATCGACAAGCCCTGCATGATCGGCATCATCGGCCGCTCGGGTGCGGGGAAATCCACGTTGCTGCGGATGATCAACCGGCTTGGGGACGCCAGTGAGGGGCGCATCCTTTTCGAAGGGCGCGATGTGACCCAGCTGCGCGGCAAGGAGAAACGCGCCTGGCAATCCGATTGTGCGATGATCTTTCAGCAGTTCAATCTGGTTCCGCGGATGGATGTCGTATCCAACGTGCTGCACGGCACGCTCAACCGTCGCTCGACCCTTGCAACGTTGTTCAATCTCTACCCGATGGACGACATCCATCGCGCGATTGATATCCTTGACCGGCTTGGTATCGCCGAACACGCCGCCAAACGGGCCGAGGCGCTCTCGGGTGGTCAACAACAGAGGGTCGCGATTGCACGGGCTCTGATGCAGGATCCGAGGATCATTTTGGCGGATGAACCGATTGCCTCGCTTGATCCGATGAATGCCCAGACAGTCATGGAGGCACTGCGCCGTATCCACGAGGAGGACGGCCGCACTGTCATCGCCAATCTGCACACACTGGATACCGCACGTCGCTACTGCGACCGTGTTGTCGGCATGCGGGATGGGCGCATCGTGTTCGATGGTCTGCCGGAGCAGCTGACGACCGGTGTCGCCCGCGAGATCTACGGAGCAGGCGCGGACTTCTCCGAGGCCGCTACCTCTACAGAGATTGAGACATTGAACCGTATTCAGCCGCGCCGACAGCCTGTTCCGGCGAACTGACAGTTTTTTCCAAACCCGGCGGTTCGTTCGCCGACATGACCAACCAGAGAGATTGACTAATGAAAAACCTTATTGCTGCCATTCTGGCGACCACCGCGCTGACCGCACCGGTTCTTGCTGAGACCTCGGAAATTCAGGAATTCCGTATCGGTATTCTTGGTGGTGAAAACGCTCAGGATCGCCTGAACAACAACGAGTGCCTGCGTCAAAAGACCGAGGATCTTCTGGGGGTCGAAACCAAACTCTTTGCCCCGGCCGACTACAACGGGGTGATCCAGGGGCTGCTGGGCGGCACCATCGACATGGCGTGGCTGGGTGCATCCGGCTATGCCAAAACTTATCTCAGTGATCCGGCGGCGGTAGAGCCGATCCTGGTAAAGGTGAACAACGACGGTGGCTATGGCTACTATTCCATCGGTTTCACGCGTAAGGATAGCGGCATCACATCGCTCGATGACATGCAGGGCAAGACATTTGGTTTTGGTGATCCAAACTCCACCTCCGGTTTCCTGATCCCTTCGATCGAGATTCCACAGGTAACCGGCGCGACCATGACCTCCGGCGATTACTTTGGCGAGGTTAAATTCACGGGCGGGCATGAGCAGACAATCGTCGCTGTTGCGAATGGCGATGTGGACGCCGGCGTCAGCTGGGCAGACGGTCTGGGCGAATGGGAAGATGGTTTCAACTCTGGCGCGCTGCGTCGCGCGGTTGATGCAGGTCTCGTCGATATGAACGATCTGGTGCAGATCTGGCAGTCCAAGCCTATTCCCGAGGGCCCGGTTGTTCTGCGCACCGAACTGCCCGAGGACGTGAAGCTGAAGATGACTGGCCTGATGGCCTCTCTGAAGTCGATGGATGCTGAATGTTTCTATGGTGTGGCCGCCGGTGAGGCGAAAGGCTTCATGCCGATCACCCACGAGGCCTACGAGGTTATCATCGAAGCGCGGAAATTGAAGTCCAACTAATTTCAGTACCTAAGCGCGCGGGGTTCGGAGCATTCGTGCCGAACCCCGCCATTTTATCTGCCAACTGCCCTGGTTCGGAACTGACTGCGCGCAGTCTCCACCACGTGAAACATCGAAAGCCCAGCCGTTCGGCTGTTTTCGACGACACAGGATCCCATTCATGACAGATGCAACAGCCTCGGCCCCTTCGGTGTCCGACATTCAGGCCGATTACCAGGCGCTGATACAGCGCAAGCGCCTTTATGGCGGGATCCTTCTGGCCGTATTTGTGGCGATGATGGCCGCCGGTTTCAGGATCGCCGACGATCGCAACGCAGGGTCTTTCTGGAATGGGATTACCCATGTTTTTGACTACCCCTCTGAGGTGCTTTCGGAAGCGGTCGAGAAGGTGGCCCTATTGCCCGGGCATGTGTTACAGTTTTCACCGGCCCTGATCGAGACCTTGAACATCGCTGCCGCTGCCACGCTGATTGGGGCAATCTTCGGAACCATCCTGTCTTTGTTGGCAACACGGGGGCTGGCGCGCTGGCCGCGCCTTATCCCGCTGTTCCGCCGGATGCTGGATATCTTTCGTGCGATCCCGGAAATCGTCATCGCACTGGTGCTGATCTTTCTTTTGGGTGGTGGACCGGTGCCTGCGATGATCGCGATTGCGATCCACACTGCGGGCGCTCTGGGCAAGCTGTTTTCCGAGGTGAATGAAAACGCATCGCTGAAGCCTGTCGAAGGACTGGCCTCTGTCGGGGCCGGTTGGGCGCAGCGCATGGTGCTGGGCGTTTTTCCCCAGGTCGGCCCGAACTATGTGAGCTACGCACTTCTGCGGTTCGAAATCAATATCCGCGCCTCCGCCATTCTCGGCTTCGTCGGGGCAGGCGGTATCGGCTACGAGCTGCGTAACGCCATGTCCTGGGGGCAGGGGCGGTATGATGAAGCTGCGGCGATCTTTCTTTTGCTGTTTTTTACCATCGTCCTGGTGGATCAACTGTCGGGCCTGCTGCGCGACCGGCTGACCCACGGAGCCAAACAATGACGACCTTTGACACCACTGTTCCGCCGACCTTGCGCAAACTGGACATGGAGCGCCTGTTCATCCGCAAGCGCGTCCTGAGCCTTTCTCTGCCGCTCTTGGTACTGGTCTATCTCGCCTATGTCTTCGTCGCCTTCGACGTTGCGGGACTGGCCGCGCGGATGAATCCGCAGAATGCCCGCACGCTGGTGGCGGATAGTTACAGCTACAAAACCCACGTCACGCGCGACAATCGGACAGGTGACGTTAGCGTCGCCATCGAGGGAGAGCGCAAAGGGGCCTATCCCGATGGGCAAGCGCCGGAGTGGGTTTCCCTCGCGACGACACCGTCCGACGTTACCGTGATTGACCTCGAAGATGGTCATCAGGTTCGCTTCGGCCCCGAGAGCATTGTTTTTGATATCCCCGGCTATGGTAGGATCCGCGCAACCCCAAGTCGCAGCGCTGGCGTGCAGGCCGAATTTCCGGCAGGCGATCTGCCGGATTGGATCAATGTCTCAAAGAACCGGTTGGCGGTGACGACCGATGCCGGGCGTCTGACGGTGACCCGTAACCGTGCGGAGGTGTTTCGGTATTTTGCTGGTTGGGAGCTGTTCTTCTTCACCCTCGACAGCCGTTACCACGGTCTGGGGCCCGGTGAGCTGATGACCCGGGCCGCAACCGGTGAAGCGGGCGCGATCTTCCACGATTTCTGGACCAACAAGATGTGGCGGCATCAGGATGTGGCCTGGGCCATTTTCGAAACGCTGCTGATGGCGTTCCTTGGCACGATGGGCGCGGGGCTGATTGCGCTGCCGCTCGCATTTGCTGCTACCCGGAACTTCATGCCGCTGCGCGCGGTCCGCTTTGCAACCCGTCGCCTTTTTGACTTCGTGCGCGGCGTCGACTCTCTGATCTGGACCGTGGTCCTTGCCCGGGCCTTTGGACCCGGTCCGCTGACTGGCGCTTTGGCGATCCTGGTGACCGACACTGGTACCTTTGGCAAGATTTTCTCAGAGGCGCTGGAGAATGTGGACGAGAAACAGATCGAAGGCGTTGCCTCCACAGGCGCGAAGCCGGCGCAGCGCTATCGCTTCGGTGTCATTCCACAGATCACGCCTGTCTTGCTGAGCCAGCTGCTCTATTTTCTGGAATCAAACACGCGCAGCGCAACGATCATTGGCGCCATCACCGGTGGCGGTATCGGCTTGCTGCTGACCCAGGCCATTATCACCCAGAAGGACTGGGAAGAGGTTGCCTATTACATCGTGCTGATCATTCTCATGGTGATGGTCATGGATTGGGTGTCCGGTTGGCTGCGCCGCCGCCTAATCAAGGGCGAGCCGGGCCGCAAGGCCCGCCGTCAGGGTGGCGCGATGCTGCTGCCGTGACCGTTGGCGGTGCTAAGAACCTGTCTCTTCAATATCTTCGAAAGCCACCCAATGCCCCGTCTCTCTGCCGATCAGCCGTATCTTCATTCCAACTGTTCGATCGCAAACAGCCAGTTTGGCGCCTTCGTCGAAATCGGGGCGGAAAGCCGGGTACTGAACAGCCGGTTCGGCGATTACAGCTACTGTGATCGCTACTGTGATATCGCCAATGCTGAGATCGGGAAGTTCTCGAATATCGCCAGCGCCACGCGTATTGGCGCCACCGATCATCCGCTGCAAAAGGCCTCGCTGCATCATTTTCTCTACCGCTCGTCGGCCTATTGGGACGACATCGAAGATGACGCGGACTGGTTTCAGCATCGTGCCAGTCGGCTGGCACATATCGGCCACGACACCTGGATCGGGCATGGTGTGCTGATCAAGCCCGAGGTGACCGTTGGCCACGGTGCCGTGGTGGCGGCCGGGACTGTCGTCACCAAGGACGTTGCCCCCTATACGATCGTCGGGGGAAACACGGCGCGGCTCATCCGGCGTCGGTATACCGAAGCAGTCGCTGAGGCGATGATCGCCTTGGCCTGGTGGGACTGGGACAATGCCCGGTTGAAGGCGGCGGTCCCCGATTTCCGAGCGCTAGGCGCCGAAGCCTTCTTAGAGAAATACGCCTAGCACCTGCCTGCGGATCAGCCATCAACGAGGGCGTCATGCAGGCAGGTCACCCGTCGGCCAAACCCGCGTCATCCTGATCGCTGACGGTCAGGGTCACCCGGTCCCCGGCAAACCAAGTTCGGCCAAATTCGACAGGGGTCCCGTCTGACGCTGCGTTGATGCCGGTTGTCCGCAGGATCGGGCTGCCCTCGGAGATCCTGAGGTGCAGTGCCTGCGTGGCAGTTGCGAGTTTGGCCGTGATACGGGTCTCCACCCTCGTATAGTCGGTGACCCCGCAGATCTTCAGCGCCGCTGTTACCGATTGGGTCTCTTGCAACGCGGGGAGCAGATCAGGCAGGTCTTCGGCGGGGAACACGCTTTGGAAGAGGGCAATCGGCTGGCCATCCGCCAGTGACAACCCATCATAGACATGTACGGCTGTTCCTGATTCCAGCCCCAGTGCCTCGGCTTCTCGGCGGTCGGCAGCCCGGGTCTCCAGGCTGAGGATTTTCTTTGCTGGAATACGTCCCAGCCGAGCGACGTTCTGGTGAAAGCGGACTCTTTTGCCAATCGGGTAGTCTGTTGGCTGAGCCGCAACAAAGACACCGGCGCCCCTGCGGGCGTGAACCAGCCCCTGGTCTGCCATCTCCGACAAGGCGCGACGGACAGTGTGGCGGTTGACCCCAAATCGGCCTGCGAGCTGCACCTCTGGCGGAAGCTTGTCGCCGGTCTGATAGCGCCCCTGTGCGATGTCATCGGTGAGGCTGATGGCGATGGATTTCCAGACCGGGGTGCGGGGCATGTCACGAAACTTTCACAAGGTTGTCGTTGCGCCGCGTGGGGCGACTCAGGTAGCATTTGTCTAGTTGTATAGATAAGCTAGACAAACAGGCCAAGAGGCTTCGACAAGATGAACAGAGAAAACAGCATGACAGCGGGTGGTACCGGCAGCGGGGTGGACCGCCAAGCATGGATGAGCCTTCTTGCCTCTGCAAATGCCGCGGCATTGCAGGAGCTCTGGCAGAGCTATGGGCAGAACCCCGATCACGCATGGCTGCGCCCACCCGAAGTTGGCGGCGTGATGGTGCGGGGGCGCATGGGGGCCAGCGGAGCGGCCTTCAACCTAGGTGAAATGACGGTTACCCGCTGCGCGCTGACATTGGCCGATGGCGTTGTCGGCCACGGCTATGTTCAGGGCCGTAACAAGGTACAGGCTGAGATCGCCGCCAAGATTGATGCGCTGATGCAGACCGGGGCGGCGGCTGACGTGCAGCGTCAGATCCTGGCACCGCTGCGCGAGGCAAAGCAGGCGAAAAAGGCGGCTCGGGCTGCAAAAGCCGCCGCTACGAAAGTTGATTTCTTTACAATGGTGCGGGGGGAAGACTGATGTCGACGCAAGCCCAGGCTTCTCATTTCTCTGGTGGTTTTGCTTCTCCTGCGGTGCAGTCGGCGCATGCGTTTCGCGCTGCGATGACCGCCATGGCACGTCCTGGCCAGATCATGGACATCACTGGCGCAGCGCCACCCGATGACCTGTCTGTCGCCGCTGGCTGCCTGTTGCTGACGCTGTGTGATCCCGACACGGGTCTCTACCTAGCGCCGGATGTTGACACGCTGGCGGTGCGGGAATGGGTCACCTTTCATACAGGCGCGCCGCTGGTGGCGGCTGATGTTGCAGATTTTGCGCTGGGCGGCTGGGCTGCGCTGGCACCAATTGATGCCTATCGTATCGGCACGGCTGAATACCCGGATCGCTCGGCCACTCTGATCGTTGAAATGGACGAACTTGCACGACCTAACGCTGAATTGAGCGGCCCCGGCATTAAAGACACCGGCCAGATCCACCTGCCTGATCTGGGCGCATTTCAGGATAACTCTGCGCTCTTCCCTCTGGGGTTCGACACTTATTTCACCGTCGGCTGCCAGCTTTGCGCGCTGCCACGTTCCAGCCGGATTGCTCCGCTGTCCAAGAAGGAGGGCTAAGACATGTATGTTGCCGTAAAAGGGGGCGAACGGGCGATTGACAACGCCCATGCGTGGCTGGCCGAAGAACGCCGGGGCGATACATCGGTGGCCGAGCTGAGCCTGGCCCAGATTCGCGAACAGCTGAGCCTGGCGGTGAACCGGGTGATGGCTGAGGGCTCGCTTTACGATCCTGACCTGGCGGCGCTGGCGATCAAACAGGCGCGTGGGGATCTGATTGAAGCGATTTTTCTGATCCGCGCCTATCGCACAACGCTGCCGCGCTTCGGCGCATCTGAGCCGGTTGAAACGAGCCGTATGGCCTGTGACCGACGGATCTCTGCGACCTTTAAGGATGCGCCTGGTGGTCAGGTGCTTGGACCGACCTTCGATTACACCCATCGCTTGCTGGATTTCAAACTGGCGGCGGAGAGTGATGCCGGAGATCTGCCGGAGGCCCAGACAGCTGAGCCGCGGAGCGAAGACACGCCACATATCCTGACTTTCCTCGATGGCGAGAACATTATTGAACAGGAGCCTCAGGACGATACCGAACCGGGCGACCTGACGCGCGAGCCGATGTCATTTCCGGCGGGGCGGGCGGTGCGTCTACAGTCGCTCACGCGCGGGGACGAAGGCTTCATCCTTGGCATGGCCTATTCGACCCAGCGTGGCTATGCGCGCAACCACGCCTTTGTGGGGGAGCTGCGCATCGGCACCGTACCAGTCGAAATGGAGATCCCAGAGCTGGGTTTCGCGATTGAGATCGGAGAGGTTGAGCTGACCGAATGCGAGACCGTGAACCAGTTCAAGGGGTCGAAAACCGTGCCACCACAGTTCACCCGCGGTTACGGTCTGGTATTTGGTCAGTCAGAGCGCAAATCCATCGCCATGGCCTTGGTTGATCGGGCGCTGCGCTGGAAGGAGCTGGGCGAGGATAACCTCGGCGCCGCGGCCCAGGACGAGGAATTTGTTCTGAGCCACGCCGACAACATTCAGGCCACAGGCTTTCTGGAGCACATCAAACTGCCACATTATGTGGATTTCCAGTCCGAGCTGGAACTGGTGCGCAAATTGCGCCGCGAGGCAACCGAGCTGGCAGAAACACTTGCTGCGCAGGAGGCTGCGGAATGACGTTAGTCGCAGCCGCCATCTCCTCCCCCACAGCCATGATCTCCTCCATCGTATTGCCCCTCGGCACCAGCGTAACTGCCGTTCTGTGGTCGCGACTTAAGCGGTTGAACACGGAACAGTTTGACGACCAACAGTATTGCGACCACAGCCAGAACGAGGGTCGTTACGGAAAATTCCTGCAAAACAAATGCTCCCAAATACGGGCCGTGAGGGAAAAGTAATGACCGACTACAACTTTGCATATCTCGATGAACAGACCAAGCGGATGATCCGCAGGGCGATCCTGAAGGGGCTGGCGGTACCGGGCTATCAGGTCCCCTTTGCCAGCCGTGAAATGCCAATGCCCTATGGCTGGGGTACAGGTGGCGTGCAGGTGTCGGCAGCGACGCTGACGCCGGATGATACGTTGAAAGTGATCGATCAGGGTGCCGATGACACCACCAACGCGGTCTCGATCCGGAAGTTCTTCGAAAACACCGCAGGCGTAGCCACCACTGAAGAAACTGCGAAGGCCAGTGTTATCCAGACCCGCCATCGTATCCCTGAGGCGGAGCTGAGCGAGGATCAGATCCTGGTCTATCAGGTGCCAATCCCGGAGCCGCTGCGCTTTCTCGAGCCGCGGGAGACCGAGACCCGCAAGATGCACAGCCTGCAGGAATATGGGCTGATGCACGTGAAACTTTATGAGGACATCAGCCAGCACGGCGCGATTGCGACCTCCTATGCCTATCCGGTGAAGGTCGCAGGCCGATATGTGATGGACCCCTCGCCGATCCCGAAATTTGACAACCCGAAAATGAACATGGCGGCGATCCAGCTGTTTGGCGCAGGGCGCGAGCAACGCATCTACGCGGTGCCGCCTTATACCGAAGTGGTCTCCCTGGATTTTGAGGACTATCCGTTTGAAGCCAGCAAGGCGGATCACCCCTGCGATCTCTGCGCGGCCGAAGACAGCTATCTGGATGAGGTGATCCTCGACGACGCGGGCAACCGGATGTTTGTCTGCTCGGACACGGATTATTGCCGATCCCGGCGTGACGCTGGCCATATTGGCCGCCTGAGTGAGGAGGCCGCGTGATGACACCGCTGCTGCAAGTAAAGAACCTGGCCAAGATGTATGGCGCGCGGATTGGCTGCACAGATGTCAGCTTTGATCTTTATCCGGGCGAAGTCATGGGCATTGTTGGTGAAAGCGGGTCGGGGAAATCGACTCTGTTGAACAGTATGGCGGGGCATCTGACGCCGGATCGTGGTGAAGTGATCTTCGACACCCGTGCAGACGGGCCGGTGGACACAGTCACCATGTCGGAACCGGCACGTCGTATGCTGGGGCGAACGGATTGGGCGTTTGTCCATCAGCACGCCCGCGATGGGCTGCGGATGTCTGTGTCAGCCGGTGGCAATATCGGTGAACGGTTGATGGCTGTGGGGGATCGCCACTACGGCAGCATCCGCGCCCGAGCGGCCGATTGGCTGGGCCGCGTCGAGATTGCCGAAAGCCGCATCGATGACCGGCCCACAGCTTTTTCCGGCGGGATGCAGCAGCGACTTCAGATTGCCCGCAATCTGGTCACCGGGCCGCGCCTTGTCTTCATGGACGAACCCACTGGCGGGCTTGATGTTTCGGTGCAGGCGCGGCTGTTGGATCTGTTGCGCGGGCTGGTGCGGGAAATGGGCCTGAGCGCCATTATCGTGACCCATGATCTCGCGGTGGTGCGTCTCCTGGCGGATCGGCTGATGGTCATGAAAGACGGTCATGTCGTCGAGGCTGGTCTGACCGATCAGGTGCTGGATGACCCGCAGCACGCCTATACCCAATTGCTGGTTTCCAGCGTTCTTCAGGTCTGAGGATCCGAGATGATTGAACTTCAAAACGTCAGCAAGAGCTTCACCCTGCACAATCAGGGCAGTGCGGTCATCCCGGTCATGGAAGGTGCAAATCTAAAGGTGGCCCCCGGAGAGTGCATTGGCCTGATAGGCGCATCCGGGGCGGGAAAATCCACCCTGATGCGGGTAATCTACGGGAATTATCTGGCGGCATCTGGCAGGGTTATGGTGGGCGGCGTGGATGTGGCGAAGGCGGCTCCGCGCGAGATCTTGGCGCTGCGCCGCGAAACGCTGGGCTATGTGAGCCAGTTCCTGAGGGTCGTGCCGCGAGTACCAACGCTCGATGTCGTGGCTGAGCCGCTTCTGTCGGTGGGCGTTGATACAGCTGCGGCGCGCGACCGGGCCGCGACCCTGCTTGCCGGATTGAACATACCGGAACGCCTGTGGCAGCTCAGCCCGACCACCTTCTCGGGTGGGGAACAGCAGCGGGTGAACATTGCTCGCGGTTTCGCCCATACCTACCCGGCGATGCTCTTGGACGAACCAACGGCGAGTCTCGATGCGCAAAACCGGGCGACCGTTCTGTCTCTGATCGAAGACGCCAAGGCGCGCGGCGCCGCCATTATCGGTATCTTCCACGATGAGGCCGCACGCGAGCAGGTCTGCGATCGTTTTGTCGATGTTTCAGCCTTTACCCCAAAGGCTGCTGCATGATCCTGGAGCCTTCGATAGCCCCTGTTATCGCTGTGGTTGGCCCCTCAGGGGTTGGCAAGGATAGCCTGATGGATGCGCTGATGGCCCGTCTGCCGGGCGTGCAGAAGCAGCGGCGCGTCATCACGCGGGCGCCGGAACTGGGTGGTGAAGACTATGAGGCTGTAAGCGAGGCCCGTTTTGCAGCGCTCCGTGCCGAGGAGCGGTTTGCGCTCCATTGGCAGGCGCACGGTCTGCACTATGCGATTCCACGAGAGATAGACGAGGCGCGTGGGGTCGCATCGGGCGTCTTGGTGAACCTTTCGAGAAAGGTGCTCCTCGAAGCGCAGGGTGTTTTTGGGGTCCTGATTGTTCTGTCTGTCACAGCCACCCCAGAGGCGCTGGCGGCGCGGTTGGCCGAGCGCGGGCGCGAGGATGGCGCTGAAGTCAGCCGCAGGCTTGCCCGCGCGGCAACGCCGTTGCCGACCGGGCTCGAGCATGTAATCGACATCGACAACAGCGGTGAACTGGACGGGGCGATCAAGGCCGCAGAAGCAGCCCTGACACCCTGGCTTCAGCCAGTGAGGGCATGACGATGGATCAGCTGAAAACGACCGTCGCTGCCCTCGCCGACCAGAGCCAGATCTCCAAGAACAAAGGGCGCTGGCACCAGCGGCACGAGCCGGTCCTGCAACATGCTTTCGATGGCAGGCAGTTCCGCCTTAGGCCGTTTGCCGGTCAGCGTGATGTGGAACCGGAAGCTGTCGCCGACATAGGGGTAGCCCCAGGTGAGAAGCGCCTGTTCCTGAGCGGGCGTCAGACCTCCAGTGCGGCGCCGATCCAGTTCAGCTGCCGAAGGTGGAGAGCGGAAATCGTCCAGATCCCGCACGCAGTTAAACGCAAGGCGGTTCAGCGACAGCTGATCCCCGGTCGGACAAAGGGCGAGGAAACGGCCAAGCCGTGTGAGCGTCAGCCCGTCCAGCCTAACTGGTGCCATCTCAGTTGCGAACTGCGCAAACCGCTCAGCCAGAGCGTCCGCTGTCTTGCCCTCAGCGAGCCGAAACGGCGGCTTGATGGTCGCGTGAAGCCCGTATTTGCGCGGCACGTCAGTGATTGCAGCAACGTCCAGACCGGTGTTCGGGGGATGATCCAGCGGACGCCCTTCGCAAAGGTCCCAGCCCAGCCAACTGGATGCAAATCGGCTCCATTCCGCCTGCTTGGGCGGCACATAATAGATCGCGTATCGCGTGAATGTCACAATGGCCTCCTAGGTGTGGCCCGTTCTATAGCTCAAACCGTGTGAAACTCAGATGACAGAACCTATGATCCTTGCCAATGCCACGCTCGTTCTTCCCGGAGAAACCCGCACCGGTTCCGTCACCCTGAAAGATGGGCAGATCGTGGATATCGCCGATGGCGCATCCGTACCGAATGGGGCTATTGACCTTGAGGGAGACTTTCTGTGCCCCGGTCTGATTGAGCTGCACACCGACAACTTGGAGCGACATATTCAACCGCGACCGAAGGTCGACTGGCCCCATGCCGCGGCCATTATCGCTCATGATGCCGAGCTGGCGGGAACCGGGATTACCACAGTTTTTGATGCAATGCGCGTTGGCTCGATCAAGGCGGCTGAGTCCCGCTACGGCGCCTATGCCCGTAGTCTTGCATCTGAATTGCTTGAGCTTCGCGATCAGGCGGCGCTCAAGATCAGCCATTTTCTACATCTGCGCGCCGAGGTGTGTTCTGAAACCCTGGTACAGGAGTTGAACGAATTTGGGGAGGAGGACCGGGTCGGTCTGGTGTCCCTGATGGATCACACGCCGGGACAGCGCCAGTTCCGCGACATGTCAAAGCTGGAAGCCTATGTGAAGGGCAAGCATGGCTTTGATGACGACGGCTTCCGAGCGCATGTAGCGGGACTGAAGCAAATGCGCGAGACCTATGGCGACCTGCACGAGGTCGAGGCGGTGAATGCTGCGCGCCGCTTTGGAGCGGTTCTGGCGAGCCATGATGATACAACTGCAGACCAGGTGGCGGTTTCAGCCGGTCACGGCATCCATCTTGCTGAATTCCCCACCACCGTCGTGGCGGCACAGGCCTGCCATGCGCACGGCATCAAGGTGATGATGGGCGCGCCGAACCTGATCCGCGGGGGTTCGCATTCCGGCAACGTTGCGGCAAAGGAGCTTGCGGAACTAGAGCTTCTTGACGTGCTGTCCTCCGATTATGTGCCTGCGGCCCTGTTGCTGGCAGCGGCGCAGCTTGGCGATATCTGGGGTGACATGTCGCGAGGCCTCGCGACCGTCACTTCGGCACCGGCGGACGCGGTGAACCTGACGGATCGTGGACGTATCGACATCGGCAAGCGCGCAGATCTGATCCGCTTCCGAATGCGGGCAGGGGTGCCAGCCTTGTCTTCCGTCTGGTCACAAGGAAACCGCGTCGCCTAGTGCCTGCGCGGTAGGGCTGCGCCAGTCAGGCGCGATAGAACAGGTAGCGCCCCGGTGGAATATCCGCCGGGCCTTGCAACTCTTCAAATCCGACCAGCGGCTGACCTGAAACGATGACCCCGCCCGGCGTCATCACTGCCGCAATGGCCGGTGACAGAGCCGCAGCCTCGGCGATGTCCCGCTCCGGGACGCCGAAACCCAGATCATAATGGGCCAGCGCTATTGGGCTGTTCTCGCCGGCCAGCTGGTCCAGCATCGGGCGCGCTTCCCCTTGGAGGAAGTCTGCTTCTGGCGGCACGCAGGAGGGATGGCACTGCAGCACCCGGTCGATGACCCGCACCCTGCGGTCAGGCAATGTTTCGCGCAGGTGGTCATAGGTGCGGCCGTTGCCCAGCCCGATATCAAGAACATCACCGCTCAGGCCACGAATTTGGTCTGCGGCCCAGTTGAGCCCATCTCGCTGCGCGGTCAGGCGACGCAGCATGGAATCCAAGCGGCTCATTCAGTTAATCCTTTCATCAAAAACCCAAGCACGCCCCGGGCCGTCCAGCAGGCGGCGTATCACATCGCTGCAGAACGTCCATGTCACATCGTCCTGCACCAGATGATGGGTCAGGATGCCATAGGGTTCGGCGACATCGGCCTGCCCCTTGCGGCGCGCTGCGAGCTGCGTGACCAGCTGTGAAAGAAGCAACGCTGGCGGTACGAGTGAGCGCGTGCCCTTCCAGTCGATCGGGTCCAGATGCGTATTGATCTGCCATAGACCCGGGGCTGCCTTGGCCCGTCGCCGAGGAGCAAAGGTCGATAGCGCGCTATAGCCGAGTCCGGCCAGCCAGGGTTCAACTTCGGCGTCGATCCGGTTCCAGGGAGGGACGAACATCGGTCTTAGCCGATCGCCAAAAAGGTCACGCAGAAGGGTCAGGGCGTTCTCTGCATCCTCCAGCACGTCATCTATCGGTCGATGGGTGCCGAACTCGGCCTTCTTTTCACCATGCGGGGCATGGTTCTGATGCGCCCAGCCATGAACCACCGGCACCAGCGTGTCGACCTGAGCCAGCCGATTGGCAAGGGAGGAGGTTGCGTCACGTCCCACAACCGCGAGATGGGCAGGTAGCGCCAGTTGCTGCGATTGTTCGATTAGCCGGTCGAGCTGTGGTGTCGCCGCAATCGCGTCGTCATCGCGCCACCACAGCGGCAGGATCAGCCCATCCTCCTGCCACCTGGCAAGCTCTCGGTCCAAATTGGTCCAATCGGGTGTCATGAACGCTCCTTTGCCATTTCGCGGGCAATCTCTACCGTTCGGGAGGCGCCGTCAAACCGGAAGCCATCTGTTGGCCGTGCGGGTGCCGCCATAACCGCGTCAACGGCCCTGCAAAGCGCCTCCGGCGTCAGATCGGCCGAGGGTATCGCCGCGATGCCATCCAGCTGCGTGAGACTGCTGGCGCGCAGGGTCTGTTCGACCTCATTGCCCGCATCGAATGGAACGATCACTGCGGGCACCCCTGTTTGCAACAGATCGAGCGCAGTATTGTAGCCACACATGCTGACCGAAGCGGCTGCGCCTTTTAGCATCTGCCTGAAATCTGGCCGTGCGGGTTCCAGATGTGCGAGTGTTTCGCCGTGCTCCGCCACCAGCTGGGCGATTTGCTCCGCTGCGGACGGGCCGCCCACCAGAATCCGCCAGCGTAGAGCGGGACGCAGCGCAGCGGCTTTGAGCGCGATCCGGTAAAGCGTTTCACCGACGGCGCCGCCACCGGCGCTGACAAGGATCTCGCCTTTGCCGGTTCCTTCTGGGTGCGGTGCTGGCGGGGGCGGTGCGACATATCCGGTATAGTGCAGCATTGACGAGATCGCCGGTGTGACAGGCCATGAGGCCTCCAACTGCGTGGCCTGGGGATCTGAATGAACCAGCACACCATCATAGCGTGTTGTCAGAATGGCCGCGGCGTCATCGGCCTTCTTGGGTTTCGAGGGTGGTGCCAGGATATCGCGCACGGACGCCAACACGACAGGTCGTTTCGGCAGGTCGTGAGCCGCATCGAGCAGTGCCAGAAACTCCTGCCGCAAGCTGCGCCGTCCAAAGGGGAATAACTCAGTGATGACAATATCCGGCTGGATCCGTTGAACCGTGTCGCACAGCATTTCGATCCGGCTGTCGAAATAGGCATCGTCGGCCACTTCACCGGTTGGTGTCAGCAGGCGCGAGAAGCTGACGCCGTCTGATCGCAAAGGAGGCAGCTGCACGAGATCAACACCGCTATGATCAAGCTGACGCGCCGACCCGCCGCCGGAGACGACACAGGGCTGCTGTCCGGCAGCGCTGAACGCCCGGCCCAGTGTCAGGGCGCGTGACAGATGCCCAGTGCCCAACAGATGCGTGACGGCGATGAGGACTTTCATCACATGTCACGTTTGCTGAGACGCACTGGTTCAGCGACGGGTGTGAGCCTGCCGTCAGCGTGTCGCTCCACCACGAACAACCGGTTGCGCTTGATCTGAAACGGGGCTGGCGAGTCAAAGTTCCAGCCATATGCCCGCGCCAGGATCATCCGCATGATCCCGATATGGCACACGGCCAGGGCGTCCTCTGTCAACTGGGCGAGCCATGGCACGATCCTCTCCCAGACCTCCTGTGGGGTTTCGCCGCCGGGCGGGCGGTAGTCCCAGCCCCACTCCTCGATGTCGCGAAATCCGCTGGTCGGGTCGGCTCTTAGATCCTTGCCGTGCCGGCCTTCCCAGTCTCCCCAGTTCATTTCGATGAGCGCCGGGCTGGTCTGGGGGGGACGGTCTGCAACCAGCTTGGCGGTCTCGGCCGCGCGTTTCAACGGGCTCGACCAAAGCGAAGCTTGATCCCAAGGGGCAGGCAGGGCCTGCACGGCGAGTTCGGCACGTGCCGTGTCGTCCAACGGGATATCGCTGCGACCTTGAATTCGGCCGGCACGGTTCCAGTCGGTGTGGCCGTGGCGCAGGAGGGCAAGCCTGATCATGATGAAATCTCCAGCAAGGGTGAGAGCGTGGCCCACAATTTTTGTGCCGCCACCGGTGCGAGGTGTCGCGTGGCAATCCGGTCGCGGGCGCGTTTGGCCTGCCGGTTCCGCAAGGCTCCATCATCCAGCGCCCGTTCGAGCGCCCGGGCGTAGCCCGCAGCGCCGCTGTCTGTCGTTGGATTAAGGTCTGGTTCCTCCCATTGGGTGACGACATCGCACAGGCCAGGGCGATCCTGCGCCACGACAGGCACCCCATGCGCCTGGGCTTCAAGATAGACCATTCCAAACGCTTCGTTGACACCGGGCCAGAGAAAAAGGGAGGCCTGTTGATAGAGCGCCTCCAATGCCTCCCAGTTCAACTCACCAAGAAATCGGACATGCTCGCCGAAGGGGCGCATCAGGGTTTCGACCTCGGGGCGGGCCGGGCCGTCGCCGACGATGTCCAACCGCCAGGGCTGGGATACCCTGGCGAGCGCATCCGCGAGCAGACGATATGAGGCGAGCTTGTCGCCCGGTCGCATCATACCGACGCTCAACAGCGGGCCGGAGTGATCGCTGGCGGTTGGCAGCGTCTTCGCTGTCAAGAACGGGGGCAGGTGGACCAGCCTCTGGTCCGCGTATCTGTCGCGCAGCAAGGTCTCGTGGTCCTGTTCGGTCAGATAGAAGATGACCGCAGCCGCATCGGCCGCCTCATGGGCTGCCCTGGCGAAATCCGACCATGGACCTTCGAGCCTTTTGTTGGCGCGTGTCGATTCTACCTGAACATAGGGGATGCCGAGACGCTCCGCGACGGCAGGGCCGATCAGATCGGGGGCCTTGTAATAGTTGTGGTAGGTAAGCCAGAGCGCAGGCCGGTCGGCCTCGGGAGTGGCGCGAATCTCGGTACAGATGCGGTCGATCTCATGTGCTGCCTTGCCGCGCAGTGTGGCTTGGTGTTCGGTGTCACCGGATCTGTCATACACCCGAAGCTCGCTGGCCAGAGTGACGGTTGCCCCAGTCCCGGCGAGTAATCCCATCAGATTGCGGGCCATCTCTCGATCACCTGAAGGCACCGGGTGGCGCGGTGACTTCATCGGCGCATAAAAGGCAATCTTGTGGCCCCGGCTCATGTCTCGCGTATCATCGTCTTCAGCCGCTCCGACAGGCGGGCGATGCCGGGGTCCATGCCAAAATCATGACGCAGTCGAACGAGTGCCGCTTCTGCCATTCGGGCGGCTTGCTCGGGATTCCGGCTCAGGGTCAGGATGGCCTCTGCCAAGGCTTCGGGGGTATCTTGGCTGAGCACGCCGTGGGTGCCATTTTCGATGAACTCCGGGATCGCAGAGACCGCGGTGGACAGGATCGGCAGGCGCTGCGACGCGGCTTCCATCAGCACGTTAGGTAGCCCGTCCCGATCACCATCGCTGGCGATGCGGCTGGGCAGGACGAATATGTCACATGCGCGCATGGCCGAGATAACCTCTGGCTGATCGCAGGCGCCGCGCCAGGTGATCCGATCGACCACGCCTAGATCCTCTGCCATGCCTCGTAGCAGGTCTTTCAGGGCGCCGCCGCCGATGTGGGTCCAGTGCCAGTCAAGCGAACTGGGCAGGAGGGCGAGCGCGGCGATCAACCGGTCAAAGCCCTTCTTCTCGACCAAACGGCCGACCGACATCAGATGCAGCGGGTCGCCCGGAGCACGCCATCTGCGCTGGGGCGGAGAGGGGAAACGCGAGAGATCCAGACCGTGATAGATCAGGTCAACCCGGTCAGTTCTGTCCGAAAGCGCTTGCAGGTGTTTCGCCCCAAACCCGGTGCAAGTGGCACCAAAGGCAGCGCCATGTGTCGCGGCTGCAAGCTTTTCTTTCAGTTCCCACTCGGGGGATGTCCAGATGTCCTTGGCATGGGCGGAAAAACTCCAGGGCAGACCGCGCATGATGGCGGCATAGCGCGCCACTGAAGACGGCGTGTGCAGGAAATGAGCATAAAGCCCGAGGACCTGCTCCGGCATTTCCGCAGCCAGGACGCAAGCCTGGCCAAATCGGCGGATCCGGTTGCGGGAGGGATCGCGGCGCAGGTCCTGCCGCCAGATCCGATAGGCGGTCTGATAGCCGGGCATGGCCTGTGCCTGTTGCCGCGCGCTCCAGACACGATCAGGTTCCTGATAAAGATACTCCGGCAGGTAGTGGACCGCGGCGCTCAGCTTCTCATGTAAGGGGTGACGTTTGATATCCGTGGGATGACGAAGGGACCAGATTTCAAAACTATGGCCTGCGGCCTCCAGCGCGACCAGTTCCTGCGCGATGAACGTTTCGGACAGGCGCGGCCAACCTTTGACGATCACGGCAAGAGGCGGGCGCGACGGCGTGGTCTTGCGAGAGTTCATTCGGCGGCCTTCCCGCTGGTCTTATGCAGAAGTGCATCGACCCGGTCGGTTACATAGTCGAGACCGTCTAACAACCCGTCGGGAATCGCCGCCGAGGGCGGTGGTTGGTCGGCGAGCGCACGGATCGCACGGATCATCGCCTCTGGTGTCCAGCCGTCTCGACGCTCATCCAGCATGGCCGTCAGCCCAAGTTCTTCGGCGCGGCTGGCGCGGATCCACTGCTCAAGCCTCGGGGTGGTGCGCGGTACAATGACGGCGGGTTTGTCAAAGGACAAAACCTCGCAGAACGTGTTGTAGCCGCCCATGCAGACAACGCCCTGCGCCCCGGCGAAGAGGGTTTCGATCTCGGATTCGAACCCCACTGCTGTGACGCGGCCGTTCAGAGCGGCAACACGAGTCTCGAACTCGGTTCGGGTCTCGCCCGACAGGAAGGGGCCGTAGACCAGCATGGCCCGGGGTGCCAGGCCCGGGTCGCGTTCATAGGCGGTCAGGACAAGGTCGACCATCATCGCGCCATCGCCACCGCCGCCGGGGGTGATCAGGACATATGGCTGTTCTGGAGGGGTTCCCAGCTCGCCAAGATCGCGGCGCAGATACCCGGTCCAATGCATCCGCGCCTGTGCGTCCGCGCTGAGGGGAAGCCCGGCGGTGGGATCATAGACGGAGCGGATGCCATAGACCCAGATCTCGTCATAGAATTGTTCAGTGGCGGCAACGGCATCCTTGCGGGCCCACTCGGTGGCCAGCACCTCCGGCTCATCCAGAACATCGCGCAACCCGAGGATCAGGCGTGTTTTGCCCTTGCGCTGCAGCTCTTCCAGGGTGGGCAGCAATTCGCCGCGAAACCCGGTTGGTTCCTTGTCGACGATCAGCACATCGGGGGCGTATTCCATCGCGGTAGATCGGATAAGACCTGCCCGCAGCGTGGTGGTCTCTTCAATCGACATTCCCATTGTCCGTGACGCATAGGAGCCGTCCGACCGCTTGATTACACCGGGTAGCCGCACATGGTCGACGCGTGAGGGAAAGGCGAAACGCCCGGCCACGGGAGAGCCGGTCAGGATCAAGGCCGAGGCCGACGGGTCCGCATCGGTAATCGCACCGGCCAGGGCCCTCGACCGTCGCAGATGACCCAGCCCGAAGGTATCGTGGCTGTAGAGCATGACACGGGGGCCGCGAGGGGTGCTGGAGGGTGCGTTGACTGTCATCGCTGGGCCTGCGTCTGGTACAAGGATAGGAGAGATGAAACACCGGGCAACCCAAGTCGGGAGGACGTGCAGAGATGTTCTGGACACGGGTGCCCATCCTCCGCATCAGCGGCTGTGCGTAACAGCTCGGCCAGGG
Organism: Phaeobacter sp. JH204B; assembly: GCF_048055755.1. Lineage (NCBI taxonomy): Bacteria > Pseudomonadati > Pseudomonadota > Alphaproteobacteria > Rhodobacterales > Roseobacteraceae > Phaeobacter > Phaeobacter sp. JH204B. The sequence goes on from NZ_JAYMXF010000019.1 coordinate 212,176, forward strand.
TCCGCCTCAGCATAGTATCGCCTCAGGTTGCTCAGCCTGACACGCTACGGGCCAAGGCACAGATCATCGTTGCGTCAGATCCAGAACGTCGAAGGGAGAATCCTGCGCCCGTCGGCGTGGTCTGCCCTCCTGCGCTCTGTGTGGTACGCTGAATTTTCTATAACGTGCAGAGGTATAAGTTGCAATCAAGCGCTTGCGAACCGCACTTTCACCACTGAAACGCCGTGCCAAGGTGCAAAGACTTGATATTTTCACCGTTTTGCGGCCTTGGTGAAGGGATGGTTCCAAAAAATCGGGTTGTTCTCATGTGGCGAATGGTATCGCAGTATCTTGTCTGTTTGACGCTGGCGCTGGTTGTGGCGGCCTTTGGTCCGGCAGCAACATGGGCGCAATCGACGTCACCTCAGGGTGGGGATGATCTAGCCAAGGCGATTGAGCAGGCAGCTGAGAGCGGCGTCGGCGTCATCATCGTTGATGGTCGCGGCCAGCTGGTTTCGCCCTCGGATGCGCAGGGTGGAACGATACCTGTTCCCGCCACGGATCAGATGGAAGGGGCCTCGGCGCTGATGAAAGCGCAATCGGAGGTGGAGCAATTCGGGGATGCCCTGAAAAGTCGTCTGGAGGCGATGCCCTATTCGATCTTTGAGGTGCAGTACATCCTGCGACAGACGAGCCCGGATGGCCGCATTATCACCTACGTGAAGGTGCTCGGCTGGAGCTTGTTTCTGCTGTTCATCGGTCGCTGGGTCTCAGTCGAGATTTACGGCAAGCGTATAGCCAAGAAACATGTGGTGTCGCGGATCAAGGAACAGCCCGAAGGCTATCAGGATAAAATGCCGTTCCTGGTCTTCCGTTTCATTATGGGGGTCGGCGGTACAGTTGTCGCCATGGCGTTTGCGTTGCTGACGTCCTATCTCATCTTCGGAACTTCCGGCAATTCATCGGTGAAATTCACCGTCACCGCGATCTACACGGCGTTTTTCTTGTCGCGGACAGTTTCGGACCTGTGGCGCATGGTGCTGTCGCCTTACCTCAGCCAATACCGCATTCCCGTGTTCTCAGACCGGGACGCTCGGCGTCTGTATTTCTGGGCCTCCGGGCTGGCGACCTACGATATCTGTTCGGTGCTTTTTGCGACTTGGGTTGGCGATTTCGGGCTCAATTACAATGTATATGCGCTTGTCTATGGCGTGTTGGCATTGGTTGGCACGTTCGGCAATCTTTTGATGGTTGTGATCAATGCGCGACCCATTTCCAACGCCATACGTGCAGGCCGCGCCCCGGAAACCTGCTCCTGGCTCGTCCGGCTTCTGTCTGTTGCCTGGGCACCTGTTCTGGTGGTCTACATCATATTTGGATGGCTGGAGCTCGCCTTCGATCTGGTGTTGGAGCGCGATATGTCGCTGCCGCTCATGGCGGGCAGCTATTCGGTGCTGACCTCTATTCTGGTTGTCTACGGCCTCATCAACTATGTGATCGAACGCTTCTTCAATCGGTCGCAGCGACGGGTGCTGGTCAACGCTGCCGATGGAAGCGACGAAGACAGTGACGCAGAGACCAACGACGATGCCGAGATGCTTCCGCAACAGCAGCGGCACCCGATAGCCACTTTCGAAGATCTCGCGCGCCGCATCGCCGGTATACTGGCCTTTACCGTCGGCTTTCTCGCCATGGTCACGATCTGGAACCCCGAAGCAGCCTGGATGGAAAACTCCCGTCTGGACCGGATGAGCGATATAATCGTGATCCTGTTCATCGGTTATATTGTCTACCACATCGCCCGGATCTGGATCGACAGCAAGATCGACGAAGAGGTTGGCGACATGCCGGTTGGCGAATTAGGGGACGAGGGCGGCGCGGGCGGTGCCAGCCGGTTGGCAACCCTGCTGCCGCTGTTCCGAGGCGCGATCTTGGCGGTTGTCGTGGTCTCCATCATCCTGATCGTTCTGCTGGAACTGGGGATCAACGTCAGCCCGTTGTTCGCCGGTGCCGGTGTAGTCGGTCTGGCGGTGGGTTTTGGGTCGCAGACCCTGGTCCGGGATATCTTTTCGGGTGCCTTCTTCCTCGTGGACGACGCCTTCCGCAAAGGCGAATACATAGATATCGGCGATGTCAAAGGCACGGTCGAACGTATTTCGGTGCGATCCTTTCAGTTGCGCCATCACCTGGGAGCGTTGCACACCATTCCCTTTGGTGAGATCCGCGTGCTGACCAATTATTCCCGCGACTGGGTCATGATGAAGCTGCCGCTACGGGTGACCTATGACACCGATGTGGAAAAGGTTCGCAAACTCATCAAGAAACTGGGGCAAGAGCTGCTGGATGATCCGGTGATCGGAGACACCTTCATACAGCCGCTGAAGTCGCAGGGTGTGATCGAGATGCAGGATTCTGCAATGATCATTCGGGTCAAATTCATGACCAAGCCTGGCGACCAATGGCTGGTGCGCAAGAAGGTGTTTCAGGAAATCCGCGATCTCTTTGCGCGCGAAGGTATCAAATTTGCCCATCGCGAGGTTACCGTGCGTTTGGCTGGGGATCAGGTCGAGCAAACCCCCAAAGAGAAGCGCGATCTGGCTGTCGGGGCTGTTCAGGCGGCCATCGATGAGGATCTGATGGATGTGAACGATGGCGACGGCGACGATCGCTAGTAGTTCAGCGAGGCCAGTCCGGCGCTGCTGTTCCTGATGCCGTCGCGGGCAGGACCCACTGCATCTGCGTCTTACCAACCGCCAGCGGCGCCAGCAGCCGCTGTCCGGGTCCCCAGCTTGTCTGCTCCACTTCCGGTGAGAAGTCGTGATCGACTGCGCCCGCCAGTTCCTGGCCGGGTGCGCTGTCATCGCCATGACAGTCGGTTAGGGATGTGAGCTCATGCGCGGTGCGGGCCAGCGACAGGCGCGCATCGGCAACAGGCTCGCCTCTGCTTGCCTTGCTCAATGCCTGTAGAACTGCTGCGGCCATCAGATAACCGGTTGCGTGGTCCAGTGCCTGTACAGGGAGCGGAACCGGTTTTGCCGCTGGGTCAGATGTCGATGGAAATCCGGCGACCCATTGGCGCCCACGTTCGGCGATCCCGCTGCTCATCTGCACAAGGCTGTCAAATCCCCTGCGCTGCGCCCACGGGCCGGTCCAGCCATAGGCATTCAGGCGCACATCAATGAGGTTCGGCGCGAGTTCCTGCAGCTTTGCGGTATCATATCCCAGCCCGTCCAGCGCGCCGGGACGAAAGCCATGCACCAGAACATCGGCGTCGGCTAACAGAGTTTCAAAGCGATCACGCCCGCTGGCGGAGCGCAGATCCAATGACGCCATATGTTTGCCCAGCGAGATATCCTGAAGCACGCCGGGTTCGTCCCAGCCCGGCGGATCAATCCTGAGGACAGTTGCACCGAAGGCGGCCAAGGTCCGGGTCGCTACGGGGCCTGCCAGCACCCGCGTGAGGTCCAGCACCCGCAGTCCCGCCAAAGGCCGAGCCCCTGTTGCCAATGGTTGCCTCCGAAGGTTGATGTGACGGGGCCGCCCCCAGGCGATCAAGGGCTCGGAACCGACTGCCTGCCCCTGTTGATGGGCCTGCCAGTGTGCATGGCTGCGCATCGCTGCCGCGACACCGCCCGCACCAACGATGGCCTGCTCCAACGTATCCGCGGATCTGCTAGCAACAGCGTCGCGTACCGCCTCCGGGGTAGGTTGGCAGCCGAGGGTCGTCAGCGCCGCGTCGCGATGATGGGGAAGGTTGGTATGAAGCCGGATCCATCCGTCGGCTGTGCGATAATCGCCGGCCAAGGGGTCCCAGAGATTGGGCATCTCCCAGCCCATGGGACGGAAGCTGTAGCGAAACCATAGCGCAGCCCGGCGCTGATCGACGGTAACGGCCAGATCTTCGGTGCTGAGGTTCATCGCGGTCATCAGTTCGGCTAGGGCGACCCCGACCGCAGCCAGCGAGCGGTTGGCCAGTTCCGAAACAGCATAGCAGCTGGGCCAGCGAGCACCTGCGATCACGGAGTAGGTTTCAGGGTCTGGTAGCGCCTGCATTGGGCTCTCCTTTCGCGGGTCAGTTGATCACCTGGGGGTTATTGCTGGTAGGGATCCAGGCTGTCGCGCAATCCGTCGCCGAGGAAATTGAATGCAAGCACAACAATGATGATCGGAAGCATGGGAATAGCGGTCCATGGGTAAATCTCGATCGAAGCAAGATTTTGCGCGTCGTTCAGCATGACGCCCCAACTAACGGCCGGGGCGCGCAAACCGAGGCCAAGGAACGAGAGCGCCGTTTCACCAAGGATCATCGCCGGGATCGACAGGGCAGCAGAGGCGATAAGATGTGACATGAAATTCGGCAGCAGGTGTTTGCGTATCACCCGCCCCGAGGACGCTCCCATCATTTCTGCAGCGCGGACGTATTCTTCTTCGCGCAGGGACAGGAACTTCGCTCTGACGGAGCGCGCCAGTCCGGGCCAGTCAAGAATGCCCAGAATGATTGAGATGACAAAGAACACCGCGACTGGCGACCAGTTGGATGGCACAGCGGCGGAGAGCGCCAGCCACAGCGGCAGTTCAGGCAGCGAGCGCAGGATTTCGATCATCCGGTTGATCATCCAGTCCAGCTTGCCGCCGAAGTATCCCGCGAGGGAGCCAAAGAATATCCCCAGCACAAAGGAGACGGTGATGCCAATCAGACCCACGGTGAGTGACAGCTGGGCGCCATAAAGAATACGGCTGAAGACATCCCGGCCCAGCCGGTCGGATCCCCAGATAAACAGAGTTGCGCCTTCGGGGGGGCAGAACAGATGGGTGTCGGAGGGGAACAGCCCGGCAATCTTGTAGGTTGCACCCTCGCAGAAGTATCGCAGCGGTTGCGGGTTTTCCAGATCTGGCTTGAAGACCCATTGAAAGGTTTCGAGATCCGCCTCCGAGGTCATCGGATAGATAAACGGCGCGCGCAGCTTGCCCTCATGGAACAGGTTTATGGATTGAGGCGGCGAGTAGATATGCTCGCTGTCGCGCTCATTCGGGCCGTAGGGTGCTATGAAGCCGATGACAGGAAGAAGCAGGTAGCAGACCAGCAGGAAGATACCCGAGGTGAGGCCCAGTTTGTGCGTTTTGAACTTGCGCCAGATCAACACCCAATTGGGGGCGTCGAGATCCTTGCGCTCCAGCTCTTGCAGGGCCGTATTGGGATCATAGGGCGTGGTATCGACGTAGCGATTGTCGGGTTGGGTGCTCATCGCTTGCGCTCCTCATAGCGGATGCGGGGATCGAGCATCACCAGCAAGACATCGGAAATCATGGTCCCGATCAGGGTGAGCAGTGCGACGAACATCAAGACGAACCCGCTCAGGAACATATCTTGTGTTTTGAGTGCGGTGAGTAGGGTAGGCCCAATGGTCTGCAGGCCCAGAACAACGGAGACCAGAACCGAGCCGGAGATCATGGCTGGCAGCAGGTTGCCAATGTCCGCAACAAAGGGGTTGAAGGCCACACGCAGCGGATATTTTGTCAACATCCGGGCCGGTGCCATCCCCTTTGCTATGGCGGTTTCCACATAGGGTTTGCCGAGTTCATCCAGCATATTGGCCCGCAGCCGCTGCATCATGGCCGAGGCGCCGGAGGTTCCGATCACGAAGGTTGGCACAATCAGGTGGATCAGAATGGATTTCACCTTTTCCCATGTCATCGGCTCTCCCTCATAGGCGGGATCCATCAGGCCACCGATTGGCAGATCGAAATATTTATGCCCATAATAGAACAGGATAAGCGCCAACAGAAAGTTCGGCGTTGCGAGCCCGAGGTATCCAACGAAGGCAGAGGTATAGTCGACCCAGGTGCGAGAGCGCGCTGCCGCCAGGACCCCCAGCGGAAGTGCAACGAGGTAGACGAACAGCACTGCTGCAACATTGACCAGAACGGTGAGCCAGAGGCTCTCGCCGACGATCTCGGCAACCGGGCGGTCAAATTCGAAAGACCAGCCAAAATTGCCCTGTATCATCCCGGAGAACCCATGCGGGCCGGGCATGAACCCCATCCAGATCATGTACTGCTGCCACAGCGGGCGATCCAGCGCATATTCCTTGCGAAGGAATTCCGCCTTGTCCACGCCGGACGACTGGCCGGAGGCTCGCAGCTCCGCGATCTGGTTGGACAGGTAGTCACCGGGGGGCAGGTTGATGATGACGAAGATCAGCACTGATACCACAAGCAGCGTCAGCAACATGGTTCCAAAGCGATAGATGGCGTAGCGCAGGATCTCCATCTGGTCGTGGTCCCTCAGCCTTTGCCGTCTTCGAAGAAGAACTCATCCGGGCGGTAGATGCCAAAATGGGCGCCCGGATCCCAGGCCCAGGTGCCTTTTGTCGGCACATTGCGCAGACGATTGCTGACAACAACAGGTTGCGGGGCCGCAGCGACCAGACCGATTGCATAGACTTCATCAGCGTGGATCTTCAGCATTTCCTGCCAGACCTTGGTGCGGGTTTCGTCCGTTGTTGCGGCTTCCCAGGCGTGCCAGAGTTCCATCAGTCGCTGGGCGGGTTCGAGGTCCGGTGCCTCCCCAACGTCACCTCCGGTCTGATGGTATTGGCCCCATTTCGGCCAAGACAGAAACACCTGATCGGTCGGTGCCAGATAAGCAGGCGAGGTATAGGTTTGCGGCAGCCCGTTGTCCCAGCCATACCAGACCGAGGCCATTGTGGTGCCGGAAAACACCCGGTTGCGCAGGATGTCTCGATCAAGGGGCCGCATCACCAGTTTGACGCCAACATCGCGCCAGTCATCGGAGATGATCTGTAGCGCGTTTTCTACCTCCTGACGTTCGCCGGCGGTCTCCACGACAAGTTCCATGGGGCGGCCATCGGGCAGTTTACGGATGCCATAGCTGTCACGCTCGCTCAGCCCGGCTTGGTCCAGAAGCTGGTTTGCCAGCTCGGGGTCATATTGAGCCCAGGCCTCGCGCAGGGCGGGATCAAAGAAGGGGCTGGCCTCAAGCACCGTCATCGCCCCCGGCTTTGCCAGTTTGAAATAGAGCGCCTTGTTGATGCCGGCCCGGTTGATCGCGACAGAGAGGGCCCGGCGTACGCGCGTGTCGCGCAGAACCTGGCGCCATTGGTCGTCGTTTACGTTGAGATTTGGATAGATGGCGATCTGAGAAGCAGTTCCATTGCCCCAGAGATAGGTCTTGTAGGCGGCGCCATCGCTCTCTCCCTTGCGCAGGATCGGAATATCGCGAAAGCCAAGTCCGCGGGCTTGCAGGTCCGCTTCGCCGGCATTGGTCTTGGCGGCGACCAGGCCGCCTGCCACGATTTCCATCTCGACCGTGTCGATATAGGGCAGCTGCACGCCCTTGCTGTCGACACGATGGTAATAAGGATTGCGCACGAAGAGATGCCGGATCTTCTTGCCCGAGGTTGCATTGATCCAAGGCTGCAAAGTCGGCAATTCGTGGTTGTCGAACTTATACATATTGTCGAGCTTGTTGTGCAGGGCGGCCCAGCTCTTGACCCGGGCATAGTCCACTTCCTCAGCGAGCTTTTCGGGGTCGGCGTAATCGGCATGAAACTGTTTCAGATAGGCCGATGGGCGATAGATGAAGGGCGGGCTGGCCTGCGCAAGACTGTGCAGGAAACTGGGATTGGGGGCAGCCCATTCGTAGATGATGGTTGTTTCATCAGGAAAACTGACGGTTGGCAGCGCCCCATCCACCCGCAGATAATCCGGGGCGCCAGTAGGGTTGAGCAGCAGGTTATTGGCGACGTCTTTCCACCAGTATTCAAAATCGGCAGAGGTGAAGGGATCACCATTTGACCAGCGGTGACCCGGACGCAGTTTCAAGGTGAAGCGGCGATTATCCTCAACCTCGAAATCCAGCAGGATGTCTGGCTGTAGCTGATAGGTCTCGTCATAGCCCGCCAGTCGGGCGTAGCCGTACACCACCATCTGCCGGATGTCCTTGGACCGCGTCACCATGGTGTTGAGCGTGCCGCCCTGGACCCCGAACTGACGGCCCTTGGCTTTCAGATCGACGATCAACGGGACCTCGGGCACTCGTTCGGCGACAGGCGGCAGGTCGCCGGATTGCACCTCCTGTTCCCAAAACCCGCTTTCGATCAGTTGTGCGGGCGTGGCGAGGGCAGTCGAGGCCATTGCCAGACTGAGGGCATGGGCCAGAACCGCGCCAGTTGCGAGGGTTTTCAGAGATGAGCGCAGATTAAACATGACAACGTACCTTATGTCCGGGCTCCACTTGTACCAAAGGCGGTGCCGTGATGCCGGAGAATTTGAAACGGTCTGGCCAGCTGTCGGGCGATCCGGCGCCCTGTGCTACCAATTTGAGATTGATCGGGCGCTTGATGCTCGGTTCCGGCTGCGCAGCAATCAGTGCCTTGGTGTATGGATGCTGAGGATTGTAAAACAGCGTTTCAGGCGGCGCCTGTTCTACCACCATACCACGGCGCATTACAGCGACCTCATCGGCGATGCGTGCCACCACAGCGAGGTCGTGGCTGATAAAGAGATAGGACAGCTGCTGCTGATCGCGGATGTCCTCCAGCAGTCGCAGGATCTGTTCCTGCACCGAGACGTCCAGGGCCGATGTCGGCTCGTCGCAGACGATCAGCGATGGATCGAGCATCAGCGCGCGGGCGATCGACAGGCGTTGGCGCTGACCGCCCGAGAACGCATGTGGATAGCGAAGCAGCATTTCAGGTTGCAGGCCCACCAGCCGCAACATCTCTTCGGCGCGATCCCGGCGGCTGCTGCGATTGCCCAAACCGTGGATCTCCAGCGGTTCCGTCATGGCATCCTGAACACGCATCCGCGGCGACAGCGATGAATAGGGGTCCTGAAACACCATCTGGGCGGCTCGTTGAAACGCCGTCCGGCTGCTGCGGTCCATGTCATGAACAGAAATCGGTGCGGCATCTGCTGCGGGTCTGAACAAGACTTCCCCGCCGGGGTCGGGGGCTTCGGCGCCAAGCGCAATACGTGCGGCTGTTGTCTTTCCCGAACCACTTTCGCCGACGATTGCCAGCGTCTTGCCGCGCGGGAGCGCTAGATTCAGCTCTTTGCAGGCATGAATAAGGGTGGGTGCAGACCAGCCTTTGCCAGCCCGCAACGCGTATGTCTTGGAAATGTTGCGCAGTTCAAGGATCAGATCGTCCTGCGGCACAGGGGAGACGGGTTCTGGTGTCTCGGGGATCTGCGGGGCCGCCCTGAACAAAGCCTGAGTGTAGGGATGCGCGGGCGCGCCAAGGACAGCTTCGGCACTGCCGGATTCCATGACGCGGCCTTTGTGCATGACGACGACTTGCTCTGCCATATTGGCGACAACACCCAGATCGTGGGTCACCAGGATCATCGCCATGCCGGTATCGCGCTGGAGGTCTTTCATCAGGCCCAGTACCTGTGCCTGGGTGGTTACGTCCAGCGCCGTCGTCGGTTCGTCCGCGATCAAAAGATCAGGCTTGGCGACCATCGCCATCGCAATCATCGCGCGCTGACGCATCCCGCCGGACAGCTCAAAAGGATAGGATTTATAGGTGCGCTCAGGATCCGGGAAGCCCACCCGTTCAAAACAGGTCAAGACCTCGCGCTTGGCGGCGCTTTCGCTCTTGCCACCATGCAGCCAGAGTACTTCGGCAACCTGATTGCCGATCCTGTGCAGTGGCGAAAGAGAGCGCATCGGCTCCTGAAAGATCATTGCGATTTCATTGCCGCGAACGTCTCGCATCTGCCGCTCGCCCAGCGTGCGCAGATCCCGTTCGCCACCGCCGTTGGCGCCACGCCACAAGATCCGGCCCTGCCTGATCTGCGCGGCCTTCGGCAGGATCCGCAGGACAGCACGACAGGTCACGGTTTTGCCCGAGCCGCTTTCTCCGACAAGCGCAACGGTTTCACCTGTGGAGACGGAAAAATTCACGTCTCTCACAACCGGGTCACCCTGGCCAAATCCGATACTGAGGTTCTCGACAGACAGCAGAGGCGTCATTTAGCCTAAGCCGCCAAGCCGTTGCGGCGCTTGCATAGCGGTTCCATATCCCCTGTTTTTTTCGCCCACTGTCGCGCGCCACTGGGGCAATAGTCAAATCCCATTTCCATACCCTAAAGATTGATGCCAAAAAATTGAGTGCGCGCGAGCAGCCCAGGTTCGTGCAAAAGCGCAGAGACGCATAGCTTCCGGATGCTACACATTCGCGACAATCTCTGTCACAGCTGTCGCAACTTGCGGCCTTAGTGCTGCCACGGTCATCTAAGGGAGAATGTCATGAACGCGCAGAATACCACCACACGGCTTGATCTGTTTATCGACCGGATGGTGTCGCAGCGGGCCTGTCTGGATGCGGCTATTGCGCAGACCGCGGGCCGGACAGAGCCGGTGTTTGAACTGGGGTTAGGCAATGGCCGTACCTTTCACCACATGCGCGAACGCATTCGTGATCGTGACGTCTATGTGTTCGAGCGCGCCGTCGCCTCGCATCCCGACAGCACGCCAGCGGAACATCTGACCATCCTTGGTGACGTTCGTGAAACACTGCCCGCAGCCGCAGACCGGTTTTCGGGAGGCGCCAGCCTGATCCACGCCGACCTGGGCGGGCATGACCGCGAAAAGAACGACGCCTTCGCGAGGATGATCTCGCCTCTGGTCGAGCCGCTTCTGGCGGTGGGCGGCCTTATGGTGTCCTCAGACCGGATGTATTTCGACTCGCTGGTGGAACAGCCTTTGCCAGCGGGGGCGGTTCCGGGGCGGTGTTTCATCTATTGCCGTGTGAGCTGATCCGCGCGTGTCAGCTGCGGTTGCGACGTCGGGTTTGACTGGCGCCGTGGCCTTCCGGCGACCTAGGCTGCTTGAGACGTTCCGAAACGCAGATGAGAGGCCGCACTATGATATTTTACGATTGCAGCACCGCCCCCAACCCCAGACGAGCGCGGATGTTCATCGCAGAAAAGGGGCTGGAGATCGAGACGCGCGACATTTCGATTGCAAAGGGCGAACAATTGTCTGAGGCGTTTCGGGCGGTCAATCCGCAGGCGACGCTGCCGGTTCTGGTGACGGATGACGGGCTGACCTTGACTGAGAACCTGGGGATTGCGGCCTATCTGGAGGCGCTCCACCCGGAACCGCCGTTGATGGGGCGCACTCCGGCGGAAAAAGGGCAAGTCTTGATGTGGCATGCGATAGTAGAGGCGCAGGGCGGACTGCCGATCGCCGACGCGCTGCGAAACAGCCACCCGGCCTTTGCCCACCGGGCCATTCCCGGCCCCGAAAATCATGCTCAGATTCCAGAGTTGGCAGAACGAGGTCTTGCCCGAACTGCGAGGTTTTTCGATCTGCTGGAGGCGCGCTTGCAGCAAAGCGTCTTTGTCGCTTTGGACGATCTGACCCTGGCCGACATTGCCGCCTTTGTTTTTGTCGACTTCGCCCGGGTCATCAAGATGCGTATCCCGGCAGACAATACTGCGACCCGCGCGTGGTACGATAGGATCGCCGAGCGCCCAAGCGCCCGATTGTGAGAACACTTGTAGGACCGGATGGACAGCCTGTACAAACAGCGGCAAGTTGTGCGGTCAGATCATTCGTGTCGTCTGCGGCCCGCCCGCCGAGGTTTCAATCCAAGTATTCAGAGGTCAGCCATGGCTGAAAAACCGATCCTGCACCGCGATGATCCCGAAGCCATCCCATTGGTTGGCAACGTCAAGGTCACGCGTGCAGATTGGCTGAATGTGGCAATGGATGTGCTGATTACCGACGGGGTCGAGCAGGTCAAGGTGCTTGCGCTGGCGGAACGCATGGGGGTTTCTCGGTCTTCGTTCTATTGGTATTTCAAGTCACGGCAGGATCTGTTGGACGCGCTGCTGACCAATTGGGAACAGACCAATACGGTTGGCCTGATGGGGCAGGCTGAAGCTGCGGCAGAGACCATTACCGCCGCTGTCCTGAATGTGTTTCGCTGTACGGCGAACCCGCAGTTGTTCAACACGGCTCTTGATTTCGCGATACGGGACTGGGCGCGCAGATCCGGCCATGTGCGCAATATTCTGGACATGTCGGATGCCCGCAGGATCGATGCGTTGACCTCGATGTTTCGGCGCTATGATTACCCTGAACGCGATGCAGAAACGCGGGCCAAAGTGCTCTATTACATGCAGCTGGGCTACGACATGGCGGGCCTTAATGAGCCGTACGAGCAGCGGCTCAGCATGACGGGGGCTTATCTGGAGGTCTTTACCGGCCAGTCGGCCAGCCCCGCAGAGCTGGCCGAATTTGCGGAATACGCCAAACAGTACTGGCGCCCCTGAGACGCGGTCTCACATCGCAGTGAGCAGATTGTCGACGTCGGCCCTGGTCTTTTCGGCGGCGGCCATGCGCACCGGTCCGTATCCACGGATATCCATCGGTGCAGTCAGCACGGACAGCCATTTGTCGTGATCCTCTGCTGTATAGCGTACGGCGGCCTGCTGGAGGATGCCCTGATACCAGCTGAGCAGATCACGGTGCAGACGTGCCTCTTCGTGATGACCGAAGGGGTTCCAGCGATGGGCTCTCAGGCGGCGTCCCTTCGCCAGAAGGCGGAGTGCCGGACGCATCCAGCCGCCGAACTGGATTTTGCGGGGCCGGCCCCGCGCATCGGTTTTGCGGCTGAGGAGAGGCGGGGCAAGGTGATAGTTCACCTGAAAGTCGCCCTCAAATTCGGTTTCGAGCTGATGCGTAAAACGATCGTCGCTCAGAAGGCGGGCCACTTCGAATTCGTCCTTGTAGGCCATCAGTTTGAACAGCGATCTTGCGGCCGCCTTGACCAGCTCTTCAGACCGATCCGCAGGAAGGGCATCGCGCAGGGTTTCCAGCTGGGCAGTATAAGATTGTGCATAGGCAACATCCTGATAGCCGGTCAGAAACGTGGCACGGCGGTCAATCAGCTCGGCCAGGGTTTCTGTGCGCGCCTCCTCTTCGGAGTAGAGATCTGACAGGCGCGCCGGATCATGAGCGAAGGCCCGCCCGATGGCCAGGGCCAGGCGGTTCTTCTCGATCGCAACACCGTTCAAGACAATAGCCTGATCAAGGGCGACGAGGCTGACCGGAACCAGTCCCTTTTGCCAGGCAAAGCCCAGCATCATGACATTGGCCAGAACGGCATCGCCAAGCAGAGTTTCTGCCGCTTCATTCGCGTTGAAGCCCGACAGGTTGTCGGCGCCGATGACATCGGCGATGGATTTTTCGCGCAGAGCGGCCATCAAGTCGGCATCACGGCGCAGGACCAGATCGCCTGTGGGCATTTCGGCGCGGTTCAGCACCATTTTCGTGCCCTCGCGATAGTGGGCTGACGCTTTCGGAGCGGAACTGACCACCACGTCGCAACCGATTACCGCATCTGCCGCACTTTGGTCGATACGCACCTGATGCAGCGCGTCCGGTGCATTTGAAAGGCGGATGTAGCCGAGTACGGTGCCGAACTTCTGTGCGAAGCCGGTAAAGTCCAGGACGCTGGCGCCTTTCCCTTCCAGATGCGCGGCCATAGTGATCAGAGCACCTACCGTGACGACGCCCGTACCGCCGACACCGGTCACCAGAAGATCGAACGGATCCTCCAGCGATGGCAAAGCAGGCATAGGTAGGCCAGCGGTCAGCGTACCAATGTCCAAAGCGGCAATTTCTTTCTTGCGCCGCGTTGCACCTTCCACGGTTACGAAGCTTGGGCAGAAACCATTCAGGCAGGAGAAATCCTTGTTGCAGCTTGAAAGGTTGATCTTGCGTTTTCGGCCAAAGGGGGTCTCTTTCGGCTCGACACTCAGGCAGTTGGATTCCACCGAACAATCGCCGCAGCCCTCACAAACCAGATCATTGATAAAGGCAAACCGCTTTGGATCCTCCATTGTGCCACGCTTGCGGCGGCGGCGTTTTTCGGTGGCGCAGGTCTGTTCGTAAATCAAGACGGTAACGCCGGGGATCTCCCGCAGCTCGCGTTGGACGGTGTCCATTTCGGCACGGTCGTGAAAACTGGTGCCCGCAGGGAAATCGGAGGAGGAGAACTTGCCGATCTCATCGGACACCAGCGCAATCCGGTCGACGCCTTCTGCGCGGCAGGTCTGGGCGATGCCTGAGACACTGACCGGTCCATCCACCGGCTGGCCGCCGGTCATCGCGACCGCATCATTATAGAGGATTTTATAAGTGATATTTGTGCCCGCAGCGACCGCCTGACGGATTGCCAGAGAGCCGGAGTGATACCAGGTGCCCTCGCCAAGGTTCTGGAACACATGCTTGCCGCCGTTGAATTTCGAGGCAACTGTCCAGGGCACCCCTTCGCCTCCCATCTGGGCATAACCGGCCGTGTCGCGGTCCATCCAGCTGGCCATGACATGGCAGCCAATTCCCGAGTTGGCCTTGCTGCCTTCAGGCAGTTTAGTGGAGGTGTTATGAGGGCAGCCCGAACAGAAATAGGGGGTGCGGGTGGCACCGGGGATATTCAGCAACTGAGGGGGCTTGGCGGTCAGGCTATCTGCCCGCTCCAACAGGTTTTCCTCTGGGAAGAACCGGTTCAGGCGTTCCGCCACGATCGGCACCAGCTGCAAAGGCGACAGCTCACCTGTCCAGGGGATCAGCGGGTTGCCCTGACTGTCATGTTTGCCGACCATCCGTTCCGGTTTGTCGCCTGGCCAGTCGTAGAAATATTCCTTGAACTGGCTCTCGATGATGCCGCGTTTTTCCTCGACTACCAGAACTTCCTGTTTGCCTTTTACAAAACGCAGCGCCTCGGTGCGGGCTAGGGGCCAAACCATCCCAACCTTGTAGATATCAATACCGAGACGTTTGCAGGCGGCGGCATCAAGTCCGAGCAGGCGCAGCGCCTCCATCAGGTCCAGATGTCCCTTGCCAGTGGTGACAAAGCCGAATTTTGCCTCCGGCAGATCGTAGATCCGCGTATCAATCGGATTTGCCTCGGCGAAGGCACGCACCGCACGCAGCTTGGCGTGGATCCGGGTCTCGATCTCCGGCGAGGGCAGGTCTGATCTGCGGATGTGCAGCCCGCCTGGATAATCGGGCAGTTCGGGGTAGGAGAAAGCGCGGTCCGGGCGCAGGTCCACGGAGCGTGCGCTTTCCACGGTTTCCGAGACGGCTTTGAACCCCACCCAGGTGCCCGAATAGCGCGACAGCGCAAAGCCGTATTCGCCAAACTGCAGGAATTCCCCGACATCGGCCGGGTTCAGGACCGGCATGAACCAGGACATGAAGGCCACGTCGGACTGATGTGGCATTGAGGAGCTGACGCAACCATGGTCATCGCCGGCAACGACCAGAACGCCGCCCTTCTCGGATGAGCCATAGGCGTTGCCGTGCTTCAGCGCATCGCCGGACCTGTCGACCCCCGGTCCCTTGCCATACCACATGGAGAACACGCCCTCGACCTCGCAGTGAGGGTCAAGAATGGCCTGCTGCGCGCCCAAGACGGCGGTTGCGCCCAGATCTTCGTTCACTGCGGGCATGAAGGTGATGTTATTGGCGTCCATGCGTGTGCGGCTGCGCCAGAATTCCAGATCAACGCCGCCCAGCGGAGAGCCGCGATAGCCGGATACAAAGCCTGCGGTATTCAATCCGGCCGATCTGTCGCGCCGTGCCTGATCCAGCATCACGCGCGCCAGTGCCTGGGTGCCGGTCAGAAAGACGCGGCCCGTCGTCATCTCATACCGGTCATCCAGCTGGTAACTGCGAAAATCGTGGCTGAGCTGGGTCATTGGAGTATCCCTTGCAATGATACGATCATATGCGCGAAATGATAATCCACATTGTCTGGATATTCTTGCCAGATTACCTCTGTTTTACTCCATTCATGAATGATATTTCCATGTGATGTAAGAATTTGGATGATTTTACCATGGATGATGATCTCACCCTTGATGATCGGGACCGTCGGATCCTGACGCTGCTGCAACAGGATGCGCGGATGTCGAATGCGGATCTGGCAGAGGCGGTGGGGATGTCAGCTTCGGCGTTGTGGCGGCGGGTGCGCGCACTGGAGGAGGCGGGTGTCATTGAGCGCTATGGCGCGGTGGTGAACGCGGCGGCTATGGGGCTGGGATTTCACGCGATTGTCCATGTGCAGCTGACCCGTCACGACCGCGAAAAGCTGGCGGACTTCATCAAGGCGGTTGAGACCAGCCGTCTGGTTCAGGAATGCTATGCCACCACGGGGCAGTCGGATTACCACCTGCGGGTATTGGCGCCTGATCTTGACGCCTACAATCGGTTTCTTGAGGAGTTTCTGTTCCGCCTGCCTGCGGTTGCCAGTGCGCAAACAAACGTGGTGCTGCGGACCATCAAGCGCGACGAACCTGTCACGCGCTGAGCTTTGTCCCGGCGCCAACAGCTTAGGTCGCGCTGCTTCGGCTTTCAGCCGAAACTGACATGCGCCCAGGCAGCTGCCATCGCAAGATAGGTGAGTTGGTGTAAGGCCTGGTCGGTGCCCATCGCGCGCCAGTAGACAGCCATATTCGGTGCCAGTTCCTTGCGTTTGGAATAGCAGGCCTTGCAATAGTCGATGTTGAAATGTGCCACCCATTCCAGCGCGCAGATGATCAAGATGAAGCCAACCGGAGCCCCCATGATAACAAAGGCAATAATGGATCCCATCACATGCACCCCCGCATGTTGTGCCCGTCCGGCATGCAGATATTCACTACGACCCGAGAGCATCTTGGGTGTTTGCAGGTAGAAATCCGCAAACATGTGTTTGATCTGAAGCAGGCAAAGCAATCCCAAAAGGGATGCGAGGTGGTCTGTCAAAGCAATGGCCCCGTTTTGTGTCGCGCGCTGAAAGCTTACGTATTTTTTCGAAACAGGCAAATGGCCTGTGGCACTAATCGCCACGACGCTCCGTCATCTGGATAGGCTTTGGGCAAGGTCAGCTGGATTGAACCGGACGACACGGCGTGCGACGTCCGTCTTGCCATTGCCTGCAACTGGCAATCCGGGCTAGGCATATCGGGATCAGTTTCCGTAACATTTTCCATTTCGGAGCCGTCCCATAGAACGCACTCTTTTTCGGTTTATCTGGAACTACTCAAAGCGCGACCAACTGGTTCTGTTGGTGGTCACGGCCTGCCTGTTTCCACTTCTCTATCTCACTCTGGAACTGCCAAAACGCATCATCAACGATGCTATCGGGGCGCAGAGCTCCACGATTGACCTGCTTGGGTACGAGTTGAACCAGCTGCATTATCTCTGGCTTCTCTGCGGTGGATTTCTTCTGGCGGTTCTCGCGCATGGTCTGCTGAAAATGCGCATCAACACGATGAAGGGGGTTCTGGCCGAGCGGATGCTGCGGCGGTTTCGCTATCGGTTGATCTCGCGTGTTGTGCGGTTCCCACAGCCGTATTTCGAGCGGGTAAGCCAGGGCGAACTGGTGTCTATGATCACCTCGGAAAGTGAGCCGATGGGGGGGTTGATGGGGGATGCGGTCAGCCAGCCGGTGCTACAGGCCGGTCAGATGCTGACGATCCTCTATTTTCTGTTCATGCAGAGTGTCTGGTTCGGTCTGGCGGCGGTTGCGCTAATTCCCTTGCAGGGCTGGTTGATCCCGATGTTGCAGCGGCAAATCAACCTGTTGAACAAGAAGCGTATTCATCAGATCCGCGCTTTGGCCTCCGAGATCGGCGAAAGCGCCGCTGGCGCATCTACCCTACGTCTGAACGGCGGTTGGCGTTACCGGATGGCTGTGATCACGGATCGGCTCGGATGGCTCTATGACATCCGGTTTGCGATCTATCAGAAAAAATTCTTCATGAAGTTTCTCAACAACTTCATTACCCAGCTGACACCGTTCCTGTTCTATGCAGTTGGCGGCTATCTGGTGCTTGAAGGCAAGGTCTCGCTCGGTGCACTGGTTGCAGCCCTTGCCGCCTACAAGGACTTGGCATCGCCCTGGAAGGAACTTCTGGCCTATTACAACCAGACGCAGGATATGGCGTTGCGCTGGGATGTGATCCTGGAGAGATTTGACCCGCCCGGCATGGTCGATGAGGCCTTGATGACGGGCGCTCCCGAGGATTTGAAACGGCTTCGGGGCGATATCGTCGTGGAGGGGGTCAACGTCCGCGATGCGGATGGCAATCTTGTTCTGGAAGATCTCAATGCCCGCTTCCCGGCAGGCAAGGTGATCGGGGTTGCCGCGCCCTCGGAGGAGGATCGCCGTGCGTTGGCGGGATTGTTGACCCGCGAATTGCTGCCTTCGGCGGGCAAGGTCTGTATCGATGACCAGAACATGCGTGACATTCATCAGGCGGTGATCGCTGCCCGCATCGGTCATGCCACGTCCCGCCCGGTGCTGTTTCAAGGCTCTTTTGGCGACAATGTGATGATGCCGATCAGGCAGCGGCCGCTTGGTACCGCGCAGGACCTGCGGCGCTATGATGTGGCGCAGCGTGCGGGTAACAGCCCAGATCCACTGGACGCCTCCTGGCTGGACCCGAGCCTGGCCGGGTTCTCCAGCGAGGCGGAGCTGCGCGACTGGTGGCTGCGGTTGGTGTCGGGGATCGGGTCCGATACCGCCCTGTTCCGTCGTGGCGTCGAACAGCGTTTTGATGCCAAGAGTCATTCAGAATTGGCGCATCAGCTGGTCGAACTGCGGCCAAAGGTGCAGCAGGCGGTTACCAAGGCGGGCCTGGAACAATACGTGCACTTTCTGGCGGCAGATCGGTACAATCCGGCCCTGCCGGTGGCGGAGAACCTTCTCTATGCAACCACGCAAGCGCGGATCACCGAAGACGTCCTGAGGCAACAGAATGATTTTCTGGATCAACTCAGGGCACTCGATCTTGACGTCGATCTCGTCGCGCTCAGCCGTGACGTGGTGGAAATGCTGCGGCAAATCTTTGGCATTGACGGTACCGATCATCCGCTCTTCCGCAAGCTTGGGCTGGAGGCTTCGGCCTATGAGGGGGCGCTGGCGCTGGTCGACAAGACCCGGAACGATGGCGTCTCTACGCTGAGCCATGAAGAACTTGCGCGGTTACTTATCGTGCCTTTCAGCATCTCTGCCGAACAAATCGGTGCTGCGTTCAGCGATGAGATAGAAGAGCGCATTCTTGCGTTCCGCCAAAGCCACTCCAAGCAGTTGATGGCGACGCTGGGTGATATTTTCGAGCCGCTTGATGAGGCGGCCTTTGCTCCGGGTCTGACGGTGCTCGAGAATGCCCTGTTCGGCAAGATTTCCGATAGCGCCGGCGGGCGAGCCGAGGAGGTGCAGAAGCTGGTCTCAGAGGTTCTTGTCGAGAACGGCGTGCGTGATCGGGTTGTTGAGCTGATTTTTGATCTGCCGATTGCGATAGGCGGGCAGGGGCTTGCAGCCAGCTTTGCCGAGCCGCTTGCCTTCTCGCGCGCTTCGATCAAGCGCCCGGATATCCTGATCCTAGACGCTGCAATGGCGAGCTACGATCTGGATACACGCATCGCCATTCACAAGAACCTGCGCCATCTTTTGCCAGAGACGACGCTGATCTATCTGGGCAGCAGTTTTGAAAGCCCGGATGTCTTCGACAGTTATTATGAGCTTCGCCAGGGCCGGTTGGTGAGTGACACCCCCGCTGCGGATGCGGTCAGTGATGGTGCGGGCAGTGCTGATCTTGCACGGAAACTACGGGCGCTTGAGCAAACGGAGCTGTTCTCCGAGCTCAACCGTCGCCAGCTCCGGCTTCTTGCCTTTGGGGCGCGCTGGTATACCGCCAAGGCTGGTGACACGGTGTTTCTCAAGGACGATGAAGCGAGTGACGGCGCTTATATGATTCTGGAGGGCGAAGCGGGCCTATATCTGCCGCAGGAAGGTGATGACAGCCGTCTCGTAGCCAAGGTCGGTGCCGGTCGTCTGGTTGGCGAACTGGGATTGATCCGGAAGGAACCCAGGGCGCTGAGCATGATTGCCGAAAGCGAGCTGACGTGTTTGCGGATCGGTGAGGAGGAGTTCCTCGCAGTTGTCGAGAACGATGCCGCAACGGCTTTCAAACTGTTGCAGGTGGTTGCTGGCTACGTGTCGAGCTAGCGCGGCCGAGACTTGTGGCAGGGCAAGCGCAGGCCGGATGGTCAGACAGGCGGCGCGCATGCGCGACAGGGTCGAAATCCTACTGCGACGGGTAGTTCTGTTATTTGGTTTTGGGCGGCGCGCCGCCGACAAAACTGTTACCATCGGCGTAGTTGCAGGGGGCGTCTTGCATATTGAGGTGCAAATCGTCTCCCTCGAATGGATGGGCGCGGGCGAGATCTTCGTCTACCTCGATACCAAGGCCGGGGGCGTCCGAGGGGATGACGAACCCAGCTTCGATCGTGATGCTCTGCTTGATCAACGACATGTGGAACGGCGTTTCAATGGTCTCGATCATCAGAAGGTTGGGGATCGACGCTGCCAACTGGATATTGGCAGCCCATTCCACCGGACCGGCGTAGAGATGCGGGGCCATTTGGGCACCAAAAACCTCGGCGATGGCCGCAATCTTCTTGACCTCCCAGATGCCACCTGCCCGCCCCAATGCGGGTTGCAGGATTTCGGCCGCGCCAGCGCGCAGCACAGCGGCAAACTCAGCCTTGGTGGTCAGTCGTTCTCCGGTGGCAACGGGAATGCGCACCCGTTCAGCGACACGGGCCATATCCGCGACCAAATCGGGGGGGGTCGGCTCCTCGAACCATAAGGGACTATAGGGTTCAAGAGCCTGCCCCAACCGAATGGCGCCGGCGGGCGTGAACTGGCCATGGGTTCCGAATAGCAGGTCGGCACGATCTCCCACAGCCTCACGGATCGCTCGGCAGAAGGCGACGGATTTCGTGATGTCAGATTGTGCCGGCATATGCCCGCCGCGCATCGTATAGGGACCGGCGGGGTCGAATTTGATCGCTGTATATCCGTTCTCCACAGCTGAAATGGCGGATTCAGCTGCCAGCTCGGGGCTGTTCCAGAACGCATCCATGTCGTGATGGGGTTGCGGATAGAGATAAGTATAGGCGCGCAGCCGCTCGTTCATTCGCCCGCCGATAAGTGCGTGAACCGGACGATTGCGATCCTTTCCGAGAATGTCCCAACAGGCGATTTCCAGTCCTGAGAATGCGCCCATGACGCTGAGGTCGGGCCGCTGGGTGAAACCTGACGAGTACGCCCGTCGGAACATCCATTCGATGTTTTCTGGCGATTGTTCCAGCATGTGGCGGTCAAATACATCACGGATCACGTGGCTCATCGCGTCTGGGCCGATCGAGGCCGCGTAGCATTCGCCCCAGCCGATGATGCCGGTATCGGTGGTCAGTTTGACGAGGATCCAATAGCGCCCTCCCCAGCCGGGCGCGGGTGGGGCTGTGACGATGATGTCGAGGTCTTGCAGTTTCATGTCATTTCCTCGTGGCTACTGAACGGTTTATTGGTCGAAAACGATGATGTTGCGGCGCGCCGAGCCCGTCTTGGTGTCTGCGATCGCTGCATTAATCTCTTCAAGCCGCCACCGGCCGGAGATCAGCTCGTCCAGCTTCAAACGTCCTTGTTTGTAGAGGTCTACCATCCATGGAATATCGCGCTGGATAACGACGTCGCCCATTTTCGACCCGATCATGCCCTGACCTATAGCCGCCATGATCACGGGTTCGTAGCTGGCTTTCGCGCCGGAATGGGGCATGCCGATCATCACCATGCGCCCACCGACACCGAGATACCTTGTGGCCTGATCGTAGGCGGGGATCGCACCAACGGTGACCAGGACGACATCTGCACCGCGACCGCCAAGCGCTTTGTAGGCTGCCTTCCAAGGGGCATCCAGACTGCCGAGAACCGTATGGGTGGCCCCGAACTCTTCGGCAATGGCCAGCTTGTCCTCGCTGAGGTCGACAGCGACGATGCGGCGGGCGCCGGCGATACGGGCGCCCTGAATCGCATTGAGGCCGACACCGCCTGCACCAATCACCACAACATCCTGGCCTGCGCGCAGCTGGGCGGCGTTCACCGCAGCGCCGACACCGGTGATCACGCCGCAGGACAGAAGTGCGGCAACGTCTTTACCCAGATCTGCCGGAATTTTCACAATCTGGCGTTGGTCAACCACCACCCGCTCTGCAAATGCACCGCAGGCCATGGCCTGCATCAGGGGGGAACCTGCAAGGGTTTTCAGCGGGCCATTGATAGCATCATAGGGGGTCTCGCACAGCGTTGGAGCGCCCCCTGCACAGCTGGGACAGCTGCCGCAGGAGCGGATCAGGGTCACGACCACGCTGTCGCCTTCGGCGAAGCCATGAACATGCTCGCCAACGGCGCTGATCACGCCGGCAGCCTCGTGACCATAGACAGCGGGCAGGAAACCGCCCCAGGCACCCTCCGCATAGGAGATATCACTGTGGCAGATTGCGACGGCATCCAGTGTGACCTCCACTTCACCGCTACGCGGCGCGGCAAGCTGGACATCCTCGATCACAAGCGGGCTGCCGAACTGATGGCATACGGCTGCTTTAACGATAGGCATGTCGCGTCTCTCCCCTTTTAGTGGTCACGGTGGACCGGGGGAAGCGAGCCCGCAAGCCCGAAACCGTCTGTGACGCGTCGTATCTTGAAGACGAATTGGCGCAGGGGGCAGGGAAACGGTTGCGCCGATCACCGCCGGGTCAGGAGGGATTTCGTCTGGCTTGCAGGGCGGTGACGCTTCTCGCAAATTGCTGTGCTTCTTCCGGGGCAGAGCCAAGTTGCCGTGCTGCGTCAAAGATCGCGGTGTGATCAAGCTCTGGATAATGCGCGACCGTGATCTCCTGCAACGACTTTCCGTCTTGGGCGGCCTTGGCACAGAGCTCCTTGACCATCGCCTGCGCCTCACCGCGCCGCATATGCTCAGCCAGAGCAAAGCTCAACGCTTCGGCATGAATGGTACCGTTGGCAGCGTTCAGATTGTGCCGCATGCGGTCGACATCCGGTGTCAGCCCCCGGGTCATGGAATTGGCAATCCGCACGGCACTGGCGGCGCAGAAAACGGTCTGCGGCAGGCTTAACCATTCGCCGAACCAGCTTGTGCCGTCCCGTTGGTGCTGATGACCAGCAGAATGATGCAGGGCCGAGAGCTGGGCGTTTGCCTGCGACGTCAGCGCAACCAATGCGGAGGCGCCTACCGGGTTTTGCTTCTGTGGCATTGTGGATGAGGCGCCGCGACTGCTGATCGCAATCTCATCAATACCACTCTGACGGAGGGCGAGGCAGTCAGTACCCAGTTTGCCCAATGCAACGCAGACCCGGGTAAACCAATCGGCAATACGTAAGACCGGCGTGCGGTCGGTATGCCAGCTGCGACCCGGATCGGCGAGCGACAGACCGGCGGCCAGTTCTGCGCGCAGCTCCGCAACCCGTGGGCCAAGCGCGCCAGAGGTGCCCGCGGCGCCTGAAAGTGACACCAGCAGACAGCTGTCGCGCAACCTTGGCAATTCGTCCAACAGCCCAAGCAGGGGCTGTCCCCAGGCGGCCACGACAGCGCCAAAACTTGTTGGCGTGGCCAGCTGGCCGTAGGTGCGTGCGGCCATCGGCAGGCTGGCATGGGCTTCAGCCAAATCGGAGAGCTGGGCCAGCAGCGCCATCAGATCTCCTTCCACCGCCGCAAGCGCCTGTCGCAGGCGTAGCATCAGCGCGCTGTCCATGATGTCCTGCGAGGTTGCGCCCCAATGAACATACTGTGCATGTTCCGGCGCGCTCATCTCGCTCCGCAGCGCTGCGACCAGACCTGGAACCGGCACGCCGTTCTGCCCAGCCGCGGCAGCCAGTGCCCCAGGATCAAGAGCGACCTCCATCACGGCGCGTCCGATCGCGGCGGCGCTGTCTTCGGGGATAATGCCGACTTTGCCCTGCGCCTTCGCTAGAGCACCTTCGACCAGTAGCATGGCACGGATTTCAGCACTGTCTGAAAACAGCCGGGAGACATCTCCGGCAGGAAAAAGCGCGGCATAGAGCTGACTGTCAAAAAGAGAAGCGGCCATCAGAGATCTTTCACTATGGTTGCCATCACCGTTGCCAGTTGATCGGGCGCGGCAAAGAACGGCGAATGTGACGTGTCGAGATTTTTTATCCGATCAGTGGGCCAATCCGCCACCATTTCTGCCTGATATTCTGGCGGGATGACGCGATCTTGGGTGCATCGAATATAGGCTTTTGGTGTCGCGGCCCATTGTGGACCCAGTTTCACGGGCGTGTCTTGCGGCCTGATCGGCTGCGGTGCCAGTCGCGACAGCGCATAGTCCACCACTGACCTCGGGCAATCGTGGTATAGCAGATCCGGTGCGGCTTCGGGGTCGAAACAGTAGCTTTGCCCGTCCGCGGTTTTCAAAACCTTGCCGATGAGCGGTTGGCTTGGGCCGCGTTTGCGCATGTCGATCATCGACAGGCCATTCCGGGGGACATAGGCGCAAAGGTAAATCAATCCACGCAGCGGTGGGCCGATATCGGCTGCGGCTGACATCGGGTAGCCGGCCCAGGAATGGCCCACAACGATAGTCTCTGATCGCGCGGCGTCGCGGACAGCGGCTACGGTTTCCTCCAAAGTGACAGCGACTGGATCGCACCCCCGCGCGTTGCCGCCTATACGAGGGCCGGGAAGGTCGATGGTTCGCGCGTTGATCCCGCGTGCTTCCAGTTGAGGCAGGACGTCGCGCCAGCACCACGAACCGTGGCAGGAGCCGTGGACCAGCAGCAGATCAGTCAATATGCCCGAGCTCCTTCAGGAAGGTCACCAAACGGTCAGCAAAGATATCGGGCTGTTCGACACAGGGAAGATGTCCGGCTCGGCGGATCAGCTCGAACCTTGATCCGGGGATTAAATCCACCGTTTCGCGAACCAGATCTGCCGGCGTTGCACCATCATCCGATCCCGCGATGCCCAAGGTTGGCAGGCGCAGGCCGCTGGTTGGGGTGTAAAAATCAGTTCCGGCGATGGCCGCGCAGCAGCCGATATAGCCTTCGACCGATTGCCCAAGCAGCTGGGCGCGCCAATGGGCCAGCTCCGGGGACCTGTAGAAGGCCGGAGCAAACCAGTTCTGCATGATCGTGTCGGCGACCGCATCAAGCCCATCCTGCTTGATCGCATCAATGCGCTGTTGCCATTTGGCGGCGGTGCCAATCTTGGCCGCCGTATTCGAGAGCACCAGTCCGCGTATCAGATCCAGCCGCTTGACGGCCAGCCCCTGCGCGATCATCCCGCCGATCGACAAACCAACAAAAATACAGTCCCGCACCCCCAGATGATCCAGCAGACGCTCGGCATCGCGTACCAGAGCGCCCATCGAATAGGGAGCGGGCGTGGCCGACGTGCCGCCATGGCCGCGCAGGTCATAGCGAATGATGCGCAGCGACGGCGGCAAGCGCGTCACCACGTCGTCCCAGACATGCAGATCGGTGCCGAGGGAATTGGCGAACACCAGCGTCGGGCCGTCAGGCGGTCCATCCAATTGATAGTTCACCCGGATGTCACCCAGATCTGCAAGCGGCATGGAACTCCTCCTGAGCTTATTCGATGCGCTTCCCTAGCCTGCGTGTTTCAGGACGTAAACCCGATCCTAGCACCGCCATGCGGCTGGATCGCGGCTCTATTCGGCAGTCTCGAGCCGCATATGGGCCATGATTTGCCCATGGTCGGAGGCCAGCTTGTTATAAGGCGCTTCGGGGTGGCTGCCATCAGTAAGGTGGTCGTTGAAGACGCTGAAATATTGCATTTCGCCGATGGCCCCTGTCCATCCGGGATCAAAATGGCGGGACATATAGATCTGATCGATGCTCTGGTGCACGCCTCCGAATGTGGTGGTGTATACCACGTCACGGAGAGATTTCTTGAGAAACAGCTTTTCCGCCGAACGCAGGCGAACCCGGTCGATCATCTCCCGGATCTGACGGTCTTCGTCCGGATTGTAGCGATCTCCCGAGTGGCGAGCGTCATGCCGCAGCATCCAGGAGTAGTTGCGAAACGGTGTCTCGCCGCTGATGATTTCAGAGCTGACAGCATCCTCGCCATCATTGAAGTCTCCCAGGACCATGACCGGCCGGTCCTGTTCCAGCTCGTCCAGGATGGCGCGGCGCAGAACCCAGGCCTCGGCCATACGCCGCAGAGCTGCCCGCAACGCGCCCATGGCCCGCCCACTGGCATCATAAGCCGTGAGCACGGTTTCGGGCGCATAAGGCGCCCCAAGTGGTGTTATGAACTCGCCCAGTTTCGATTTCAGGTGGCAGTTGAATACGCTGATGATCTGGTTCGCGACGGGAATGCGGGCCTTCATGATCGGTCGAGACAGCCGTCGCAGCGTGTAGTAGCCTGCGTCATCCTCGCCGCCCAGGCAGGCCATCGGGATATCCAGCGGCAGCGGCAGGTCCTGAATAATCTCGACCGGTTCCACAAAACCTGTACGTGACAGAATCGCGAGACCGGGGCGACGCTTGCCCGGAGTGTCGTGGTCATTCGTATTGGCAGCATAGGCCAGCTTGGCATCGGTATAGGGCGTATAGACCAGTTTGCGGAATATGGCCTTGCGGTGATAGCGTTTGGAGCGATCGGGCAGGGTCGCGGCGTTTACCTGTTTGCCACGCCGATCGGTTTCGGCGACCACCTCGCGCAGCGTCGCCTCATCGAAGATTTCCTGAAACCCCACGATATCGGCATCGAGCGTCAGCAGCTGATCGGCCAACCAATCGGATTTCCAAGCATATTCCTCGGGCGTGTAGCTTTGAAACCTGTAGTATTCTTGATCGGGACCAATCAGGTTCTTCACATTGAAGGAGGCGATAGTGAACTCGGTCATAGGGGCACTCCAGGGGCGAAGGGCACCGGATCGACCGGTGCGAGTGTGAAGCCTATCCGAACTTTTGTAGCGCTTCGGCAAAAATGGCGGGGTCGACATTACCACCGGTCGCAATGGCAATCGCGCTCGATCCGTTGAGGTGGTCTGCGTGAAACAATGCTGCCGCCAGCGAGACAGCACCGCCAGGCTCCAGCACGATTTTGAGCCTCGAATAGGCCAGCGCCATGGCGTGCATGGCCTCGTCTTCGCTGACAGCAATTCCGGAACCGCAGAGCCGTGACAGGATCGGGAAGGTGATTTCGCCGGGTGCAGGCGTGAGAATAGCGTCACAGAGTGAGCCGGCCGTGGTCTCATTGCGACAGATCCGCCCGGCGGCCAGTGACCTGGCAACGTCATCGAACCCCTGCGGTTCGCAGGGGCGAACCCGCATTTTTGGCGCAGCTTGTTCCAGCGCCAGGGCAACACCCGAAGTCAAACCACCACCGCCGCAGCAGACCAGAACATCCGCCTCGGTCACGTCTTGTTCAGCAGCCTGTCGGGCGATTTCCAGACCAACTGTGCCCTGACCGGCGATGACCTCGTTGTCGTCGTAGGGCTTGATCAGGGTGAGGCCGCGAGTCTCTGCCAGCTCTGCCCCAATGGCATCACGATTATCGGTGGCGCGATTGAACAGCACCACCTCTGCGCCGAGCGCACGGGTGTTGGCGATCTTAATTCTTGGGGCGTCCTGCGGCATCAGGATCACGGCGGGTGTGCCATGGGCGGCCGCCGCTGCGGCCACACCCTGCGCATGATTGCCACTTGAATAAGCAAGCACGCCTTTCTTGCGCTGATCCTGGCTGAGCGCAGACAGCGCGGCCCAGCCCCCCCGGAACTTGAACGATCCGGTATGTTGCAGGCACTCGGCCTTGATCAGTACCCGGCGACCCGCGATGTCGTCCAGAAAGGGGGAGGAGAGCAACGGCGTTTCGCGGGCGTGGCCCCGCAGGCGCTCCGCAGCGGCACTGATTGCGGCAAAGGATGTCATTGGGCGACCTCGAGAATTCGGTGGATAAGGGCAAGTGCTTTGGGTTCGTCCAGAAACGGGACATGGCCGCGATCCTGCACTTCCATGGCGATCAGGTCCGGCAGACGGCGCTGCATGTTCTCATAGGTCTCAGCCGTCAGAATGTCGGAGTTCGCGCCTCGGATCACGCCGCAGGGCAGACCTTCAAGTGATTGAAACAACGGCCAGAGATCCGGCGCTGGCCCCGCTGCAGCCTGCGCCAAGAGAGCTTCACGCAACCGGGCGTCATAGCGCAGCGCCAAACCCGTCCGGGTCTGCGTGTAAAAAACCTCGGCTTCTTCGCGCCAGCGTGTCATCGGCACATCGGGAAACGCTGGCGCCATATGGGTCGCAAGCGCCGAGGCGGCTTCTTCGTGGGTTTTGGCTGCCGGACGATATCCGACATAGGCCATAATCCGGGTGATCCCATCTGCCGGAATTTCTGGCCCGACATCGTTCAGGATGACACCGGCCAATCGCTCCTTGTGTAGAGCGGCCAGTGCCATCGCCACCAACCCGCCACGCGAGGTGCCGAGCAGCGTCACGCGATCAATGCCCAGATGGTCCAGCAGCTCGATCACATCCTGCGCCTCGCGCGGGACCGAATAGCTATGGATATCGTCTGCATATTGAGACCGGCCCCGACCCCGGGCGTCCAGGGTGATCAGGCGATGGCCATGAATATGCGGCCGCAGGTAGCGAAAGTCCTGCCCGTCGCGTGTGAGCCCTGCCAGGCACAATAGGGGTGGGCGGGAAATGGCTGTTGTCTGGGGGCCGAAGTCTGGATCGTCATAGGCCAGCTCCAGCCCGTCAGAGCTGGTAAAATATGAGAGTGCGCGTGGCGTGTTCAGCACGGGTTTATCCCCCCGCCAGGTCAGGGATACTGGCCAGATTCCTCAGCACGTGATGCGGCCTCCACGGCAGGCGATCCATAGGTTCACCACTTCGGTTCACCCAAGCCGTGGTAAACCCGTATCCCGCCGCACCGGCAGCGTCCCAGCCGTTGGAGGACACGAAAAGCACTTCATCGCGCTGGCAGCCAAAGCGTTTGCCGACAAGATCATAGACCTGCGGGTCCGGTTTAAAGACACCAACGCTTTCGACAGAGAGCACATCGTCCAACAGGTCGCCGACCCCTGCGGATTGAACGGCTCCGTCCAGCATCTCGGGTGATCCGTTGGAGAGGATTGCGGTCTGCAGGCCCGCAGTCTTGAGGGCGCGCAGCATCTGCGGAACCTCATCATAGGCCTGAAGCTGCCAGTAGAGATCCAGCAGGCGCTTTCGCAGCTGCGGGTCACCGCTCAGGCCGGTGGCCTCCATGGCCCAATCCAACCCGTCCTGGGTGACCTGCCAGAAATCGGCATGTGAGTTTGTGATTACACGCAGCCAAGTGTATTGTAGCTGCTTCAGCCGCCAGTGGTTGGCCAGCTCTGCCCAATGGTCGATCAGATGCGGAAATTCCGGCTCACCTGCAGCTTGCCGTGCGGCCGCTGTCACATCGAACAATGTGCCATAGGCATCAAAGATACAGGTGCTGATTGCCATGGGGCCTCCGGTTCGATGTCCTGCGGTTGACCCAGCCTAGGCGCAAACGGGGCGCAAATTCCAGCCACAATCATCTCCCGCCGCTCTGCTGACGCCCGGGCACGGTGCGACCGGGGCTGCTTCGGATCATCGGGTTTACATCACGGTGGTGTCCTATACTGTGCGCGCCTTTGTAACGTGAAAGCAACTGGAGGTCCCATGACCGAGGTAAAAAGCGGCGATACCGTACGCATCCACTACACAGGCAAGCTGACAGACGGCAGTGTCTTTGACAGCTCTGAAGGGCGCGAGCCGCTTGAGTTCACCGTCGGCTCTGGTCAGGTTATCGAGGGTATGGACGCCGGTCTGCTCGGCATGGCCGCAGGCGAGACGAAAACGCTCAACATTCCCGCGGATCAGGCCTATGGCCCCAGCCACGACGAGGCGCGGCAGAGCATTCCGCGTGAAGGGATCCCTGATGACATCCCGCTTGAGGTCGGAACACAATTGCAGATGCAGGCTCCGACGGGCGAAGTGCTGCCGGTGACCGTGGTTGAGGTGAGCGAGGCGACTGTGACCCTTGACGCCAATCATCCCCTGGCAGGCAAAGACTTGATCTTTGATATCGAGCTGGTCTCGATCAACTGATTGCATCTGAGGCGGTGCCTCTTGCGCCGCCTCGTCAAACCGGCTCTTTTGCAGCGGGATATGCCGTGGTGAAAGAGGACGGAATGACTGATATTTCTACGTCAGCCGCATTGATGGATCTTCTGGGTATATCCGTGCCGATTCTCCAGTCTCCCATGGCCGGCGTCAGCACGCCCCAGATGGCGGCGGCTGTCAGCAATGCCGGTGGGCTGGGCGCCCTGGGTATCGGAGCGGCAAGCATCGACCAGGCTGAGGAGATGCTGCGTCAAACGGTGGCACTGACTGGCCGACCCTTTAACGTCAATGTGTTCTGCCACCGGCCAGCGCTTGAGGATCCCTCCCGCGAGGCGGCCTGGCTCAGCGCCTTGGCACCGGTGTTTCACAGCTACAATACGGCGCCGCCGGAGGCGCTGCGCGAAATCTACACCAGCTTCTGCGTTGATACCGATATGCAGGAGATGCTGATTGCGCAGCGCCCGGCAGTTGTCAGCTTCCACTTCGGTTTGCCGCCGCAGGGGGTGATCTCGGCTCTGAAGTCAGCCGGCATCATCTTGCTGGCCACAGCAACCTCACTTGCCGAGGCTGCTGTGTTGGCGAGCGCCGGGATCGACGCCATTGTTGCACAGGGGTGGGAGGCCGGAGGCCATCGGGGTATCTTTGATCCGCGCGGCGCGGATCCCAGGCTTGGAACTCTTGAACTGGTCCGCGAACTGGTCACCAACCTGAACCTGCTGGTGATCGCCGCAGGCGGGTTGATGACCGGTGCCGATATTGCAAAGGCGCTGGTAGCAGGTGCCGCTGCTGCGCAGTTGGGCACCGCGTTCATCGCCTGCCCCGAGAGCAGTGCCGATGCGGGCTATCGGGCCGCCTTGCTGGCCGCGGATCCGAAAACAGAGATGACAACGGTAATTTCAGGGCGCCCGGCCCGCTGCCTGAGAAACCGTTTCACCGACCTTGCGCAGAAGCTCGATCCGACGATCATTCCTGATTACCCCATTGCCTATGATGCCGGGAAAGCCCTGAATACTGCGGCGAAGCAGGCTGGCGAGCCCGGATATGGGGCGCAATGGGCCGGGCAGGGCGCTGCCGGAGTTCGTGCTATGCCCGCGGCTGATCTCATGCAGCAGCTTCTTTCAGAACTGGCTGCGGAACAGTGATTTCAAGCGGAGACAGCAACAAGAAAGGGCATCCGCTGGGTGCCCTTTTTTGTGACAGGGATTGGCAGCAGGTCAGAGATTGTCCTGCTGCGGCATGCCAAGGACATGAAAACCACCGTCGACGCGGATGATCTCGCCCGTCGTGCAGGCCCCTGCGTCGGAGGCGAGATAGACGGCTGTACCACCAACCGCTTCCAACGTGGCGTTATCGCGCAATGGGGCGTTCTGCGCCGTATGTTTAAACGTCTTGCGGGCACCACCGATGGCGGCCCCTGCCAGGGTTTTCATCGGGCCGGGGGAGATGGCGTTCACACGGATGCCTTCGGGGCCGAGATCATTGGCCAGGTAACGCGTGGCGCTTTCCAATGCCGCCTTTGCGACACCCATCACGTTGTAGTTGGGCACCACTCGGTTCGATCCCTGGTAGGTCAGGGTCAGCAACGTGCCGCCATTGGCCTTCATCAGCGGGTAGGCGCGGCGCGCCACCTCGACAAAGGAATAGGCGGAGATATCCATCGAATTCTTGAAGTTCTCGCGGCTGGTGTCGAGGAAACGTCCGGTCAGCTCGGTCTTGTCCGAATAGGCGATGGCGTGCACCACAAAGTCGACGCTGTCCCAGCGTGCCGCCAATTGCTCGAACGCGGTGTCGAGCGACGCATCATCGGTGACGTCCACATCGACCATAAAGTCGCTGCCAACGCTCTGGGCCAGCGGTTCCAACCGTTTACCAAAGGCTTCACCCTGATAGGTGAATGCCAGTTCGGCCCCCGCATCGGCCATGGCCTTAGCGATGCCCCAAGCGATCGAACGGTCGTTTGCGACCCCCATGATCAGGCCACGTTTGCCCGTCAATACTCCTGACATCCGCCGTTATCCTTTGTATTTGCTCAATACCATTGAGCCATTGGTGCCGCCAAAGCCGAAGCTGTTGGTCATTACGCTGTCAAGGCCCGCGTTTTCCACCAGCTGGGTTGCGACCTCTCCCGGCTCGATGCCCTCGGCCAGCGTGTCGACGTTGATCGACGGCGTGATGAAGTCATTGTCCAGCATCAGAAGGCAGAAGATCGCCTCCAGTGCGCCCGCCGCGCCCTGCGCATGACCGGTCATTGATTTGGTCGAAGAAATCGGCGGCACGTTGCCCGCGCCGAAAACCCGGCGGGCCGCTTCGATCTCGCCGACGTCGCCGACCGGGGTCGAGGTGCCGTGGGCGTTGATATAGTCCACCTTGCGGCCGTCCGGCAGGGATTGCAGGGCCAGACGCATGGCGCGCTCGCCGCCTTCGCCGGAAGGGGCGACCATATCGTGGCCATCGGAGGTGGCGGCAAAGCCGGTCACTTCGGCGTAGATCTTGGCACCGCGCGCCAGGGCGTGATCCAGATCCTCCAGCACGACGATACCGCCGCCACCAGAGATCACGAAACCGTCACGGTCCTGATCAAACGCGCGGGAGGCTTTCTCCGGCGTGTCGTTGTATTTGGACGACATCGCGCCCATCGCATCGAACAGGCACGACAGGGTCCAGTCCAGTTCCTCGCCACCACCGGCGAACATCACATCCTGCTTACCCATCATGATCTGCTCAGCCGCATTGCCGATACAGTGCAGCGAGGTCGAGCAGGCCGAGGTGATCGAGTAGTTGATACCTTTGATTTTGAAGGCTGTGGCCAGATTTGCCGAGATCGTGGAAGACATGCACTTGGGAACAGCAAACGGCCCGATCCGCTTCGTGGCTCCGGTTTTCAGCACGGTCTGATGGGCTGCCAGCATGGCCGATGTGGACGGCCCGCCCGAACCGGCCACCAGACCGGTCCGCTCATTCACCACTTGATCTTCGGAGAGGCCGGCATCGGCAATTGCCTGGCTCATCGCTATATGGGCATAGGCCGCGCCAGCCCCCATAAAACGCAGGGTACGCTTGTCGACATGGTCAGCAACATTCAGCTTGAGCGTTCCCGCAATTTGGCTGCGAAAGCCATGCTCGACCATTTCGGGGCTGGCCTCGATGCCAGATTTTCCTGCTTTGAGAGAGGCAAGAACCTCTTCGGCATTGTTCCCGATGGACGAGACGATGCCCAGACCGGTGACGACGACGCGACGCATGATGCGTACTCCTATTTCTTGTTCAAGGGGCGGGGAGAGCTGCGGATCAGCTCTCGGAGAGGGCCACCTTCATGTCCTTGACCTGGTAGATAACTTCACCATCGGCTTCCACGATGCCGTCGGCAACCCCCATGGTCAGGCGACGGGTCTGGATCGCTTTGGTGAAATCGATCTTATAGGTCAGCATCTTGCGGTCGGGGCGCACCATCCCAGTCAGTTTCACCTCGCCTACACCCAGCGCATAGCCGCGACCCTGCCAGCCACGCCAGCCCAGGTTGAAGCCAGTGAGCTGCCAGAGGCCGTCAAGACCCAGACATCCGGGCATGATCGGGTTGCCGGGGAAATGACAGTCAAAGAACCACAGGTCAGGCGTGATATCGAACTCGGCCGTAATGTGACCCTTGCCGTGGGCGCCGCCATCGGCCGACACATCGGTGATGCGATCCATCATCAACATGGGAGGGGCGGGCAGCTGTGCGTTGCCAGGGCCGAACAGCTCGCCTCTGGCGCATTTTAGCAAATCGTCTTTGTCAAAGCTGCTGGGGTAATCGGCCATGCTGGCGCTTCTCCTGCCTATGTTATGATCGTGTATCTGGCTCCCTGTAGCACCCGTTTCGACTCTCCTGCAAGGGTTCCGGGTGCCGAGGGCACACCAGCATTCAGCCTGTGGCCTTCAGGTTTTTCAACTGTGACAGTCTACAGATACAGATCGGAGCTACGCAAATTGAATTGAATGCAAGGACCCTTTCGGCCTATAAATGCGGCCAGCAACGCTATGCAGGACCGCTACATGACGCCAACACCAGCAGATATCGCTACCAACTGGCTGGAAACAGCCGGATTGCGCCCGACCCGTCAGCGGGTGGCGCTGGCAGAGTTGTTGGTGGGCGACGGCAAGCATCGCCATGTGACCGCCGAGAGCCTGTTTGACGCGGCAAAGGACAAGGGTGCAGCTGTTTCACTTGCGACGGTCTACAACACGTTGCGCGCCTTTTGCGATGCTGGCGTCTTGCAGGAAATCACAGTCGATGGGTCCAAAAGCTATTTTGACACCAATACGCACGACCACCCCCATTTTTACTGGGAAGACGAGGGGCGTCTGTCGGATGCGCCATCCGATCAGCTGGTGATCAAGAGCCTGCCCGCGGCGCCGCAGGGCGTTGAAATCGCGTCCGTCGACGTTGTGATCCGACTGCGCAAGGTCTGATCGTAGGAACGCCGGGCGCTGCGCTCATGTGCGTGCTAGAGTATTTCCGTAACCGTTTTCGCCAGAATCTGCTGCGCGGTCTCTATCACGCTGCCTTTTGACGGCGGGCTGTGGCTGATCAGGACCAAGGGCTCCTCTGCCGATGTGTCGCTGATGGATATCGCGACCAGTGGCTTGCCATCGTAGGAGCGTAAATCGGGGGGCCTGCTGTAGGTGATGCCGATCCCTTCGCCATGGGCGGCCAGGCTGCGCAGCAGCTCGACCGATGCCGCCCGGTGGGCAATTCGGGGCAGCGCGCCAATGGATTTGAACAGCCCAAGCATGTGGCGCACGGACAATCCTTCTTCGGACAGAATCAGGGGCTGTTCGGCCAGATCGGCCAAAGACAGGCGGTCACGATCTGCAAGTGGGTGACCATTGGGCATCAGCGCTACGGGGCCGCGCCGCAACACCTCCTGCCGGACGAAGCTTGCATCCACGCCCAGGTCATAGCTGATCGCCAAGTCGATATTCCCGGCGGTCATCGAGGCCAGCAGTGGTTCAAAGTGATCCGTCCTGTAGCGGATGGCCACACCGGGCAAGCCGATCCGAAGGCGCTGCAGCGCTGGGGCCAACAGAAAGGGAGCCAGATCGGTAAAACATCCCAGGGTCAGCTGCTGGCCGTCGGTTTGATCTGCGCCCCGACGTTCCAGCCGCGCGGCCTGATCCAGGAGCGCTTGCGCACGGTCTGCGAAACTGCGGCCTTGTGGAGTCAGGATCATGCCGGCCCCGCGACGCCTCAGGAACAGGGGCTCTCCCAGCTGCGCCTCAATCCGGGCAAGCGCTGTGGACAACGCGGGCTGGCTGACATGCACGGCGGCAGCCGCCGCCGACAGGCTGCCGTGCTGAGCGATCGCGCAGACATATTCGTAGTGGCGTAGAGTTAAGTATAACATCAGTTTATTTTCTGCATACTAAGATATTATTTGAGCACGCCGCCCCGCCGGGTGCAACATCGGCCCGAAACGGGTGACTGCAACCAGATGCTGTCACCCGTACTCCCGATACTAAGGATTGATCGATGCCCCATCCCCTCATCACCCGAGACCATATTGACGATTTCCAACGCGATGGCGTTGTGTTGATCCGCGGTCTCTTCGTCGATCAGGTCGATATTCTGCGCGACGGCGTCGAGGCGAATATGGCGCAGCCCGGTCCCTATGCTTCCAACAATGAAAAACCCGGGCAGACCGGGCGGTTCTTTGATGACTATTGCAATTGGACCCGGATCCCTCAGTTTCAGCAGGCAATCGAACAATCGCCCGTTGCGGAGGTGGCCGCAGATCTGATGCAGTCCAAACGGGTGCAGATGTTCCACGACCACGTGCTGGTGAAAGAGCCGGGCACCTCCATGGCGACGCCCTGGCATCAGGATGGGCCTTATTATTTCGTCGAAGGGCAGCAGACCATCAGCTTCTGGTCGCCGCTCGATCCTGTCACGAACGCCTCGCTGCGATGCGTTGCAGGCTCGCACCGCTGGGAGAAGGAGGTGTTGCCAACGCGCTGGGTCTCCGAGGAGGGCTTCTTTGCTGATGAGGGGCAGTACATGCCGGTGCCGGATCCCGATGCCGAAGGGATGACAATCCTGGAGTGGGAGATGCAGCCAGGTGACGCCGTCGCCTTTAATTACCGGACGCTGCACGGCGCCCGTGCCAATACCAGCGAAACCCGTCGCCGCGCCTTTTCGTTGCGTCTGGTCGGGGAGGACGCACGCTATATTGAACGCCCCGGCCCAACCTCGCCGCCCTATCCGGGCCATGACATGGTGTCGGGTCAGACCCTCCGCGAGGATTGGTTTCCCGTTCTATTGCAGCGCTAAGCTATGACAGGGTCGCGCTGCATTGGCGCTCGGAGCCTAGAACCACTGTCCCGGCTCCATCAGGCCCAGATCAAGCAGCTGACGAGAATGCCAGTCAAAGGGGGCCGAGTTGTGCCATCGAAAACTGTCGATCTCAAAGGAGGATCCCGGGTTGCGTTTCAACGCCTTTGCGGTGCGAAAAGAGCAAATCGCGGCGGTCAGATTGTGGTGCCAGGGGCAGGCGTAGGTGTTGTACTCCGGTTCGTTGAACCGGTGATCCTCAAACAGCCATAGTTCCGGTTTTGCACGGAACAGCGAAATCCGGTCGATCTTTCGGCTTGCTGCGGGGATATGTTCTTCATAGCGCCAGCGTATGCCGCCGTAGAAATCCAGCTGGCGATCAAGCGGATGGCCGGTCTGTGGATCAATGCGGGCCTGTGCATAGTAGCCGGATTTATCCAGATGCGCGGTTTCCAGCGATACGCCGTTTGGTGCTGCGTCCAGATCGGCGGCATAAAGATCAATGACATAGGTCAGCATGGCCGAGCGCCGCTCTTCGCCATGAAACCCCAAGAGTTCGACAACATTGCGGCTCTCACAGAAGGGGTAGAACAGGTACTCTGCATTATAGCAGTAATAGAGCCAGCAACCCGGTGCGGCTCTCGCGATCACCTTGTTGATGGCCTCAATCACCGCTTCACGCGCGCTACAGTCAAACGGCACACGGTGGATGCGCGTCTCCAGATCGTAGGGGATGTCGAAAGCGTCCGGCATAAAGGCCACAACGGTTGTAAAGCCGAGATCAAGATGGTGGCGCAGGGTGGTCGCAATCTCCACCTTATCCTCGACAAAGATCAGAGCGACGGGCCCTGTTGTCAGGATCTTGTCCCCGGCGCCAAGAAACCCTTCGAGTGATGAATGCATCATATCTGATTGCCTGCTGTTCTCTGCCGACTTCCCTGTCTGGCGATTGCTGCTAAAGTCGGGTAATCCGCGCGCCATTGCAAGCAGAGCCGTTTCCGGCTATGCCACGCCGCTGTTGCGACCCTCCGGTGAAAAGGTTGTCCCCATGAGCGCCCCGAAGAAGCTGTTTATCAAGACCTATGGCTGTCAGATGAATGTCTATGACAGTGAACGCATGGCCGAGGCGCTGGGCGGCGAAGGTTACGTTGAAACCAAATCGCCGGATGACGCCGACATGATCCTGCTGAACACCTGCCACATCCGGGAAAAGGCGGCGGAGAAGGTCTATTCCGAACTGGGGCGCTTCAAGGGGCTGAAAGCGCAGAAGCCGGACCTGAAGATTGGCGTCGCGGGCTGCGTCGCCCAGGCCGAGGGCGAGGAGATCATGCGCCGCCAGCCGCTGGTCGATCTGGTGGTCGGCCCGCAGAGTTATCACCGGCTGCCGGAGATGGAAGCGAAGGCCCGCAAGGGGGAGAAGGTGCTGGACACCGATTTCCCCGAGGAAGACAAATTCGAGAAGCTGAAGAACCGCCCCAAAGCCAAGCGCGGCCCGACGGCGTTTCTGACCGTGCAGGAGGGCTGCGACAAGTTCTGCGCCTTCTGCGTGGTGCCCTACACCCGCGGCGCCGAAGTGTCGCGCCCGGCGGACCGTATCCTGCGCGAGGCTCAGGAATTGGTGGAGCGTGGCGTGCGCGAAATCACGCTCCTCGGCCAGAACGTGAACGCTTATCACGGTGCTGGCGCCAACGGCGACCTGACCCTGGCCCAGCTTATCTGGGAGCTGGACAAGATCGACGGGCTGGAGCGCATTCGCTTCACCACCTCGCACCCCAATGACATGCAGGACGACCTGATCGAGGCGCATGGCACCTGTGCCAAGCTGATGCCCTATCTGCACCTGCCGGTACAGGCGGGTTCCGACAAGATCCTCAAGCGGATGAACCGCGCACATACCGCCGAGAGCTATATCCGCCTGATCGAGCGGATCCGCGCCGCGCGCCCAGACATCCTGATCTCAGGCGACTTCATTGTTGGCTTCCCGGAAGAAACCGAAGAAGATTTCCAGGCCACCATGGACCTGGTGGAAGAGGTGAAATACGGCACCGCCTATTCCTTCAAATACTCCACCCGGCCTGGCACCCCGGCGGCCGAGCGTCCCCAGGTTGACCCGGCTGCGGCTGACGACCGGCTTCAGCGCCTGCAGGCCCTGCTGACCAAGCAACAGCGCGAGGTTCAGGACAGCATGGTTGGCCGCGAGGTTGGTGTTCTGTTTGAAAAGGCGGGCCGCTTCGCGGGCCAGATGGTTGGCAAATCCGATTACCTGCATGCGGTGCATGTTGCGGATTGTGATCGCGCCATCGGTGATCTTGCCCGCGTGCGGATCCTGTCCTCTGGGGCCAACTCACTGGCGGGCGCTCTGATCGATTGATCATGGGCGGGGGCGGTCGCGCAGCCGATTGCGCCCCCAGCGCGACATGGCGTCGTGAAACTTCTGATTTCCTTAAGCAAATGATTGCAATTTGCGTTCTATACCTGCGAATATCACGGTAACGGCCCGAATAAAGCCTGCGTGGCCGCAAGAATGACGCCTGCGAATGACTGGTGTAAGGGGGATATTGGGTGTGTTGAAACCAATGAGGAAACAACTCTGCGGACTCGTGGCCACCGTTGTCGCGACTGTCGGCTTGAATGTGGGCGCTTTGCTGGCGCAGGACGCCGGTGTGATCGGTCAAAGCTATATTCCAACCATCTGGGTTGATCCCGACGGTTGCGAGCATTGGGTGATGGACGATGGCGCCGAAGGTTTCATGACACCCCATGTCACGCGAGACGGGAAACCGGTTTGCCGTCGGGGCAATATCTGCGGCGTGATGCCCAGCGATCAGTTCTTTGCCACCAACAGGCATCACATCAGCGCCGCCGGGCAACAGCGCCTGCGCGAGTTTTTCCAGTCCGCGAATGCCCGATCCTTCATCATCACGGGCCATACCGACAGTCGCGCATCAGATGAATATAACATGCGGCTGTCTCAGCGCCGTGCCGATGCGGTCGCAAAAGTCGGCCAATCGGTTGGCGCCCGCATCCTTGAGGCGCGGGGTTACGGCGAACGCGATCCGCGTGTCCCCAATGATTCTGCCGCCAACATGGCGCAGAACCGTCGCGTCGAAATTATCTGCCTGCGCTGAGGAGCATCGTTATGTCATTCACCAGAACAGCGCTTCTTGCGTCCTTGGCGATCGGTCTGTCTGCCTGTGGCGACAAGGTCGACAAAACCGTGGATCGTGGTTTTGACAGCAAGGATCTGTCTCAGCTGAAGGCGGGGATTTGGGTTGATCCGACCGGCTGCGATCATTGGATCATTGACGACGGGGTAGAAGGTTACCTGTCGCAACGGCTGGCGCCGGATGGCCGCCCGGTCTGTTCCGGCGTCGCTCCTCCGAATACGGCGGTTGGTCCGTTCAAATCCGGGTCCAGCATCGAGGACCCGATTTGACGGAATTTCGTTACCACTGCAAACAACTGCCTATTGGCCGTCCTTTTCGGGCGGCCATTTTGTTTCAATCGCGTGAAATTGCCGACGCGTAGCTTGCGCCGGGGCGACCGGAGAGGCACACTGAAAGAGCAACGTCAAAGACAGGAGACCGGATTGGCCATTGGCACTTTGACCCCATCGCATGAGCAGGATTCCTCACATGAGGCGCTGCTCGAATTTCCTGATAACCGACTGCTGATTGATCTGTGCGGTGAATACGACCGCAATCTCGCGACGCTCGAGCAGACGCTTGGTGTTCAGATTGTCCGGCGCGGCAACCAGCTTTCGGTGCTGGGAGAAGAAGCCGCCCGCGATCAGGCCGCGGCGGTTCTGGCAGCGCTGTATGACCGGTTGGAAACCGGCCGCAGTGTTGAGGCCGGCGATATTGATCGTGAATTGCGGATGGGACAGGAACAGGTGGAAAATCCCGGCAGCCAGCTGGAGATGTTTCGGGGCGGCAAGGTCGAGATCAAGACGCGTAAGAAACTCGTCGAGCCACGTACCGACGCTCAGAAAGCCTATGTCCAGTCGCTGTTCGAACATGAGCTTGCCTTTGGGATCGGTCCGGCTGGCACGGGCAAAACCTATCTTGCTGTTGCTGTTGGCGTGAGCATGTTCATTACCGGGCATGTCGACAAGATCATCCTCAGCCGCCCTGCGGTGGAGGCGGGCGAGAAGCTCGGCTATCTGCCCGGCGACATGAAAGATAAGGTCGATCCTTATATGCAGCCGCTCTATGACGCGCTGAATGATTTCCTACCCGGCAAACAGTTGGCGAAGCTGCTGGAAGAAAAACAGATCGAGATCGCGCCGCTGGCCTTTATGCGGGGGCGTACGCTATCCAATGCTTTTGTTGTTCTGGATGAGGCGCAGAATGCCACCACCATGCAGATGAAGATGTTCCTGACACGTTTGGGTGAGGGATCGCGCATGGTCATCACCGGCGACCGCAGCCAAGTTGACCTGCCGCGCGGCGTGGCGTCGGGGCTGGCGGATGCGGAACGTCTGCTGAGCAAAATCCCCAAGGTGAGCTTTAACTACTTCACATCTCGTGACGTGGTGCGACATCCGCTTGTGGCGGCCATCATCGAGGCCTATGAGGCGGATGAGAAATCCGTCTGAACCAGCCTTCGGTTGCTGAACGAGGGGGATGCAAATTCATATTGGGTTGGGGCCTTCATGGAAAACCACCCAAGAAACGCCCTCCCGGACCTGTCGGAACGGGCTGCCTTGGCATTGAGACTGGACTATGACTCTCGACATCTCCATTGAAGACGCTCGCTGGCAGGACATCGGCTTGTCAGCGCATGCCGAGCAGGCCGTTGATGCGGCGCTGTCGCATTTCAATCTCGATCCGGACGACTGCGAACTATCCCTGCTGGCCTGCAATGATGCGCGGATCATGGAATTGAACACTGAGTTCCGTCAGAAGGCCAAGCCGACAAATGTGCTCAGCTGGCCAGCCGAGGAACTTGCCGCCGAGGAACCGGGGGGTGACCCGCTGCGACCCGAGGCGGATTTTACCGGCGAAATACCGCTCGGCGACATTGCGATTGCCTATGAGACCTGCGCAGGTGAGGCCGAGGCCGCTGGCAAGCCATTGGCCGACCATTTGCGTCATCTGATCGTTCACGGAGTGTTGCATCTTTTGGGTTACGATCACATTCGTGACCCGGACGCCACTTTGATGGAAGGTCTTGAGGTGGAGATACTTGGCAAAATGGGTATCGATGACCCATATACATTGGATGACAGCCCCAATCACGGGCGTATCGGATAGGAACGATGGACGATATAGACGGAAGTTCTAACGCAGCGCAGGGCGCGCTGGAGAACAAGGACAGCGCTGGCGACACCGCAGCGGCTGCACAATCGACGGGGTTTCTGGGGCGTATTTTCAGCTCCTTTACTCCGACCGAAAGCGAGGAAGACGTGGATTCCGGACCGGAAACACGCCTGGCGAACCAGCCGCACGGGATGATCAATCTGCGGCGTTTGCGGGTCGAGGACGTTGCCATTCCCGCAGCGGAAATCGTGGCAATCCCGGCCTCGACTCCGAAAGATGAACTTGTTCAGGTCTTCCGCGAAAGCGGTTTTACCCGTATCCCCGTCTACGAGGGCACGCTGGATACACCCATCGGCTTTGTCCACCTCAAGGACTTTGCCCTGATGCACGGTTTCAACGGCACCGATGCCGATTTCGCGCTGGACGCTATGGTGCGTCCTTTGCTGTTTGTCCCGCCGTCCATGACGATTGGCGTTCTGCTGACAAAAATGCAGGCAGAGCGCCGCCACATGGCGTTGGTGATTGATGAATATGGCGGCGTCGATGGTTTGCTGACCATCGAAGACCTGATCGAGCAGGTTGTTGGCGAAATTGAGGACGAGCATGACGCGGGCGAAGATCAGACCTGGTTCCGTGAGAAACAGGGCTGTTATGTCGCGCAGGCACGTACCCCGCTGGATGAGTTCGAGAATGAAATCGGTCGGTCGCTGACCAGTCACGATGACGTCGACGGCGAGGAGATCGATTCCCTTGGCGGTCTGGTCTTCATGCTGTCAGGACGCGTCCCTGCACGGGGTGAGGTCATTCAGCATCCCGACGGGCCTGAGTTCGAGGTTATGGACGCCGACCCGCGCCGGATCAAACGCCTGCGGGTGCGGTTGCCCGATTGTTCGGGATGATTGCTGCGGTCCGGCGGCGTGCCGGGCTGCGGCCGGTCATTCTGCCATTGGTCACGGCGGTTGCTGCGGGTGGTCTTCTGGCCTTCGCGCTTGCACCGTTCCATATGCTCTGGCTGGCTCCGTTCTGCCTGGGCGCAGTGGGATATCAACTGCTTCAGCTTTCGACCTCCCGGCAGGGCGCATTTTTCGGCTGGCTTCTGGGGACGGCCTATTTTTCCGTCGGCATGATCTGGATCTACGAGCCGTTTCAGATTGATGCAGAACGCTACGCCTGGATGGCGCCCTTTGCCGTCGTCGGTCTTGCCGCCGGATTGGCGCTGTTTTGGGCGCTGGCGTTTGGTCTGGCTGTTCGGCTCAGGCGCGGTGGCAACCGGATTGTCCTGCTGATTGCCGCGCTGTCGCTTGCCGAGTTTGCACGGGCCTATGTCCTCACAGGGCTGCCCTGGGCAGCGTTCGGGCAATTCTGGATTGATACGCCTGCCGCAGGGCTGCTGCCCTGGATCGGGCCACATGGTCTAGCCTTCTTCACCCTCGTTGCGACTTTACCGCTAGGGCTGATATCGCGTCGTCCGGTCGTTGCGCTGCTGCCCATGCTGCTTGTCGGTGGGGCTATCCTGCTGATGCCGCAGCAGCCCTCTGCCATGCTGACGGGTAAGATTATTCGTCTCGTTCAGCCCAATGCGCCGCAGGACGAGAAATGGCACCCGGATCTGCGCTGGTCGTTTGTTGATCGCCAGCTGGACTATTCGCGCGCGCCAGCTCGCAGCGGACAGCCCGTCGATCTGATTGTCTGGCCTGAAACAGCCGTTCCGTTGATGCTGAATTATGCGGATGACGTGTTGAGCGAGATTGCGGATGCGGCTGGAACTACCCCAGTTCTGCTGGGCATTCAGCGCCGGGAAGAGGGCCGCTATTACAATTCAGCAATCGTACTGGATGGCGCTGGTAACGTTGGCCAGATCTACGACAAGGCGCATCTGGTTCCCTTTGGTGAGTATATTCCAGCTGGCAATCTGATGGCGCGTATTGGCGTCCATGGGTTCGCCTCTCAGGCCGGGGCAGGTTACGCATCGGGGCCGGGACCGCGGCTGTTGGATCTGCCGGTCGGCAAAGCGCTGCCACTGATCTGCTACGAAGCGGTTTTCCCACAGGATGTGAACGGGGCACCGGACCGGGCTGATCTGCTGATTCAGATCACCAATGATGCCTGGTTTGGCACCTATTCCGGTCCGTATCAGCATCTGGTCCAGGCGCGGATGCGTGCTATTGAGCAGGGGCTGCCCATGGTGCGGGTTGCCAATACCGGCATCTCGGCAATGATTGATCCACATGGCCGCGTCCTGGATGCGCTGCCTTTGGGGGAGGCCGGCTATCTGGACGCAGCGCTGCCTGCGCCGCTGCCGCCTACGCTCTATTCGCGGACCGGTGACCTGCCAGTGTTTCTCGGCTGCATTCTCCTCGGCGGGTTGGCGCTGCGACGCAGAACCACAGTTGCGCGCGGGTCATAGCTGCTTAACCTCTCGGCTTTATAGATTGACGACACACGTCTCCCCGCGTACTGCGGATCGATTACTGCCACAACGGCTTCCTGGCGTGGCAGGCTAAACCCAACGGAGCACCTTTCATGACCCGCACGAACTATACCTTCACCTCGGAATCGGTTTCCGAGGGCCATCCGGATAAGGTCTGTGACCGTATCTCGGACGCTGTTCTTGACGCCTTTCTGAGCGAAGAGCCTGAGGCCCGC
Organism: Phaeobacter sp. JH204B; assembly: GCF_048055755.1. Classification (NCBI taxonomy): domain Bacteria; kingdom Pseudomonadati; phylum Pseudomonadota; class Alphaproteobacteria; order Rhodobacterales; family Roseobacteraceae; genus Phaeobacter; species Phaeobacter sp. JH204B. The sequence continues at coordinate 256,386 of NZ_JAYMXF010000019.1, forward strand.
GTTGCGGCCGAAACCTTTGCTACCACCAATCGCGTGGTGATCGGGGGGGAAGTGGGTTTGTCGGATCAGGACAAACTGCACGACTACATGGGCCGGATCGACGAAATCGCCCGCGCCTGTATCAAGGACATCGGCTACGAGCAGGACAAGTTTCACCACGAAACCGTCGAAATCACCAATCTGCTGCACGAGCAGTCTGCCCATATCGCACAGGGTGTTGATGCGGCCGCCGACAAGGAAGAGGGTGCCGGCGATCAAGGCATCATGTTTGGCTTTGCCACGAATGAGACCCCAGCGCTGATGCCGGCCCCGATCCAGTACAGCCATGCGATCCTGCGCCGGCTTGCGGAAGTGCGCAAGAATGGCTCCGAGCCGACGCTTGGCCCGGACGCAAAATCGCAGCTGTCGGTGGTCTATGAAAACGGCAAACCCACACGCGTCAGCTCATTGGTTCTGTCGACACAGCATCTCGATGAAACGCTGACCTCCAACGATATCCGTGCCATCGTCGAGCCTTATATCCGCGAAACCCTGCCGGATGGCTGGCTGACGGATGAGACGGTATGGCACGTCAACCCGACGGGAAAATTCGTCATCGGCGGACCGGATGGGGATGCGGGGCTGACCGGTCGCAAGATTATCGTGGATACCTACGGTGGTGCGGCGCCTCATGGCGGCGGCGCGTTTTCCGGCAAGGATCCGACCAAGGTCGACCGTTCGGCCGCCTATGCCGCGCGCTATCTGGCCAAGAACGTCGTCGCTGCGGGCCTCGCCGATAAATGTACAATCCAGTTGTCCTATGCGATCGGCGTGGCCAAGCCGCTGTCGATCTATGCGGATACCCACGGCACCGGCGATGTTGATGCGGCCCGGATCGAGGCGGCCATTGATCAGATCATGGACCTCACGCCTCGTGGCATTCGTCATCACCTCGGCTTGAACAAACCGATCTACGAGCGAACAGCGGCTTATGGGCATTTTGGCCGTGAGCCTGACACAGATGGCGGGTTCAGCTGGGAGCGCACCGATCTGGTCGACGCGCTGACAAAAGCGATCTGACGCCATTAGGCGATAAGACAAGAACGACAAAGGCGGGGAAGTCCCCGCCTTTTTTTCATCCAGCCGTAGCCGCTCATAACGGCCTTGGCAAAAGACGTGGAAGATCGGGCGCTTTGCTGGCAATATAGCTGCGAACCCGGATCTACATGGAATTGCGTTTGCCCTGTCTTCGTCATGTTCTGTTATTTTCTCAACGCGCCCCTGCCAGGGCTGCGCAATGCGGCTTGCTTGGACTTGTCGCTCTGATGTCTGTCGGCCTCACCGGGCTTGGCCCCGCCATGGCCCGCGAGACGCTGCCCGCGAAGTTCAAGATAGACGGCAATACGCTGATCTATGACACCGACGCCCAGTTTGCTGACAACGGGGATGGCACATCTCAGGAGACAGCCGGTGAGATTACGGATGATGATATCGAACCCTTCCGTGAAATCCTTGATGCGAACCCGGCCATAACACGGCTGCAGCTCAATAGCGGCGGCGGCAGCGTCTACGCAGGTGAAACGATTGCCGACATTGTTCAGGGCCACGCGCTTGATACCTGGGTGGTCGGCGAATGTATCAGCGCCTGCGTCGATATCTTTCTGGCCGGTGATCGTCGCCAGATGACGCTGGGATCAAAGATCGGCTTTCATCAGCGTGATTGGGCGCCCAAAGCGGTGCAGAGCTATTATCGCCTGTGGCGCAAGGATGAGAACTGGGCGACGCCCTTTGAGTTCGGCACCTGGATCTATCGCGACACGCAGTCGGAGGTCTTTCGGCATCTGAAGTATATGATGCAGCGCGGTGTTGATCCGGCCTTTGCGATCGAAACGTTCAAGACCGAGCCCGAGGACGTCTGGTACCCGACACGGTTGCGGCTGATGGCGGCCGGGGTGCTGCGCGAGAAGCCTTGATAGGGCCTGCCCCGAACCGCATCTATTGCCGGCTGACTTGACCCAGACGCAAGCATGGGGCAGAGGGGCGGCCAGGTTTTGAACGCGCGATAGGAAAGTCTCCCGATGTCTGATGACAGCAAACCCACCCAGGCGCCTACTGGCGACAGCCGGCCCAATGCGGTTGACAAACATCAGAGCGGTGCGCCCTGGCGGAACTTTTACGGGCGGCTCAAAGGCAAGCAGCTGAAAGACAGCCAGCAGCGCTACATCGACGAAGATCTCGCCTCACTCAGCCCGGGCGCTGTTGGCTGGGACGTGAACCCCGATCGCTCCGATCTTGATCTGGCGGCGATGTTCGGAGGGCGCGATGTCTGGCTGGAAGTTGGTTTCGGCGGCGGCGAACATCTGGTGCATCAGGCGAAGTCGAACCCGGATGTCGGGATCATCGGCGCAGAACCCTATATCAACGGTGTCGCTATGCTCTTGGGCAAGATCCGCCGCGCGGGGGTGGACAATATAAAGGTCCATCACGGCGATGCACGCGACCTGATGGATGTTCTGCCGGAACAGTCGATCTCCCGTGCCTTTTTGCTCTACCCCGACCCCTGGCCTAAGGCCCGCCATCACCGTCGCCGTTTCGTGACCCAAGAGCATCTCGAGCCGCTGGCAAAATGCCTAAAACCGGGCGCGATCTTCCGGGTGGCAACCGATATCCCCGATTATGTCCGCCAAACCATGGAAGAGGTGCCGCAGGCCGGATTCGAGTGGCTGGCAGAGGGGCCGGATGACTGGCGCGTGGCCTGGGATGACTGGATCTCGACCCGCTATGAGCAAAAGGCCCTGCGCGAAGGCCGTACGCCCCACTATATGACCTTTCGTCGCCTCTGATCTCATTCGGCCCGCTCGACGAACACGATATTCTGCCGGGAATGGCGGCAGCGGGAAAACACGCTGGACCGAAACCGAGCGATTGGGTAGGTCCAATTGTGAACGCTAGCATTTCGAAAGGTTCCTCATGTCCGGACACGGTACGCCCATCCCGATGACCTCGCACCGCGCCGATCCGCTGACCGGCATCGCTGAGGTTCCAGGCGACAAGTCGATTTCGCATCGCTCGCTGATCCTTGGTGCGCTGGCCGTTGGCGAGACCAAGATTTCGGGCTTGCTGGAAGGTGAGGATGTCCTGGATACAGCCAAGGCGATGCAGGCGATGGGGGCGGAGGTCATCAACCATGGTGGCGGAAACTGGTCGGTGCACGGCGTCGGCGTCGGTGGTCTGGCTGAGCCGGATCAGGTGATCGACTGCGGCAACTCCGGTACGGGCGTACGCCTGATCATGGGGGTTATGGCGACCTCTCCCATCACAGTAACATTTACCGGCGATGCCAGCCTCAACAAGCGGCCTATGGCGCGGGTGACCGATCCGCTGGCCCTGTTTGGTGCGCAGTCTGTTGGCCGCTCGGGCGGACGTCTGCCGATGACGATTGTCGGTTCCGCGGATCCAACCCCCGTGCGCTACACCGTTCCAGTGCCCTCGGCGCAGGTGAAATCCGCAGTCTTGCTGGCTGGTCTGAACGCACCCGGAAAGACGGTGGTGATCGAGAAAGAGGCGACCCGCGACCACTCTGAGCGCATGCTGGCAGGCTTCGGCGCCGAAATCACTGTCGAGGATACCGATGAGGGGCGCGTTATCACGCTGACAGGACAGCCCGAATTGAAGCCGCAGGTCATTGCGGTGCCGCGTGATCCTTCCAGCGCGGCCTTCCCGGTATGTGCTGCGTTGATCACTCCCGGATCTGATGTGCTGGTCCCCGGTATCGGCCTGAACCCGACGCGGGCAGGGCTGTTCTACACGCTTCAGGATATGGGCGCGGATCTCACCTTTGAAAACATGCGCGAAGAGGGTGGGGAGCCGGTGGCCGACCTGCGCGCACGCTATTCGCCCGAAATGAAGGGGATTGATGTCCCGCCAGAACGCGCCGCCTCGATGATCGACGAATATCCGGTTCTGTCTGTGGTGGCGTCTTTTGCCACCGGCAAAACGATGATGACCGGTGTGAAGGAGCTGCGTGTCAAGGAAAGCGACAGGATCGACGCGATGGCCCGTGGCCTGCGGGCCAACGGCGTGATGGTCGAGGAGGGTGACGACTGGTGGGCGGTCTCTGGTCTCGGTCCGGAAGGTGTGCCCGGTGGCGGCACCTGCGAGAGTTTTCTCGATCACCGCATTGCAATGTCCTTCATGGTCATGGGCATGGGAGCGCAGAAACCGGTGACGGTTGACGATGGCACGCCAATTGCCACCTCCTTTCCGATTTTCACGTCCCTGATGACCGGTTTGGGGGCACGGCTAGAGACACCGTCATGAGCTTCACGGTCGCAGTTGATGGCCCCGCTGCTGCAGGTAAGGGCACGATATCGCGGGCGGTTGCGGCTCATTTCGGCTTTGGTCACCTGGACACCGGGCTGCTCTATCGTGCCGTTGGCGCGCGGATGCTCGCAGGTGATAAGCCGATTGAGGCCGCGCTTGCGCTGCTGCCTGAGGATCTTGAGCGCCCTGAACTGCGTACGGCACAGGTGGCCCAGGCCGCCTCAAAGGTTGCTGTGATCCCTGAAGTGCGCGCGGCCCTGGTCGATTTTCAACGCGCCTTTGCCCGTCGGGCTGGCGGCGCGGTGCTGGACGGGCGGGACATCGGCACCGTGATCTGCCCGCGTGCGCAGGCAAAGCTTTTCGTGACGGCAAGCGCCGAAGTGCGCGCGCAGCGACGTTTGCAGGAGCTGATGGCTGCTGGAAACCCCACTAGCTTTGCCGAGGTGCTGGAAGATGTGAAGGCCCGCGATGCACGCGACACAAACCGTTCCGAGTCGCCTCTGAAACCTGCCAGCGATGCGGTGATCCTGGACACCAGCGCGTTGAGCATTGTGGAAGCTGTGGCGATGGCCATTGCAGCCATTGAGGCACGCCGCTAGCGGCCGTTGGCAATCCCTAATCCGCAGTTTGCAGGGCAGATCAGATAGCCATGTCACGGCGATAAGCCGCTGTTGCGTCCCATGGCAGAGTGAAACCTCGCGTGTTTTTGCTCGTTCCAGCGGTTATTGTCGGTGTGCCGGCCCTTCCTTTGCGGAGATTTATGACGGTTTCCCTTGCGCCGAAGGGGGAATCCGCATACTAAGCGCGCTGTCACTATAGAGGCGGTTAACGCACGGGCGGCATTCTGAGCAGGGTCGGGGCATACCTCGGCCCTTTGTGTTTGTCTGATCAGACCGGCATGTGCTGCGCCTCATACGGACCAATCTTCAAGACCGGCGGAGACAACCGCCCGGCCAGATAAAACCGATTTGTAAAGGAAACCTGAGACCACATGGCTCAAGACACATCGATGGAGGAATTCGAAGCCCTCCTGAACGAAAGCTTCGAAATGGACACACCCGAAGAAGGGTCTGTCGTAAAAGGCAAGGTCATCGCAATCGAAGCGGGCCAGGCCATCATCGACGTCGGCTACAAAATGGAAGGCCGCGTTGAGCTCAAAGAATTCGCAAACCCTGGCGAAGCTCCCGAAATCTCTGTTGGCGACGAAGTCGAAGTCTTCCTGCGCGCCGCTGAGAACGCCCGTGGCGAAGCAGTTATCTCCCGCGAGATGGCCCGCCGCGAAGAAGCATGGGATCGCCTGGAAAAAGCATACGCAGACGACCAGCGCGTCGAAGGTGCGATCTTCGGTCGTGTCAAAGGCGGCTTCACCGTCGATCTGGGCGGCGCAGTTGCCTTCCTGCCCGGTTCGCAGGTTGACGTGCGCCCCGTGCGCGACGCTGGCCCGCTGATGGGTCTGAAGCAGCCGTTCCAGATCCTGAAGATGGACCGTCGTCGTGGCAACATCGTTGTGTCCCGCCGTGCGATCCTCGAAGAGTCCCGCGCCGAGCAGCGCGCCGAAGTTATCGGCAACCTGTCCGAAGGCCAGGCAGTGGACGGTGTCGTCAAGAACATCACCGAATACGGTGCGTTTGTTGACCTGGGCGGCGTTGACGGCCTGCTGCACGTCACCGACATGGCATGGCGCCGTGTGAACCACCCCTCCGAGATCCTGTCGATCGGCGAAACCGTCAAGGTTCAGGTCATCAAGATCAACAAAGACACCCACCGCATCAGCCTCGGCATGAAGCAGCTGCAGGAAGATCCGTGGGATCTGGTTGGCGCCAAATACCCGCTGTCCTCCGTGCACAAGGGTCGCGTCACCAACATCACCGATTACGGTGCATTTGTTGAGCTGGAGCCGGGCGTCGAAGGTCTGGTTCACGTCTCCGAGATGTCCTGGACCAAGAAGAACGTCCACCCGGGCAAAATCGTCTCCACTTCTCAGGAAGTCGACGTCATGGTTCTGGAAATCGACGGTGCCAAGCGCCGCGTGTCTCTGGGCCTCAAGCAGACCATGCGCAACCCATGGGAAGTCTTTGCTGAGACTCACCCCGAGGGCACCCAGGTCGAAGGCGAAGTCAAGAACATCACCGAATTCGGTCTGTTCATTGGCCTCGACGGCGACATCGACGGCATGGTTCACCTCTCCGACCTCAGCTGGGACGAGCGCGGCGAAGACGCGATTCAGAACTACCGCAAAGGCGACATGGTTTCGGCCGTTGTTTCCGAAGTGGATGTCGAGAAAGAGCGTATCTCGCTGTCGATCAAAGCCCTGGGCGGCGACAAGTTCGCAGAAGCCGTGGGCGGCGTGAAGCGCGGCTCCATCGTGACCGTGAACGTCACCGCCATCGAAGAAGGCGGCATCGAAGTGGAATACGAAGGCATGAAGTCCTTCATCCGCCGCTCCGATCTGTCGCGTGACCGTGCCGAACAGCGCCCCGAGCGCTTCTCGGTTGGTGACAAGGTTGATGTGCGCGTGACCAACGTGGACAGCAAGACCCGCCGTCTGGGCCTGTCGATCAAAGCACGCGAAATCGCGGAAGAAAAAGAAGCTGTCGAACAGTACGGCTCCTCGGATTCCGGCGCATCGCTGGGCGATATCCTCGGCGCAGCGCTGAAAACAGGCGACTGATTTCAGCAGCCAGCCTAGGCTGACGAGTACGAACGGTCCTGCCCTGTTGGGTGGGGCCGTTTCTTTTTGTCGCAGGCCAATCCTCTCTCCCGTGGCGGCAGGCGGGGGGAAAACACCGCCGGGCCTGACTGCGAATCACAAAATCTGTCCCGACCCTTGCAGATGAATCCGGCGTGCCCCATCTCTGCTTTGTGGGTGAAAGTCGCCTGAACGAGCCTAATGATAGGCAAACGCTGACTTATTTGCGGGGCAGGCCCGTATCCACTGTTCCCGGTTTGAGGTTTTGTACCTATAGTCGGTGGATAGAAACTGTGCCTAGCTTGGCTTGGGAGGGCCGAGAGATGATCCGCTCGGAATTGATCCAGAAGATTGCAGACGAAAACCCGCACCTGTATCAGCGTGATGTGGAGCGGATCGTGAATACCGTGTTCGAAGAGGTGACCGACGCAATGGCGCGCGGTGATCGTGTGGAGCTGCGGGGCTTTGGCGCCTTTTCGGTGAAACAGCGGGATGCGCGGGTTGGTCGCAATCCCCGTACCGGCGAAACGGTCCATGTTGAGGAAAAACACGTGCCGTTCTTCAAGACAGGTAAACTCTTGAGGGATCGCCTGAACGGAAAAGCCTGATGCGCTATATTCGCTATGCCTATCTTGGGGTGATTGCTATCGCCCTTATCTCTGTTTCTTTGGCGAACCGGGGGCTGGTTGAACTCAAACTGATGCCCACGGCTTTTGCCGAACTTCTGGGATATAATTTTCAGATCACGTTGCCGCTGTTTGTGGTGGTTCTGGGTGGCATTGCGGTTGGATTGATCATCGGCTTCATCATCGAATGGCTGCGTGAACACAAACATCGCCGCGAAGCAGATCTGAAGGCTCGCGAGGCGAAGAAGCTCTCGCGCGAGGTCAATCGCCTGAAGAAGCAGAAACACGAGGGCAAGGACGAGGTCCTCGCTATTCTCGACGAAGCGAGCTGACGCCCCATGGACATTCGGGTCAAGATCTGTGGGCTGAAAACGCCGGGCGACATCGCGGCTGCGGCTGAGGCGGGCGCCGCCTATATTGGTTTCAACTTCTTTCCGAAATCCCCCCGGTCTGTGACCCCGCAGGAGGCGGCAGTACTTGCTGTTGAGGCGCCGATGGGCTTGTGCAAGGTCGCGTTGGTGGTCAATCCAGATGACGCCCTGCTGGATGAAATCACCAGTGTTGTACCATTGGACATGATTCAGTTGCACGGGCAGGAAACGCCGGAGCGGGTTGCGCAGGTCAAAGCACGCTACGGCCTGCCGGTGATGAAGGTTCTCGGAGTCTCGAATGCTGAGGATATCCAGGGGATCGAAGCCTACGAATCCGTTGCGGACCAGATTCTCGTCGATGCCAAGGCGCCGAAGGGGGCCGTTCTTCCCGGCGGCAATGGGGTCATCTTTGACTGGGGTCTGCTGGCGCGCAAGAAATACTGGCGGCGGCCCTGGATGCTGGCAGGCGGCTTGACGCCTGAGAATGTCGCCGAGGCGATCCGGGTCACCGGTGCGCGCCAGGTCGATGTGGCCTCCGGTGCAGAGAGCACGGTTGGCGTGAAGGATCCGGCCCGCATTCGTGCATTCTGTGAAGCCGCCGGTGCGCCACGCCGCTGAGCGGCACCTTGGCTCCGGCGATCCAACGCCAGCGCCGCGACATTGCGCATCAGCCCCGATAATCCGCTGCACCTCTCTTTACCCGGGGCAGGCTGCGCTATACTCATATCGAGCGCCGCGAAGAAGGAAAGAACCATGGCCGAAGATCTATTCAACAGCTTCATGAACGGTCCCGACGAACAGGGACGGTTTGGTATTTTCGGGGGACGGTTTGTCAGCGAGACCCTGATGCCGCTGATCCTCAGCCTGGAAGAGGAGTATGATCGCGCCAAGGATGATCCAAGCTTCTGGGCGGAGATGGATGACCTTTGGAAGAACTATGTGGGTCGCCCCAGCCCGCTCTATTTCGCCGAGCGGTTGACGGACCATCTCGGCGGTGCCAAGGTTTATCTGAAGCGTGATGAGCTGAACCACACTGGCGCGCATAAGATCAACAATGTTCTGGGGCAGATCCTGCTCGCCCGCCGCATGGGCAAGAACCGGATCATCGCCGAGACGGGCGCCGGGCAGCATGGTGTTGCTACAGCAACGGTCTGCGCTAAGTTCGGCCTGAAATGCGTGGTCTATATGGGCGCTCATGATGTGCAGCGTCAGGCGCCCAATGTCTTCCGTATGCGGCTTCTGGGTGCTGAGGTGATCCCGGTCACCTCGGGGCGTGGAACGCTGAAAGATGCCATGAATGACGCGCTGCGCGACTGGGTGACCAACGTCCACGACACCTTTTACTGCATCGGGACGGTGGCTGGCCCACACCCCTATCCGGCGATGGTGCGCGACTTCCAGGCGGTGATCGGCAAAGAGGTCCGCTGGCAGCTCGCTGAGCAGGAGGGGGAGGGTCGCCTGCCTGACACTGTGATTGCGGCCATCGGTGGCGGATCGAACGCCATGGGCCTGTTCTACCCCTTCCTTGATGACAAATCGGTCAACATCATCGGGGTCGAGGCCGGCGGCAAGGGTGTCGACGAGAAGATGCAGCATTGCGCATCTCTAACTGGCGGTCGCCCGGGGGTGCTTCACGGCAACCGAACCTACCTGTTGCAGGACGACGACGGGCAGATCCTTGAGGGCTTTTCGATCTCTGCCGGACTGGACTACCCGGGGATCGGGCCGGAACACGCCTGGCTGAATGATATCGGCCGCGCCAACTACGTCTCCATCACCGATAAGGAGGCGCTGGAAGCGTTTCAGCTGTCCTGTGCGCTGGAGGGGATCATCCCGGCGCTTGAGCCAAGCCATGCACTGGCGCATGTGATGAAGATCGCACCGGATCTGCCAAAGGACCATATCATCGTGATGAATATGTGTGGTCGTGGCGACAAGGATATCTTTACCGTCGCCCGTCACCTCGGCTTTGACATGTCTGACACCGAAGGCCGCGACAGCGACTGAACCTGCCACAATGCACGAATAATCAAAAAAGGCGCCTCGCATCGCGGGCGCCTTTATTCGTGGCTCTAGGCTCGCAGGCGGTCCGCTGCGCCTAAGAGGTTTCCCCTGATGCAGCATGGTTTTTCAGCACGCTGAGCGGAACGATCTCCAAAGCACGCTTATGTGTCGCCGCAAGGTTGACCTGTGGTGCGCAACCTTCGTCAGCCGCCTGAAGGAAACGCGCGGCACAAAGGCACCAGCTGTCCCCGGCCTTCAGCCCGGCAAAGCCGAATTCGGGGCGCGGTGTGGAGAGGTCATTGCCGACGTATTTGGAATAGGCCAGAAACTCATCCGTCATCACCGCGCAGACCGTATGGCTGCCCTGATCCTGCGCGCAGGTGTTGCAATGGCCGTCACGAAAGAACCCGGTCATCGGAGCGGTGGAACAGGAGGCCAGGGCTCTCCCGAATACGTTTATGCTGTCGTCTTGGTCCATGGTCGGATCCTACAGAGATTTGGCAAGGGCCCGCAGTATTCTGACGTTTTCATCAGCGACACCGGGATCACGGAACCGCCGATCAGCGCTGGTTACCACAATCACCACCTCGCGGGCCTGATTGATATAGATATACTGCCCGTAGACCCCTCTGGCCAGAAATTCGCCCGGTACGGCATTCTTGGGGATCCACCATTGAAACCCATACCCGATACGACCGGCCTTTGTCGGCGCCGATGGCCGGGTGGAGGCGGTGATCCAGGCCTGCGGAACCACCTGCATGCCGTTGTAGCGGCCGTTCTGGGCAATCATCTGACCAAAGCGTGCATAGTCGCGCGTGGTCTGGTTGATCCCTCCCAGCACAAAGGCAACGCCCTCGCCATCCGTCAGATAATAGCCCGCCTGTTCCAGGCCGAGATGCCTCAGTATTTTCTCTGACAGGAGGTCCGGGACGGTGCGGCCCGTTGCCCCGCGGATGACCATTCCCAGCACATGGGTGTCGATGGAGACATACTGCCAGGCCTCGCCCGGGGCTCCGATTGTTTCGGTCAGGCCAGCGGCGAACTCATCCAGCGTGCCGCCAAGCGCCAGCGTGCGCCCCATACGGTTGATGTCGGAGTTATAGTCCAGATAATCCTCGTTGAACTTAACTCCGCTGGCCATATTCAACACATTGCGGATGCTGGCCCGCTCATAGGCACTGCCCTTCAGCTCGGGCGCATACTCGATGACAAGATCATCGAGCGAGCGGATCTTATCCTCCTGCAACAGAATGCCCAGCAGCGCCGAGAGGTAGCTCTTGGCCATCGACCAGGAAATCCGCAGATCACCCGGCTTGGTCCCCTGATAATAGCTTTCGTGACGAAGCTGACCGCCCTTCAGTACCAAGAGAGACGTAACCGTCCGCTCATTGATCCAGTCTTGGGCGCCGGCTGGCAGTGTCATTTCGACGCCGCGCGGCAGGGGGCTGACCGCAGTGTCGCCACGATCAAGGGGGACCGTCAGGAATGCCGCCTCCATATTTGAGAAATTAGAAACAATACGATCTGCATCAAACAGCCTGTTCACGGCCATCAGACGGCTCAGCGACTCTCGCTGCCAATAGGCAAGGGCGGCCGCGCAGATCAGTAAGGTTATGAGAAAATAGGAAAATAGCTTTAAATATCGACGCATAAAAATCCTCCTCGGGCGCGGCTGAGCCTAGCCAGCCGGAGCCTGCCCGCGCAAACAGGACGCAACGGAAACTTTGATTACTTGAACTTGTTCAGCAGCCGCTCCATGGCGGATGGCTGGGGTTGATTGCCGGTGTCAGTTCTATCGGCTTGTGAAGGCTGGGAGGGCTGCGACTTGGCCGTGTCTCCGGATTTTGCCGCTTTTTCCGAAGGTACGGCAGCTTTCTGCCCCTTTGGCGCCGACCCGGCGCTCGAGCTGCGCGGTGGAGCCACGCGCAGGGCAACAGCATTCATGAATTTTCCGCCATCTCCCGCCGCCAAATGGGCGGCGCCGTCGGAGATACCGCGCATTAGATCATCGAGCCAGACCTCATCTGCCTTCGCGAAATCGCGTAGCACATATCCTGCAACGGCGTCCTTGTGACCCGGGTGACCGATACCGAGCCGCACGCGACCGTAATCTGCACCGATATGAGAATGGATCGAGCGCAGCCCATTATGGCCTGCATGACCGCCGCCCTGTTTCACCCGCGCCTTCCCCGGTGCAAGGTCCAGCTCATCGTGCAGGACAATCACATCGGCGGGGGCGAGTTTATAGAACCGCATAGCTTCACCGACGGACTGACCGGACAGGTTCATAAAGGTCTGCGGTTTCAGCAGCAGGACCTTGGTTTCGCCAAGCATACCTTCACTGATCTGGGCCTGGAACTTTGATTTCCAGGGCGAAAACCCGTGGTCGCTTGCAATCTGATCCAGCGACATAAAGCCGATATTGTGCCGGTTGCCTGCATATTTCGCGCCGGGGTTTCCGAGGCCAACAAAAAGTTTCATGGACAATTCTACGATGTGTTTGGTGTGGGGCTCTATCTCATCAGGCTACATGGCGCGTTTGCGAACAAAAATCCAGCCCCTGACGCGATTCGACATCCGTTTGAAAGGTGGCGACCTGCCAAGACTGCCGCCCATATCTACAAAAAAAAGCGAGGCCAAAGATGGCCTCGCTTCGTCGTTCCGGACCTTTCGGTCGGAGCTTATTCTTCTGCGGTCACTTCGGCTTCGTCTTCAGACGCTTCGTTGTCAGCGGACTTCAGGCCCGACGGAGCGGAGATGTTGGCTACAACGAAATCGCGGTCGATGGTCGGCTTTGCGCCTTCCGGCAGTTTGATTGAGGAGATGGTGACGGTGTCGCCAACATTCAGACCGTCAAGATCAACAACCAGCTTCTCGGGGATGTCGCCAGCGGTCACAACCAGCTCAACCTCGGGACGGACGGCGGTCAGAACGCCGCCACGCTTGATGCCGGGGGCTTTGTCTTCGTTGATGAACTCTACGGGAACGAAGAGATTCACCTTCGAGGTGCGACGCAGACGCATCAGGTCGAAGTGTGTCGGCAGGTCCTTGACAACGTCACGCTGAACGTCGCGGCAGATCACGCGCACGTCTTCCTGGCCTTCCACTTTCAGGTTCCACAGGGTGGACTTGAAGCGGCCGGCTTTCAGTTTTTTCAGCAGTTCGTTGAAGGGGATCTGGATCGACATCGGTTCGGCATCGCCACCGAAAACAACACCAGGAACCATGCCAGCACGACGTGCTGCACGAGCGGCGCCCTTGCCCGACCCCGTACGTTCTTGGCAAACAAGATCAGGAATCTGACCAGCCATGATAATTCTCCAATTTGATAATGGGGGTGCCTCCAAGGCTGTCACCCCGCGTGAAGCCGTGCGCATAGACCGGATTGGCTGATATTGCAAGTCGCAAACCGGAAATACGGCTGTCGCCGCACCGTATGTTACTGCCAGCGTCCGCCGAAATCTTCGGGGATCAGCAGGTTGTGACGACCCAGATTGGCGACGGATTTCTCACCGCATAGCGCCATTGTTGTATCCAGCTCCTTGTGCAGCACCTCCAGTGCCCGGGTGACGCCGGCCTGTCCCATAGCGCCGAGCCCGTAAACAAAGGCGCGCCCGATCATGGTTCCCGTCGCGCCAAGGGCAAGTGCCTTCAGGATATCCTGGCCGGAGCGGATGCCGCTGTCCAAATGAACCTCGATCTGATCGCCGACAGCCTCCATGATTGCCGGAAGCATCTGAATGGAGCTCAGTGCGCCATCCAGCTGGCGGCCACCATGATTGGAGACCACGATTGCGTCGGCACCAACTTTTGCTGCCATCCTGGCATCTTCTACATCTAGAATTCCCTTAAGGATGACCTTGCCATCCCAAAGCTCGATCAGCTTGGCAATCTTGCCCCAGTCGAGCGAGGGGTCGAATTGTTCCGCTGTCCAGGCACCCAGTGACGAGGCGTCCGAAATCCCGTCCACATGGCCGACGATATTGCCGAAGTTACGCCGCTTGGCGCCCAGCATCTGCAGGCCCCAGGTCCATTTGGTCATCAGGTTGGCGATGGTCTTTGGGGTCAGCTTCGGCGGTGCGGAAAGGCCGTTTTTCAGATCCTTGTGCCGCTGGCCAAGAATTTGGAGGTCCAGCGTGATTACCAGGGCGGAGCATTTGGCGTCTTTTGCACGCCGGATCAGACGACGGACATAATCCTCATCCTTCATCGTATAAAGCTGAAACCAAAAGGGTTTTGTCGTAGCCTCGGCCACGTCCTCGATCGAGTTGATGGACATTGTCGACAGCGTGAACGGCACGCCGAAAGCCTCGGCGGCGCGGGCTGCTTTTATCTCGCCGTCGGCATGTTGCATACCGGTCAGACCAACCGGCGCGAGGGCAACAGGCATCGACACTTCCTGCCCGATCATCCGGCTTGCGGTGCTGCGGCCAGCCATATCGACCGCCACCCGTTGGCGCAGTCGAATCTTTTCAAAATCGCTGGTGTTGTCGCGAAAGGTCTGCTCGGTCCAGCTGCCACTTTCTGCATAGTCATAGAACATGCGCGGGACACGCCGTTCATAGATGCGTTTCAGATCGTCGATATTGGTAATGACTGGCACGGTGTCATCCTCGCCCTTGTTTGGTAATAATTTATTACCAATCCATTGGGTGAGATGCAATGCAGGATGCTCGCGCGCGGATGTGAACGGCAAAAAAGCCGCACCCGATGGGATGCGGCCTGATGATTGTTGGCGGCGATCAGCTGATTGCGATCAGGCAGCGTGTGCCCCGTCAGAGAGAGACTTTACGAAACTGAGGACCTCGGCGACGGATTTGCCTGCGCCAATCTGGCCGACAATGGCAGAGCCGACCACCGCGCCATCGGCGACGGAGGCGATGGCCTTTGATTTTTCAGGCGTATTGATGCCAAAGCCGACGATAACAGGCAGATCGGTATTGGCTTTGATCCGTGCCACTTCCGGTCCGACATTGGTCGCTTCGGCTTCGGCTGCACCTGTGATCCCGGTGATCGAGACGTAATAGACAAAACCGGAGGTGTTTTGCAGGACGCGGGGCAGGCGCTTGTCGTCGGTGGTAGGAGTGGCCAGTCGAATGAAATTCAGCCCTGCCTCCTGCGCGGGGAGGCACAATTCGCTGTCTTCTTCCGGCGGCAGGTCAACCACGATCAACCCGTCGATGCCGGCTGCCTTGGCGTCTTTGAGGAACTTATCAACGCCCCGGCTATAGATAGGGTTGTAGTATCCCATCATCACAATGGGTGTGGTGTCGTCTTCGGCGCGGAACGCACGCGCCAGCTCAAGTGTGCGCTCAAGGGTCATACCGGCTTCCAGCGCGCGCTGTCCGGCCAGCTGAATGGTCGGGCCATCGGCCATCGGATCGGTAAAGGGTAGGCCCAGTTCGATCACATCGACGCCCGCCGCGGGCAGCCCCTTTACCAGTTCAAGCGAGGTGTCGAAGTCAGGGTCACCCGCCATGACATAGGCGACAAAGGCCTTTTTGCTGGCAGCTTTCAGTTCGGCGAATTTGGCATCAATGCGGGTCATGATCGGGCCTTTTGAATGTGTCCGCTTCGGTGTGCCGAATGTTGCGGCGGAAATCAATCCCGCTCGCCTTATTGCCACGCTGCTCCTCCGCCAGGCGGGCGCCTGCCTCTAGCCTTTGAAGGGGACGTGCCAGCGCAGCAGTAGCGAATTTACCCCGGGGTTGATATCGGCTGTGGATGCGTTTGATTTATGGGTCAGCGCCAGCGACAGCGATTTGCCATTTGCGAATTCCTTGCCAAGGGCGATTGCGCTGCGAATTTCAAATGTTGAGCCCAGATCGTTGAGCCGGACACTCTCGGCGTAGGCACCGGGCATTACGCTGGTTTCAATGAACCAGCCGCGCTGGAGATGCCACGTGCCGACCGCACCTGCGCCGATGAACAGATCGCCAGTGGTTTGCACATCAAGTGCGGCACCAAAGGCTGCGTCGAAGTTGCCACGCTGCCAGAACGCATCATGCTGGTATTCCACCGAGATCAATGCGCTATCCTCTGCGCCTTCACGGGAAAAGCTTGAATATCCTGCACCAAAGATCCAGTCGGCGGCAGCCGAAGGGAGGGCGCTGGCAAGCGTCAGGGCGCAGGCGAGGGGCGTCGCGGTAACGAAGGTGCGTAATGTCATTGTCAATAGTCTCGTTTTGGTCAGCCTAGCTGAAATGAGCCGTTAAATCATAAGAATGTCCACCTTCTGGCGGGGCAAAGGGATCACATTCCGATCAAAGGAACGCGAGTGTCGCCAATTGGTTGCACCTTGTTTTGAAATTTTCCTTGTTCAGAACCTCCGCATCGGGACTGGGTCTTCACGGCTCTTTGCACCAGCCTCGACCGGGGCGCTTGGCGGAGGGGGCGGGAGATGCGCGCTTGCGTCACTTCGAAATGCTGCCTAGAAGCACCTCCCAAGTGGCATCAGGAGGCCGAAATGGGCTTTAAAATGGGAATCGTGGGTCTGCCGAACGTCGGCAAGTCGACCCTGTTCAACGCATTGACGAAAACCGCATCGGCGCAGGCGGCGAACTTTCCGTTTTGCACGATCGAACCGAATGTCGGTGAAGTCGGCGTGCCCGATGCCCGGCTGGACAAGCTGGCGGCCATTGCGGGCTCTAAACAGATCATCCCGACGCGGATGACATTTGTTGATATCGCAGGCCTGGTCAAAGGCGCTTCGCAGGGCGAGGGTCTGGGCAACCAGTTTCTCGCCAACATCCGCGAAACCGATGCCATCGCCCATGTGCTGCGCTGCTTTGAAGATGGCGATGTGACCCATGTTGAAGGGCGCGTTGACCCGGTTGCCGATGCCGAGGTGATCGAGACTGAACTGATGCTGGCCGACCTAGAAAGCATTGAAAAACGCCGCGCCAATCTGGTGCGTAAGCTGAAGGGCAACGACAAGGAAGCTCAGCAGCAGGACCGCCTTCTGGCGGCGGCACAGGCGATGTTGGAAGATGGCAAACCCGCGCGCCTGGTCGAGGTCGATGCAGAGGATGCCAAGGCCTGGAAAATGCTGCAACTGCTGACAACCAAGCCAGTGCTTTATGTCTGCAACGTCGGCGAGTCGGAATCGGTCGAGGGCAACGAGCATTCGGCCAAAGTGGCGGACATGGCTGCGGCTCAGGGCAACAGCCATGTGATCATCTCGGCCCAGATCGAAGAAGAAATCAGCCAGCTGGAGCCGGAGGAAGCAGAGATGTTCCTCTCCGAAATGGGGCTTGCCGAGGCTGGTCTCGACCGGCTGATCCGTGCAGGCTATCAGCTGTTGCATCTGGAGACCTATTTCACCGTTGGCCCCAAGGAAGCACGCGCTTGGACCATCCGGTCCGGTACTGCGGCACCACAGGCGGCGGGCGTCATCCACGGCGATTTCGAGAAAGGTTTCATCCGCGCTGAAACCATCGCCTATGACGATTTCATCGCCCATAACGGCGAACAGGGTGCCAAGGAAGCGGGCAAGATGCGCGCCGAGGGCAAAAGCTACATCGTCAAGGATGGCGATGTGCTGCACTTCCTGTTCAACACCTGATCTTTCTGCTCTCCGCGACAATATTGGTGCCCGTCTTCCAGTGAAGGCGGGCATTTTCTTGATACAGCTGTTGTCTATTCCTGAAAGTGGCAGGCTTGAGTTGCCGCTAACGGAAATGCTAAACCCGCACGATTAATTAGTCGGAAGGATAAAAATGACAAAGCTGATCATCGACACGGATCCCGGTATCGACGATGCCATGGCGATTTTCTACGCGGCCGCGGCCCCGGATATCGAGCTACTCGGGCTGACGACAATCTTTGGCAATGTGACCACCAAAACGGCCACCCGTAACGCGTTGCGTTTGCTGGAAGCTGCGGGTCTGGACCTGCCTGTCGCCCATGGCGCCGAGACCCCGCTGGTGCTGCCGCCCTTTACGCCCTCTGCCCATGTGCATGGCGCCGAAGGGTTTGGCGACATTCCGGCCAAGACGCCGAAAGGGCAGGCTCTGGAGGAGGATGCAGCTGACTTCCTGATCCGCATGGCGCGCGAGCACAAGGGTGAGCTGGTGATCTGTCCGATTGGTCCGCTGACCAATATCGCCCATGCGATTCAGCGCGACGCCGAGTTTGCAAAAAATGTGAAACGGATCGTGATCATGGGTGGCTCGCTGGAAGAGGGCGGCAATATCACCCCCCACGCCGAAGCCAACATCTATCATGACCCCCACGCGGCCGACGTCGTCTTCGGTTCCGGCGCGCAGGTCGAGATGGTCGGTCTGGATGTCACGCATCGCATTCTGTGCACCGCCGAGGATTTCTCCGCCATTGCCGCGCAATCCCCGGAGCTGGGTGGGATGTTGCAGGAAATGTCGGTCTTCTACCTGCATTTCTATGAAACCGTCGGCAAGTTTGACGGCTGCTCGCTTCATGATCCGGCCGCAGTCATTGCCTGCACGCATCCTGAGTTTTTCACGGCGCGCTCGGTTGCAATGGAGGTGTCCTGCGACGGTGAAACGTCAGGCGAAACCCGCCTCGCCACAGACAGCGACCGCAAGCCGATCGACGTCTACATGGCAGTTGACGCCGATGCGGTGAAAACTCTGTTCCTGAAGCGGCTTGCCATCCTGCCCTGAAGCGGTGCGCGACGATGGTTTCCTTCGTCCGAACAGCGTCTCACATCGCCCCGCTGCAGCACGCCTGCGGCGGGGCGATTGCTGTTTTTGTCCCCCTGGTCAAGGGCTGCAATTTTTTTGCCGAAAACAGCATTTCGCCCTTGTTCTTGGCTTGGTTGCGCTGATAGACGGGTCAGCGGAGACGTGGCCGAGTGGTCGAAGGCGCTCCCCTGCTAAGGGAGTAGGCCCGGAAGGGTCTCGTGGGTTCGAATCCCATCGTCTCCGCCATCTTCCTCAATATTGTCGTATTCTGTTTCTCTTAATGTTGGGGTGGAATAGGGCGCTCACGATGGATTTCCATCCGGCTGATGAGCCGCACATATTGGGGATCGCTCTGCCCTGAGGGCCGTGAATGTGGTCCTCTTGACCACCTTCGCTTTCGCGTCGGGCGCCGGTATCGCAGGTGCGGGCCGCGCGAAACGGTCTGGATCAGCCTGTGTCTTGGATCGAGCGGCGGGCTGCCACTATCTCGCTCAAGGCGCCATGCTCCAAGCGGACAACGTCGGCAATCGCGCCGGAATCCTCTCTGTGTCCGTGAAGCAATCCGCTTACCGGTCGCGCCTCGGCTGTAAGCACATGGCCATGGATGAAAATAGTCGTTCACCGAGGCCTTCGCCAAGCGACTTGGCGGCCGGTCGCCCGATATGGTTTTGCGGCGATAAGCAAGCCGAGTAACTTCGTTATGGTCACCGCGCCACGCTGAGATCGGCCTCCGCTCTGCCGCCGTCTATCGGGCTCTGTCATCTAGAGGTGCTTCAGGCCTATCAAATGACGCGCGTCAACCGCCTGTATTCCCACACAAGTGTCATATTGCGACCGTGCCGATGATACTGCGGATTCTTTAGCAGGGGCCGGTAGGGGAACCGATGTCGGAAAGCAGGTCAAATACCGGGATGAGCTTTTGAAACGTCGCAGTGGTACGTTCGACGAGATCTGGCTCCGTGACAAAGGCTGTGTCGGTGATGTCGATCCATGCGGCAAACCCCTTGCGTCGCAGTGCAACCTCGTTCGGATGATCCTTATCAAAACCTTTGGGGACCCGTTTCAGGTCCGGCTCACCGATGCGGATACCTGAGGCACGCAGTTCGTCCGTCAATGCGATCAACTCGGCCCCTTTAGGACCCGCCATCGCCCTGCGGAAATTGGCGAGTGCTTCGTTGTCGTATTGAAACACGCCACAGCCCAGCGTCAGCTTCTCAGGCGAGAGACCGAAGAACCACATGGGCGGCTGCGCTGTTGTTCTTTCTGGTCTCAAGGCGACGTGGATATGAGCGTTGTAGGGCGTCTTGACCTTGGAGAAGCGGACGTCGCGATGGATACGGAAGATCTTGCTGCTATGCGGTTGACCGGTCAGCGCACCAAGTGCGCTCTCCATGTGAGCCGCAAAGACCTTGGTGGGATCTTTGATGCAGTGTTCATATGTCGTTTTATGTGCCGTGAACCAGTCTTTGGTGTTGTTCGCCTTCAGATCGCGCAGGAATTGCAGCGCATCGGGGCTGTAGCTGTCGAATGTATTCATGATTGTCCCTCACTTTTTGGCGGGCAGGGTTGCTGCATGTTCCAGGCATTGCTGCAGCCAGCGCTTCATTGCGGGGTCCGGGCAATCGGCCTCATCTACCAGGACGAAGCCACCCAGCTTGCGCTTGCCGTGGGTGACGACGCGGGCGGTCGGGTCTTCAAGGGCGGCCGCTTCGTTCTCCTTGCCGATACGGAACATAAACCGCCCGACACCATCTTTGTGCCGTCGCGCACCGCAAAGCATATTGCCGTTCAGGAAAAAACACACACCGCCCATCATCCGCTTTTCAGTGATCCCCACATGCGCGGCGAGTGCGCCGCGCATGTGTTGGCTAAGGCCTTCGTCATAAGGCATCAGGCAGCCCCAAATAGTTGCCACAGGATGGCGATGGCGAGCATGAACATCGCCAAGGTTGTCAGCGCGGCACCGACGGCGCGCCCTTTGCTATCCGCCGATGCAAGCAGGCCAAAGTAGTGGATGAGCCGCGCCAGGATGAGCACGGCACCGCAGAGGGCCACCAGCCAAGCTGCGGTTCCGGCGATTTCAGCACCGGCGAGGGCCAGAAGCGCAAGCGGGACATATTCGACAAAGTTGCCATGGGCCCGGATCCGACGCAGCAGCACATCATCGTCACCATGCAGCAGCAGGATGCCGGTTTTGGCCCGGCGCACCCCGACCGAGATCGCCATCGGGATGCTGAGAAGGACGAAAATCGCCGTTACGGCCAGCGCGATCTGTGGTGTTTGTTCCATCTGAGCGCGTCCTTAGGCCGGGTTCTGGGCATAGGTGATCAC
This sequence comes from Phaeobacter sp. JH204B, assembly GCF_048055755.1. Classification (NCBI taxonomy): domain Bacteria; kingdom Pseudomonadati; phylum Pseudomonadota; class Alphaproteobacteria; order Rhodobacterales; family Roseobacteraceae; genus Phaeobacter; species Phaeobacter sp. JH204B. The sequence goes on from NZ_JAYMXF010000019.1 coordinate 277,369, forward strand.
TGCAAAGCGGGCGCCCTGCGGATCTGTGAGCGTTGCCATGCGACCGACACCGGGCATATCCATGGGGGCTTGCAGGACGGTTGCGCCTTTGGCCTTTGCGGTGGCCACGCAGCTGTCCACATCGGCAACGGTAAAGAAAATCGTCCAACTTCCGCTCTCCTCGGGCATGGGAGAAAAACCGCCAATCGCCGTTTCGCCCACCGCAATCGCCGAGTAGCTGGACCCGTCCTGCATCGGCATATTGTTGATCGTCCAGCCTAGCACCTCCTGATAAAAGGTTTTGGCCTTCTCCTGATCCGGCCCGGAGTGCCCGATCCAGCCGGCGTTTCCAATTGCTGTCATCTCAAGAATGCTCATATGTCTTCTCCCTGTTTGCCTGCCCGAATGCAGGTCTGACCCAAGGACGCATGACCACTCCCAACCCCTACACGTCGGGCAGTTCTTTTTTGCTGAGCGCGATTTTTCCTTGAACGGCGGCGCGTTCCGGTGCTGTCGGGTTGAGTGAAAGCGCTGCTTCAAACGCCTTGATGGCCGCTGGATGATTGCCGGTGTCCTGCAACAGCCGGCCTCTCATGGCATGAAACCAGCGGTATTGCGACAGATCGTCAGCCAGCGGCTCCAACGCGGCCAACGCGTAGGCAGGGCCTTCAATCCGTGCCTCCGCTGCGATGAGGTTGAGACGCACAACGGGCGAAGGCTGCAGGGCATAGAGCGCGGCGTAATGCGCAGCGATCAGTGACCAATCGGTCTCTTCTGCGGAGGGCGCGCGGGCATGGACCGCAGCAATCGCGGCCTGAATGATGTAACCCCCCCGATGATTGATCCTCTGGGCCTTTTGTAGCAGCGCCGTCGCCTCGGCGATTTGGGAGAGATCCCATCGGCTGCGGTTCTGATCCTCCAACGGGACGAGCTGGCCATCAGCATCCATGCGCGCGTCACGCCGCGAATGTTGAAACAGCAGGAGCGACAGAAGCGCCGCCTGCTCGCCCATGGCAGGGAACAGGTTTGCCAGCAGACGAGCGAGGCGGATTGCCTCTTCGCAGACTGTGAGCTTGATCTGGGTCTCACCACCAGAAGCCGACCAGCCCTCGTTGAACATCAGGTAGACCATCAGCGAGACCTCACCCAGCCGCGCGCCCCGCTCCTGCGGGCTGGGTGTTTCAAAGGCGACGGTGCCACTGGCGATTTTCTTCTTCGCGCGGGTGATCCGTTGTTCCATGGCCTTCGGTTTGATCAGGAAGCCGCGTGCAATTTCCGCAACGCTGAGCCCGGCGACGATCCGCAGCGCGATGGCAATCTGATCGCGCCGTTCCAGCTCCGGGTGGCAACAGATGAATAACAGGCGCAGGACGTCATCGCGCAGTTCATCGGGATCAGGGGGTGCCTCTGTCATGGGTTGAAACTCTGCACAGTGCCGCGCCAGGATGGCATGGTGCCGCTGGGACTTGCGCAGCGTGTCGAGCCCCGCGTTGCGGGCGGTGGCCAGCAGCCAGGCCAAAGGATCACGGGGTGCGCCGATGTCCGTCCAGACCTTGAGGGCTTTGAGACAGGCCTCTGCAAAGGCGTCCTCCGCGATGTCTATATCGCGGAAGTAGCGGGTCAGCGCGGCCAGCGCCTGCGGACGCTGTCTGGTGATTGTTGCTTCTAGCCAGTCCGACACATGCCTATTCCGATGAAATCGCACCTCCAGCCCAGGCCACGGGCCGCACTTCTAGCCGAACCACCGGGGATGAGATCATCTTGGCATGGGTTAGAGCATCGTCCAGGTTTTCAAAGTCGGCGGCGTAAAATCCCAAGAAACTCTCTTTGGTCTCGGCATAGGGCCCATCCACAATCAACGGAGGCTGATCGACCGCCGGTGCAGGGTCAAGCATCACTGCCGAGGTTGGCGGCATCAGCTTGATCGAGATGAACTCCCCTCGTTTCTTCAGCGCCTCCTGCAACGCGCCATGTCCGGCCAGTACTTCGTCCTGCCGTTCTTTGGGGAGTGTTTCAAAAAGCCCGGCTTCTCCGTAGATTGTAATTGCATAGATCATGGTTTTCTCCAGTGCACTGATCACATGCTGCAAGAACGCGCGGGCCAATGCAAATCCGACAATACCTGCGTGGATTTCTGAAAAAAGATGATTGCTGGTCGCGCGGCTGGATCGCGAACCCTTGTAATCGCCCATGACGCTGCGCTTGCGCGGCGGGTATTCTAGCAGGTCTGCGTCCTATTGGTTCTTTGCAACGCTTGAGCGTGGCATCCCCTCCCAATGCAACAGCGCAATGGAGATGAGGCATGTTGCGGGCGCACACGCATACGAGATTGGGTAATTGCCAAATGCAAAGCTGCTGCAATCTGTGTCCTCGGCTATGGTCTCTCTGAATAGGTTGTGAAGCGATCAAAAATGAACCCGTCACGACCACAGTCACACAGACCTCGTCGGAGGGTCAGTCTCCCGACACCATTTTGCCCGCTCGAATTGTCGCCGTCACTTTCAAATCCAGAAGGTTCTCTGAGGCCGCAATCGGATTGCCTGAGAGAACTGCAAGATCGGCGCATTTTCCCGGCTCTATTGATCCACGAATATCTTCCTGGAAGACCTGCCAGGCCGCGTCTATCGTTTGTGCCCGCAGGGCCGAGAGGACGCTGATTTTCTGGCTTTCCCCGAGCACCCGCCCGCTTGATGTGGTGCGGTTGACGGCGCAATGGGCCAGATGCAGCGGCCTGGTTGGCGTTACGGAGGCGTCATTGTGCAGGGTGTAGCGGACCCCAAATCGCTCGGCCGACGCGGCGGGGGACAGGCGGCTGGCGCGCTCGGGGCCGAGAAACGTACTGTAATGGCGATCGCCCCAGAAATGGATATGGGCCGAGAAGAAGCTGACCGTGATGCCAAGCTCAGCCATACGGCCAAGCTGGTCGTCGCGCAGGGTCTGGCCGTGAATGATCGTGTGGCGGTGATCCGCGCGCGGGGTGTCGGCCAAGGCGGCGGCCACGGCATCGATGAACATGTCGGCCCCGGCATCACCGTTGCAGTGGCAATGGATCTGGTGGCCGAGGTCATGGAGTTTCCTGACTTCGCGGCGGTGTTCCTCAGCGGCCACATAGGGCATCCCGCAGGAATGTTTCGGGTCAATTGGCCGGTGATAGGGCGCAGAGAGATAGGCGGTCTGAAGCTGGAATGCCCCATCGGTAAATAGCTTGCGCGGGCCAAGGGTGAAATGCCGATTGCCGGGCCAGTCGAGAGTGTCCCAAAGCCCCGGTTCAAGCTCTCCAATGGGCAGCAGCATCAGGTCGATACCGGGATCATTGTCTGACCCGAGCGAGGCAAAATGCTCCAGCATTACCCGCGAGGTCCAGGCGTTCTGCGCATAGGTCACGCCATGGGCGAGGTAATCGTCGCGGCAGACCGCGAAACCCTGCCAGAATCTATCGCGATTGATCAGGAAATCGGTATCGCCCATTTCGCCCATGGCGGACAGGCCTTCGATGAGACCTGTCAGCGCGCCGTCATCCCGGCGGCCATAGCGGCCGCCCAGTGGGTCCGGCGTATCGCGTGAGATGCCGCGCATTTCAAGGGCGGCGGAGTTCGCGACGCCATTGTGGCCCGAGGCATGAAGCACCCAGATGGGATGATCTGTGGACACGTCGTCCAGTTCAGCCCGGGTCGGCATCCGACCCTCGGCGATTGCGGTGTTGTCAAAAAGAACCCCCATGACCCATTCGCCTTTTGGGGTGTCGGCTGCCTTGGCACGCAGGCGGTGCAGCGCCGTTGCCATATCGATGCAGTCGCCACGTGGCGGTGACGCAAGATCGACACGGAAAAGCGCAATGAACCCCGGATCGGGAAAGTGCCCATGCGGGTCGATAAAGGCCGGGATAAGCGTCTGGCCCTGCAGGTCATGGAGCCGCGTGCCGCCGGGCATCTGGGCGCGCAGGACGGTTTCGTCGCCGACGGCACGGATCAATCCGCCTTCGGTCAGCACCGCCTCGGGCTGAGAGTTTTCGGCGTCCATCGTCAAGATGATGCCGTTGGAATAAAGCGTGGCTGTCATTGCGGGCTCGCTACGAGAGTGGCGCGAGGCAGCGCAGGCCGTGGCCTGCGGTCACCTCCCATCTGGGTGTTTGGGTGCAAATGTCCTGGGCAAAGGGGCAGCGCTCGCGGAACTCGCATCCCTTTGGCCGGTTCAGCAAACTCGGCGGTTCGCCCTTCAGCGCGATGCGTTCCAGCCGGGCGTCAGGGTCAGGTTCCGGGTTCGCGCTGAGAAGGCAGCGGGTGTAGGGATGGCGCGGGCTTTCGAATATTGCTTCGGTGGTGCCTTCTTCCACCAGCCGCCCCAGATACATGACCCCCATACGGTCGGCCACATGGCGCACGACGCTGAGGTTATGGGTGATGATCACCATGGCCAGCCCCAGCCGTTCGCGCAGTTCATTGAGCAGGTTCAGCAACTCGCCCTGCACGGAGACGTCCAATCCCGCTGTCGGTTCGTCGGCCAGGATCAACCTGGGTTCCAGCGCCAGTGCGCGGGCCACCCCGACACGCCGTGCCTGACCGCCGGACAATTGATAGGGATAGCGGTCGGCAAAATGCGCAGGCAGGTTGACCATCTCCAGCAGGCGCTTCGCCTCGGCGTGCTGATCGCGGCTCTTCATGCCCTGAATCCTGTAGGGTTCCGTGATCAGACTGCCGATGGTCAGCCGCGGAGACAGGCTTCCGACCGGATCCTGAAACATCATGGCGATGTCCTTGCGCAGGGGGCGCAGCTGCCGTTCGGGCAGGCCGCGGATTTCCCTGCCGTCGAATTTGACCGAACCGGCCTGCGCCGGGGCCAGCCCGGCAATTGCTCGAATGACGGTTGTCTTGCCCGATCCGCTTTCGCCGACAAGCGCGTAGGTTTCGCCCGGGGCCACGTCAAAGCTGACGCCAGCCAGTACATTGACCTGACCGTAGCTGGTTTGAAGGTTATCAACAGACAGAAGGCTCACGCCGTCATCTCCTCATGGTTCAGCCAACAGGCAGCCAGATGACCGTCGTCTCCCAGTCGCTCAAGTGGCGGCACGTCTGCCGCGCAGCGGGCGATTGCCTGATCGCACCGGTCGCGAAAAATGCAGCCGCCGGGCAGGTTCGCCAGATCGGGAACTTCGCCCGGAATGGTCGGCAGGACACGGGCGCGGGTCTTGATGTGGCCCGGATCACATTCGATCAGGCGGCGGGTGTAGGGATGTTTCGGGTTGTGAAAGATCTCGCGCACATCGCCGCTTTCGACGACTGCGCCCGCATACATCACCACCACCCTGTCACAGAGTTCCGCAATCACGCCCAGATGATGCGAGATGAATAGGATCGCGCAGTTCATTTCGCGCTGAAGCTCCTGCAAGCGTTCGATAATCTGTACTTCAAGCGTGGCATCCAGTGCCGTTGTGGGTTCATCGGCGATCAGCAGGTCAGGCTCGGACATCAGCGCCATGGCAATGGCGATCCGCTGGCGCATCCCGCCGGAGAATTCATGCGGGAACTGGTTCAGCCGCGCGTCGGGATCGGGAATGCCCACAGCCCCCAGCATTTTCGCGGCGGTTGCGCGTTTTGCGGCCTTGGATGCGGAGGACCGGTGCTGGATATCGACCATCTGCTGACCGACGGTCAGCACCGGGTTGTGGGTCTGCATCGGGTCCTGGAAGACGATTGAGATATCGTCGCCGCGCAGGGCGCGCATCTGACGCTCGTTGGCCTGCAACAGGTCCTGCCCCTTGAACCGCACCGCGCCCTCACGGAACCGCGTGTTCGGTGCCGTCAACCGCAGGATCGACGAGATCAGCGTCGACTTTCCGCAGCCGCTTTCGCCGACGATCCCGACGATTTCCCCTTTGCGGACGTCAAAGGTGATATCGCGCAAGGCTTTCAGGTCGCCGCGTTCGGTTTTATAGTCGACGCTGAGATGGTCGATCTCCAACAAGGTTTCGGTCATCGGTTCTTTCTCAATTTCGGGTCAACCACGTCGCGCAGGGATTCGCCGAGGAAGGTGAAGCCCAGCGTTGCGATGATGATCGGCAGGCCGCCTCCGACCACCAGCCACGGCGTTTGCCGGATCAGGGCATAGCCATCTTTCAACAATGCACCCCAGCTGGGTGTCGGCGGTTTTACCCCGAGACCGAGGAACGACAGACCGGCCTCAAGCGCGATCACCGTGGGGATGTCCATGGCAGCCAGAACCGCCAGGACGCCAATGATATTGGGCAGCAAATGGACACCCAGAATACGGGCCATGCTGGCCCCCATGGAGCGTTCGGCCAGTATGAACTCCGAGTTGCGCAATGTGAGCGTCTGCGTGCGCGCCACACGGCCATAGGTCGGGATCGAGGTCGCCATGACCACGAAAACCACAGTTTGCAGGCTGGGACCCACCAGCGCGACGACGGCCAGCGCGAACATCACGGTTGGGAATGACCGGATGGTGTCAAACAGAAGCATCAGCAGATTGTCGAGCCATTTTGGTCCGTAGCCCGCGATCATTCCCAGTGTCAGACCGATCACCATGGCCCCAAAGACCGCAGGCAAGGCGACCTTCAGCGCCACCTGTCCGCCCATGATCACGCGGCTGAAGGTATCTCGGCCCAGCTGGTCGGTGCCCAGCCAATGGCTGGCCGATGGGCCTTGCATACGGTCCTGAATATTCATGGCAATCGGATCGTAGGGCACAATCCATGGCGCGAAGATGGCGCTGAACACGATGGCCCCGACGATGATCAGCCCCATCAGGCCCAGCGGGTTCCCGGCGACGCCTTTGAGAATAATGCCGAGTTCGGAGCGCGGTTTACCCATGGTCGAGGCCGTCATGTCGAGGTCCTCGCGCGCGGGTCCAGCCAGGCGTTGACAAGGTCCGCAACGGCGGTCGAGATAACGAACAGCCCCGTTGAGATGAGCACCGAGCCCATGACGATCGGGTAGTTGCGGGTGGTGATGCTATCGATCACCAATTTGCCCAGACCGGGCCGGGCAAAGACGATCTCGGCAAAAACGGCAGCACTGAGCAGAAAGCCCATCCCGACGCCGATCACGGTGACGACCGGCAGAACGGCGATCCGCAAGGCGTAGACCATGACGATCCGTCGCTCGGAGAGACCAAAGGCGCGGGCGGTCCGGATGTGGTGTTCACCAAGCACTTCCAGCATCGAGGCACGTACAAGCCGCGCGATATACCCGACCCAACTCAGCCCGATTGCAAACGCGGGCAAAACCAGATGATCCAGCCGGTCCCAGAACCCGTCACCGACACCAATCGCCGGGAACCACTGGAGCTGCACGGCAAACAGCAAAAGCGACAAAAGCGCAACGACAAATGCGGGGGCCGCGACGAAACTCACCGACAGCACCGCGACGCTTCGGTCGATCAGGGTGTTGGGATGGGCCGCGGCATAGGCGCCAAGCCCGATGCCGAGGGCGGCAGACCAGAGGATCGACGCAAAGATCAGCTCAAGCGTGAAGGGAAGCTGTTGAAAGACAATCTGGGTGACCGAGCGGCCCGAAAACACGTCGGTGCCCAGATCGCCCTGCATCATGTTGCTGTAAAAGATCACCAGTTGCCGCCAAATCGGCTGATCCAGCGCCAGTTCGGCGGTGAGCCGGGCCTGAAGCTCCGGGGTCGCTCGCGGACCAAGCATGATCTGCACCGGATCGCCGGGGACTGCACGGATCATCAGGAACATGAGTGTTACCGCAACAAAGAGGATCAGCGCCGCAAGCGCAAACCGCCTCAGAGCAAAGTTGAACATCGATCGGGCCTTTCTGGGCGGGGTAATCACGTGCGGCCGCCCGAGGGCAGCCACACGCAGAGACGTAGGGAGGTTACGCCTTGCCGAAGTATCTGAGCAGCGAAAGCCCATCCGGGCGCAGGGCCGGAACAACACGCGAGGAATGCACGACCGGCGTTGCTTCATGGGTGATAAAGCGATAGGCGCCGCTTTCTTCCATCAGGTCCTGCGCTCGCTGATACATTGCAGCGCGTTCTGCATTGTCGGTTTCCGCAGATGCGGCGGCGTGGAGTTTGTCGAATTCGTCATTGCGGAAACGTTCCCAGTTCCAGATGCCTGCCTGTTCAGTGGTGAACCAGGCCGTTGCATAGGAGGGATCAGGCGCCATCGAGAAGCGGTTCAGCACCAGTTGCAGATCTTCGTTTTCGCCGCTCGCCCAGAACGCACCGGATTCCAGAACGTTGATTTCCAGCGTGATCCCGATTTGCGCCAGCATCGCCTGAATGACCTGAGCCATCGTCGTGTAGGTCGTCTTGTTCAGGATATCGAGCGTGAGGGAAACATTTGTCTCGCCGGATTCCGCAAGCAGTGCCATTGCCTTTTCAATGTTGGCCTGCGGCGCCACAAGACCCTGAGCACGGTTTCCTGCCAGACCCGGTGCGATGATGCCTGTCGACGGGTCCGCCGCGCCAAAATAGGAGGCCTCCAGGATTGTCGGCACGTCGATGGCATGCTGGATCGCCTGCCGCAGTTTCTGGTTCTGTAGTTTCGGATGATCCAGATTCATCCCCAGCCAGACATAGAACAGCGAGGGGTTTTCGACGAGGGTCCCGCCGTTTGGAACGCCACCACGGTAGCGCGCGACCGATCCTAGCGAGACGCGGGTCAGGTCCAGCTCGCCTGCCTCGAATGCGATCTCGGCGGTGTTTTCATCGTCGATCGGGTAGACTTCAATCGTATCCCAGGCCGGTGCGTCCCCTTTCCAGTTGGGGTTTCGCTGCAACACTGTCTTCTCCTTGGGGCTCCAGCTCGCGCGCAGATAGGGGCCGCTTTCGGCGACCGGGTCGGAGCCGATCCGCCCGCCAGTGGCCTCAACCGCGGCCTTGGACACGATGTTGCCGGTGATATAGGGCAAGGCAATAGACCAGAGCGGCGCGAAGGGCTCGTTCAGCACAATGGTGCCTTCGCGCTCGCCAGTGACCTCAACATGGCTGAGCGGTCCCATATCCGGCTTGTTCGGGCTTTCGGTGGCCTCGGCCACGATCCGTTCGAAGCTGAATTTGACATCCTCGGCTGTCATCGCGCCATGGCCGTTGGTAAAGCCGATGTCATCGCGCAGGGCGAATTTGATATGGGTCGGGTCCACCTGTTCGATCATCGACGCCGCATCAAGTTGCCAGCCCCATTCGGAGCCGGGCTTGTACTGGATCAGCTTGTTGTAAATTGCGGCGTGGATCTCCTCTTCCACAACGCCGACACTATGCGCGGGATCCATGTTCGGAGCGTCGCCATAGGCGCGGACGCGCAGGACGCCATCATCCTGGGCAAAAGCGGTCCCCGCCCAGCCCATAGGCATTGCGGCGGCCGCACCAAGCGCTGTCGCGCCTTTTAGGAAGTTTCGGCGTCCTGTTGGTGCCTTCATCCATTCGATCTTCATTGTGATCTCCCCGTTGGGTTGTTCAGAGAAGCCCGCGCGGAATGGTCCGCGACCATTCTTTTGACAGGACTTCGGTTTCATCGGGCCCTTCCGTGGCCCGCAAACTGCGGTGCAGGTAGAAATGCGTCTCGTCGCAGGACATGCGCGAATGCGTGTCGATCCGAACCTGCCAGTCGTCGCGGCGGAACTCGAACCGCCAGTCGGCCACCATCTTGGCGCTGGCGGGATCATCGGGATGGATGGAATAATGCGTCGCTACATGGCTGCCGCTGATAAGGCCGTGATAGGGATCGCGCGACATGCCGAAATCGTCAAATGCGTCGAGCGTTGTCCGTCCTTCATCGTCGGTTCCACGCCGTGACGTGCTCGACGGATCACGCAGGACATCCGCAGCCAATGTCGGAAATTTGTCTGGCGGTCCGGGGTTGGCAGGCTCCGGTTCACCAGCCACGCGGCGCTGAGGCAGTGTCAACTGGCTGCCCGCGCAGTCCAGCGTGATCGTCACAGGTTTGGGCGAGGGCCAGACGATCGGCCAGTAGGATGTCGACAGCGCCAGACGGAGGCGATGCCCCGCACGCAGCCGATGGGCACAGGCATTCAGTTCGAACTCAACCTCGTAGCGTTCGCCCGGCCCCAAAGCGTCCGGGGTTTCGTGGCTGTTGTGATGGGTCAGGTTGAAGGGCCGATAGGTGATGCGTTGCGACACGCCATCCGGCGCGACATCACAGAGCCGGGCCACCACCTGGGCAACCGGTTGATCAACACGAAACGCCAGCTTCAGACGCGGGCGCCCAACGATCTCAAGCGGCGCGTCCAGCGAAATGTCAAAGCAGGTGGAGTGCCTGTCGTCCTCGACCTGATCGCCCGGCAGCTCGTTGTCGATCCGCATCCCCGGGCAGAAATAGCCGCTGGCGGACCCGACGCTGGCAGGATTGGCAATATCGACCTCCCCGGATTTGGCTGCTGGGCACAGCGCACCATCGCCGAGAAAATAAATGCGCTCCTGAATCGTGTTCGATGGCCAGCTTTCCTCTGACACCCACCGTCCCCTGCGTGGCTGGTTCTTGCCGGACGGGTTGTCATGTTCCTGCACGAATGTTCGCAAGGCAGGCAGTGTTTCAGCCCCGTTCAACTCGCCTTTCAGCCATCGGTCGAACCATCCGATGATCTCCGAATGGGCGTCTGCGGCCTCGATCTTTGAGATATGCGGATAGCGGTGCTCCCAGGGGCCGATCAGCGCCTTGGTCGGCGAACTCAGGTTCTCAACCAGGGTAAGGGGCGTGTTGACATAAGCGTCCGCCCAGCCTGTGATTGCCAGAACCGGCACCTCGATCCGTGACCAGTCTTCGCAAACCGATCCGTGTTTCCAGAACTCATCGCGTGTGGGATGCGCCAGCCAGTCGGCGGCAAGATCAGGCAGCAGCTCCATCCGCGCGATCCAGTCATCGCGCCAGTCGGGCCGCAGGTCGGGGTCAGCAGGGCGAGACAGATAGGCAAACATCTGTGCTGCCCAATTGACGTTATCGCTGAGCAGGCAGCCGCCCATGTAGTGAATGTCATCGGCATAGCGGTCAGCCGTCGAGGCCATGGTGACAACCGCCTTCAATTCCGGCGGTCGGCGATACGCAAGCTGCAAGCCGTTGAAGCCACCCCAGCTGATCCCGATCATTCCGACGTTGCCATCACACCAGTCCTGGCCTGCGATCCATTTCAGAACCTCTTCGCCATCGCAGAGCTCCTGTTCGGAATATTCATCGTCAAAACGGCCCTGGCTGTCGCCGGTCCCGGCAATGTCGACCCGCACACAGGCATAGCCATGGGCGGCAAACACCCGATGTGTGGTTTCATCACGCGCTGCGGTTCCGTCCCGCTTGCGATAGGGGAGATACTCCAGGATCGCCGGCGCAGCCCCCGGCAGAGCGGGAAGCCAGACCCGTGCCGCCAGTTTTCGCCCGTCCGGAAGAGGGATCCACTCATTCTCTAGTGTCTTGATTTCGTTTTGCACGCCGATCACCGTTTGCGACTCACAAGCGAAAATTGGAACGAAAATCAAAAACCACCTAGTAAGCGACTGTACGCAGGTTTAAGCTTTTGTAAGCATCAATGCGTCTATGTGCGAAGGACTTGTCGCATGTCGGAAAACTTTTCGCGGAACCTGCGATCCCTCTGCGCTGACTACGGCAGCATTGCGCAGGTCTGCCGCGATATCGGCTTGAACCGTCAGCAATTCAATCGATACCTCAATGGCGGTGGAATGCCCTCGGCGCACAACCTTCGGCGCATCGCCCGGCATTTCAATATCAGCGAACAGGACCTCGACCTGGATCACCCGGCCTTCTTGGGCAGGATGAACAGATTGACGGCGCCCTCCCGCAAAAGCCCGGCGCGCGTGCTGTCCAGAATTTTCGAGAACCAGGCCGGTCCGCTGCGTCGGTACCTGGGGTTCTATCACGGCCATTTCACAACGCCGACCTGGGAAGGCAAGATCATGCGCACGCTGATCTGGCTGCGTGAACAGGACGGCTATATCGTTTCGCACACCTTCGAACGTGCCTTGAGCGATGATCAAAGCATCGTTCAACGGACGAAATATACCGGGCTTGCAGCCTATAAGGGCAATCGCATCTACCTGTTGGAAAGCGCAAACAGCGAGGATGGATTCTTGTCGGAGTCCATTCTGTTTCCCGCGCATCGCCAACAGGTCAGATATCTGAACGGGATGACAATGGGCGTCGCCACCAAACCGCGTATGGCCCCATACTCGTCGCCGACCGTCTGGAAACGGCTATCTGAAAGCACCTCGGTCCGGGATGCTCTGAAGCAAACAGGTATCTTTCGCTTCAACGACACAAGGATCGACGTAATCGTGCGCAACCAGCTGGCGGACGCGCAGGACTGAATAGGACTGCGATTTCACCGTGTCTCTTCCGGGTGAGGGCCAACTGGCAGAGAGCCGTTAACCGGCTGTCACCTGTCGACGTTTTCGACACAAAAACTGCGGTTGGTTATCGGGTGAAACCTTAGTGGGCTGCCAGTTTCGCGCCCCCTGTGGCTGTGAGTCCAATAGGGTGGGGTGCCCGCCAGCCGCCTGCCTTGAAGAAGTCCAAGGCGCCCGTTGAGTTTTTGCAGTTCATTGCGTGACAGAACGGTTGCGGCCCGCGCCCCGAAGGCTTGTTCGACAGGCATCTGATCCAATTCAGGGAGTAGGGCGTATAGTTCCAGGCGAGTTACGGCCGACATCATCTTCATAGCCATCGGCCCAGGATAGAAGCTTTCGCTCGGAATATCATTGGAGATCAGCGTCGCATGTTTGTCGAGCATAAGATGGATATACGTGACGCTCTGACGACCCCGCGCAAAAGAAGCCAATGCAGTTTCTTCAGCCAGATGCTTAGCCCGCACATAGTAGGACGCATTCGTGAGCTGATCTGTCAGCAGGACGCAGTGCTGCGGCGACACCACCAGCGCACGTGCATTGCCCAGCACGCCCGGCCTGATCCGGACCGGCGTGAGGTTCTGCGGTAGAGACGCAGTTTTAACTGCGACTTCCGACAGGGCCAGCCAGCGTATCGGCATCGGGCCGTATTCAAGAGTTGTGACCAGATCGCCGGGCTTCAGCGTTTCTATCTTGGTTTCACCGCTTGGGGTTGCGATCATCGTACCGGGCGTGAAACACGGGATGCCCATCGAATTGAGTTTCTGGGCGTTGTCCACCTGCGAACGCTGAACGCCAACCAGCGTCACCGACTCGCCGTTGACAAAGGTCAGCACCGCATCACCTGTCCCGTCGCCATTGGTGTCGCTGACGACAACATCCCAGGCATTGACCGGATTGCCATCTGCATCGACCAGATTCGAGACATCGAATTGGTCTACCGTGGTGCCATCGCCGCTGTCGGTCATGTCGAAATTCGTCACGATATCCGACCCGGCAAGATCGGACACTCCCAGGGTATCCCTGTCGCTATCGGCACCAAGGTCAATAACGTCGTCCCCGGTGCCACCCTCAATCGTGTCGGCACCGGTGCCGCCGGTGATTGTATCGGCACCCGCGCCGCCGTCGATCACGTCATTATTGTTGCCGCCGTCGAGGGAATCCGCGCCATTTCCGCCTTGAAGGGTATCCTGACCATCACCACCGGCGATACTATCGTTTCCATCGCCGCCGGTGAGGCTGTCTTTGCCCAGACCGCCGTCGATGGTGTCATCGCCCAAGCCACCGTCTATTGTGTCATCCGATAGGTTCAGGCCTGAGTCGATGATCACGTCGTTGCCGTCACCGCCCAGAATCAGATCGCTTTGGTTGCCGCCGTCAATCGTGTCCGCCCCGGCACCACCCGAGATAGTGTCGGCACCGAGTCCACCATGAAGGCTGTCATTGCCCGCGCCACCGTCGATGGTATCCTCGCCATCGCCACCGTCGATTGTATCGTTCCCGGATCCGCCGGTCACGGTGTCGTTGCCGCCGCCTGCGATAATCTCGATCCCGCCTGCGTCGTTGGTGGCGTCCACCACATCGGCTGAGTCGCCCAGGATTACGCGCTCGATTTCGGAGAAGGTGAGCGTGCTGGTGCCGTCGCTGATCGTGCCCGCGCCGGTACCGGTAAAGGTTACCGTGACCGGAACGGTGACGGCCGACAGATCAAGCGTGTCGTAATCCGTGCCGGTGGTGACCCCTTCGCCGCCGATGATCGTGTCCGCGCCAAAGTTGTCCTCGATGACAAACGTGTCAGCATCGTCGCCACCCGACATACTGTCGGCGCCAGTGCCACCGACCAGCCTGTCATTGTCAGCACCGCCTTCAAGCGTATCGTCGCCGTCGTTGCCTTCGAGCGTGTCATTGCCGCCGGTGGCAACGATGCTGTCATTGCCCGCACCACCGACCAGGCTGTCATCGCCGTCGGAGTTCATCAACGTGTCATTGCCGGAGCCACCGATCAGGGTATCGTTGCCAAGGCCGGTTGTGAGGAAGTCGTCACCATCACCGCCGTCGATCAGATCATCCCCGTCGCCGCCCGCAATCGTGTCGTTGCCGGAGCCGCCGGTCACGGTGTCATTGCCGGCCCCGGCGATAATCTCCATTCCGCCTGTGTCGCTGGTAATATCCACCACATCGGCTGAGGCGCCCAGGATCAGCCGCTCGATCTGCGAGAAGCTGAGCGTGCTTGTCCCATCGCTGATCGTGCCCGCGCCGGAGCCGGTGAAGGTCACGGTGACCGGGTTGGTCACGGCGGAGAGGTCGATGGTGTCGTAATCCGTGCCGGTGGTGACCCCTTCGCCGCCGATGATCGTGTCCGCGCCAAAGCCGTCCTCGACCACAAACGTGTCGGCATCGTCCCCGCCTGACAGGCTATCAGCGCCAGTACCGCCCGAAATCGTGTCCGCGCCCGCGCCGCCGTCCAGCAGGTTATTGGCGCCGTCGCCTGTCAGGCTGTCATTGGC
>NZ_JAYMXF010000020.1:0-239973 GCF_048055755.1 Phaeobacter sp. JH204B
GCATCTTTGTTTCAGCCGCTGAACCTGGCCGCGACAATGGGATGAACGGAGCCTTGTGCCTCTTTTCCAGAGTAGAAACCGGAGCCGGAGTTGCAACCGGGGCCAGATCGGCAATCGGCTCCGTGCTGCTGGCAGCCTGCCTGCTGATAGCGGTGCTCGTCCTGTCGGCAAATCGGGCAGAGGCCCATGGTGCCAGCGGGGAGGCGCAGATCGCGGTCTCGGTTCAGGACATGGATCAAGATGTGGCGGGTAGCCGCCCTGCGGATCATTGTCATGGCAGCTCGCTTTGTGGTGGGGTTGCGGTTCTGTTGGGCAGCTGGCCGTCGATGCAGCCCGATCCGCGGAACTTTCGTCCTGATCTGCCGTTGATGCTGCTGCGACCGCTGGCCATCACCGGGTTTGAACCACCGCCGCCGCGTGGCCGGTCCTGAAGACTGATCCTGCGCATGTGACGCGCATTCTGGACCTCAATCGGGAAAACAAGATGACATGTTCCAAACTGCTTACCGGCGCTGCATTGGCGTCGCTCATTTCCGTGGCTGCCTATGCGCATAGCGGCGCCACAGGCGTTGTAAAAGAACGAATGGATGGCATGGATGCCATGAAAGCCAGCATGAAGCTGCTGGCGCCGATGATGCAGGGGCAGACGCCCTATGATGCTGCGGTGGTTCGCGAAGAGGCGCAGACAATTCAGACCCACGCAGGGGAGGTCCTGACGGGGCTGTTTCCCAAGGGATCCGACGGGCATCCCTCAGACGCCAAACCCGAGATTTGGGCCGATTGGGAGGGGTTTGCCGATCTTGCGCTGCAATTGGAGACCTATTCCGAAGGTCTGGCCCTGGCAGCCGAGAACGGCTTGATGATGGCCGGTGCCGAGGGGACGGGAATGATGTCGAGCGGGGCGATGATGGGGGCCACTGCGATGGGAGCAGGAGGCATGATGGGCGGTCAGATGATGGGGGGACCACGAAGCGCCGAGGCCCTGCAGCAGATGCCTGCCGATGCTGTCTTCACCATGCTGAGCCAAACCTGTTCGGCCTGTCACACCCGTTTTCGTAAAGAGTGAGAGGGGGAGACATATGTTCCGTTATCTCCTTGCTGCCTCGGTGACGGTGACGGCCGGGCTTGCCGCGGTGGCGGCCTGGCCGATCGGCACGAGGCCGAGTGCGCTTGATCTGGACGGCGACGTCGCCCGCGGAGCCTATCTGGCAAGGGCGTCGGGATGTATCGCGTGCCATACAGATTTTTCCAACGGTGGCGCAGCGCTTGCGGGTGGGGCGAAGATCGAAACGCCGTTCGGGGATCTCTACGCGCCCAACCTCACGTCGGATCGCGATCATGGGCTGGGCAGCTGGACGGTCGACGTCTTTGCAAAGGCTGTTCGCCAAGGCGTGTCTCCGGAGGGGCTGCCCTATTATCCGGCGTTTCCCTACCCGTTCTACGGTAATTTCACCGATCAGGATATTGCCGATCTCTGGGCGGCATTTCAGACCGTTCCCCCGGTGGCGCAGCCATCGAGGCCGCCGGAAATGGCGTTTCCCTTCGACCAGCGATGGGGGCTGAAGCTCTGGCGTCTGGCGTTTCTTGAACCGCCGCGGACAGATCCGGTCGCCGGAAAGGATGATCTCTGGTCACGTGGTCGGCTGCTGGTCGAGGGGGCCGCGCATTGTGGCGCCTGTCATACGGGCCGCAATCTACTCGGCGCGCGGAAGACGGGCACCGCACGTTTCAAGGGCAATGATGCCTTGCCGGGGGGAGGAAAGGCACCTGCCATTGATCCCCCATCTCTTCTGGCACGCGGTTGGAGCGTCGACAGCCTGGCCTATGCCCTTGGTACGGGGGTGATGCCGGATGGCGACGTCTTTGGCGGGACGATGGGCGAAGTTGTCCTATATGGAACCGCATTCCTGACCGACACGGACCGCAGGGCCATGGCGACCTACCTGCTTGATGACCAGCCCGGTGCGTGATGAGCGCGCCGAACAGCAGTTCCAGAGATAGAAGGAGAGACGGTATGATCCTTAACCGCCGACAATTCCTGGGGGGCGCCAGTGTCATGGCGCTTTGGCCCCGGACCAGCGCTGCGGCTGCCGCGCCGCGCCTTCTTGAAGCGAGACCAAGCCGCGTGCAGCTGGTGCCGCCGGAATTTGGCGACCACCCGGAGACAGAAGTCTGGGGGTTTGATGGCACCGTGCCCGGCCCCCTCATCCGTGCCCGCCAGGACGAGCTGCTGCAGGTCCGCCTGACCAACAGCCTGCCGCAGCCAACAGCCGTACATTGGCATGGGCTGCGGGTTCCCAATGCCATGGATGGCGTGCCCGGGATGACACAGGATGCCGTCCTGCCCGGCGATGGGTTTCTCTATGAATTTCCGATGAGGGATGCGGGGACCTATTGGTATCATTCGCACAATCAGTCGACCGAACAGGTGGCGCGGGGGCTCTACGGCGTGTTGGTTGTCGATGAGGCCGACGCCCCGGATATTGACCAGGATATCGTGGTTGTCCTTGATGACTGGCGTCTGAGCGAGACGGCGCAGATCACCGATGATTTCGGCGCGATGCACGATTGGACCCACGCGGGGCGGCTGGGCAATTTCATCCATGCCGCCTTGACGCCGCAGGTCTCTGAGGTTCAGCAAAATCAGCGCCTCAGGCTGCGGCTCGTCAATGTGGCGACGGACAGGATCATGGCGGTATCGCTGCGTGGCGTGACCGGCAGAATTGTGGCCCGCGACGGGATGCCGCTGCAAACCCCCGAGGATCCCGGCATCATGGTTCTGGGGCCGGCGGAACGGCTGGATATCATCGCGGATGTTTCGGCGGCACCGGGTGAGAACGTCCAGATCGTTCTCCATGAAGGCGAGACCGGTTATCTGTTGCAGGAGATCGACGTAAGCGGCCGTCATGCCGACGCCGCGCGCGGCGCGGTCGCGGCATTGCCGGACAATCCGGTCACACGGCTGGACAGTCTGACAGAGGCGCGCAGTGTTCCCTTGGTCATGGAGGGAGGCGCGATGGGCGGTCTGCGCCAGGGCCGTTACAAGGGGGAACTGCTGACATCGCGCGAGCTGGTCGCGGCCGGGCAGATCTGGACATTCAATGGCGAGGCAGGGTTGCCGGCCGAACCGATGGTGACAGCCGAGAGAGGCGAAATCATCCGGATCCCCATCGAGAACAACACCGCCTTTCCCCATGCGATCCATCTGCATGGCACACATTTCCAGGAGGTGCTGCCAGACGGAGGTTTCGGCCCGCTGAAGGACACCCTGCTGATGGCACGTCAGGAAACCCGCGAAATCGCCTTTATCGCGGATAATCCGGGCGACTGGCTGCTGCATTGTCACATGCTTTCGCATCAGGCCGCCGGTATGAAGACCTGGCTGCGTGTCAGATGACGAAACACGTCCGAAGCAGAACAGACCGCTCCGGCCAGACCCTTGGCTGGTGCGGTTAAGGGGGGGAGGTGTCTGCACCGGCGGGTCAGTGCCGCTTTGGGCGTATTGCCGGTGAGGGCGAAAAACTGCAACTCTGGTATTGACCTTCCAGTCGCTGGAGGCCCTACATCAGCAGCAACATAGAGTTTATTGGTGTTGTCATGACGGAAAATCTTACTACCCGATTTCAAATTACGGGCATGAACTGCGCCTCCTGCGTGGGCCGCGTGGAGCGTGCGCTGGCGGCCGTCCCCGGTGTGTCGGAGGCGACCGTCAATCTGGCCAGCGAAAGCGCCCGCGTCAGCCATGATGCAAATGTCACGGCTGCGGATCTGGCCGATGTTCTGGAGGGGGCAGGCTATCCCGCCGTGACCGAGGAAGTCACGCTGGAGATTGCGGATATGTCCTGCGCGTCCTGCGTCGGTCGTGTGGAGCGGGCATTGCAGAGCGGTGATGGTGTGCTGACCGCATCCGTCAATCTGGCGGCAGAGACGGCCACGATCCGCTATGCGGCGGCGGCGATCACCCCGGCAGAAATTGCAGCCCTCGCAACCGAAGCGGGCTACCCGGCGCAGGTGAAATCGGCGGAGATGTCTGACCAGCAGGACCGGAAAGCGGAGGAAATCCGCAGTCTGGCACGACGCACCCTGTTGGCCGCGGCGCTTGCCCTGCCGGTGTTCATCATAGAAATGGGTAGCCATGTCATTCCGGGGATGCACCACCTGATCTCCTCTACCATCGGGTTGCAGACCAGCTATTACCTCCAGTTTGCATTGACCCTGATTGTGCTGTTCGGACCGGGCTTGCAGTTCTATACCAAAGGCTTCCCGGCGCTGTTCAAGGGGGCACCGGATATGAACTCGCTTGTTGCGCTGGGAACCTCTGCCGCTTTCGGGTTTTCTTTGGTGTCCACATTTGCGCCCGATCTCCTGCCGACGGGCACCGCCAATGTTTATTACGAGGCGGCGGCGGTTATCGTCGTCCTCATCCTGCTGGGTCGTCTGCTGGAGGCACGAGCCAAGGGTCGGACCGGTGAAGCGATCCGCAAACTTGTGGGATTGCAGGCAAAAACCGCGCGGGTTGAACGTGACGGCAGGGTCGTGGAACGGCCAATCGACGACATCGTGGCGGGCGATACCGTGCATGTGCGCCCCGGGGAAAAGATCGCCGTGGACGGGGTTGTGCTCAGCGGGGCCTCCTATGTCGACGAAAGCATGATCACCGGCGAACCGGTCCCGGTTGAAAAGACCGAGGGCGCGCAGGTCGTCGGTGCGACCGTCAATGGCACAGGTGCGCTGACGTTCCGGGCCGAGAAGGTCGGCAGCGACACCATGCTGGCCCAGATCATCCGCATGGTGGAACAGGCGCAGGGTGCGAAATTGCCTATTCAGGGACTTGTGGACCGGATCACACATTGGTTCGTCCCTGCTGTCATCGCGGTTGCGGCGCTGACGGTTGCGATCTGGTTCCTGTTCGGGCCGGATCCGGCGTTGAGCCTGGCTCTGGTTGCGGGTGTTGCGGTGCTGATCATCGCCTGCCCCTGCGCGATGGGGCTGGCCACGCCAACCTCGATCATGGTTGGCACCGGGCGCGCCGCAGAACTGGGTGTCCTGTTCCGCAAGGGCGATGCGCTGCAAATGCTGCAGGAAACCACCGTTGTGGCGCTGGACAAGACCGGCACGCTGACAGCGGGGAAACCGGCGCTTACGGATCTGAGACTGGCGGAGGGCCGGCAGGAAACCGATGTGCTGGCGCTGGTTTCCGCAGTGGAGCAGCACTCCGAACACCCGATCGCCGAGGCCATCGTGCAAGCCGCCCAGTCGCGCGGGCTTCAGATACCTGCAACGACATCCTTTCAGTCCATCACCGGCTATGGGGTGAGGGCGGAGGTTGACGGGCATCAGGTGCTTGTTGGTGCCGACAGGCTGATGGTCCGGGACGGCGTGGAACTTGGCGCCCTCGCCGAGCAGGGCAGGGCGCTGGCGGGCAAGGGGAAAACACCGCTCTTTGCCGCCATCGACGGCAAGATTGCCGCCGTGATCGCAGTGGCCGACCCAGTAAAGCCCACCACCCCGCAGGCCATCGCGGAGCTTCACCGGCTTGGGCTGAAGGTGGCGATGATCACCGGCGACAATGAGGTCACCGCAAAAGCGATCGCTGCGGATCTCGGGATTGATCATGTGGTGGCCGAGGTTCTGCCCGAAGGCAAGGTTGCCGCGCTGGACGATCTGCGCATGGGGAGCGGCAAACTGGCCTTTGTCGGCGATGGGATAAACGACGCGCCCGCCCTGGCTGCCGCCGATGTTGGCATCGCCATTGGCACAGGCACGGATGTCGCCATCGAAGCTGCCGATGTTGTCCTGATGTCGGGCGATCTGACCGGGGTCGTGAATGCGTTCAACCTGTCGCAGCGGACCATGAAGAATATTCGTCAGAACCTGTTCTGGGCGTTTGGCTATAACACCCTGCTGATCCCGGTTGCAGCGGGGGTGCTCTACCCGTTCGGTGGACCGCTTCTGTCGCCGGTGCTGGCCGCCGGGGCGATGGCCTTGTCGAGCGTTTTTGTCCTGACCAACGCGCTGCGGCTCAGATGGGTGCGCCCGTCGATGGCCCCCTCAGAAGCCGCCGCGCGGCCGGAACCGGGCGCTGTCGCCGCCCGGGCCTAGCGCCAGCTCAACGCCACGGGCATGAGCGGCCAGATCAGGCGCGGCAAATGTAGATCAACTGCGATCCAATGAGGCAGGCAGCGGTGGTTGCCTGCCTCAGCTTATGACAGACCTATGCGTGTCGGGATCGAGCGCCGGGTGGTGCTTAGCTGGGGCGGGCACTCAGGCGGTGGCGCCCCGCCCAAGTGCGGCTGCCACGGTGGCTGCCAGATCGTGCGGGTGCGAAGGTTTCTGCAGGAGCGGGGCCTCAACCGGGCCCATCTCGGCGGCGGTGAAACCGATGTAGCCCGACGTGTAGACAACCGGGACGCCCGGTCTCAGGGCGCGGATGCGGCGGGCCAGTTCAAAACCACTGATGGAGCCCGGCATCACCACATCGGTCAGCAGCAGATCAATAGACGCCTCACGCCCTGCCAGATCCAGCGCCTGCTGCGCCGATGACGTCGCAAGCACCTGATAGCCAAGCTCCTCCAGCACGCCGCTCATCATCGACAGCAGCTCGGGTTCGTCCTCCGCCAGAAGAATGGTCTCGCCATTGCCGCGGATCGCCGCACCGTCGCTGACGGGCGCTTCACGCTCGCCCTGTTCGGTCCCGCGCGGCAGGATCATTTGCACGGTGGTGCCGATGCCGGGTTCGGAATAGATCCTGAGATCACCATTGGCATTGCGGGCAAAGCCGTAGACCATCGACAGGCCCAGCCCGGTGCCCGCAACGCTGCCTTTGGTGGTGAAGAACGGGTCGGTGCAGCGGGCCACCGTTGCCTCGTCCATGCCGGGGCCATTGTCGGTGACCGACAGTTCCACGTAGCGATAGATGCCGGGTTCTGAGCCGGGTGCGGCGCTGTTGTCATGATCGCTCTGGTCCGCGTCTAGGTCGTCGTCGGTCGAGAGCACCGCGCGGGCCGTCAGTGTGATCCTGTCACCGCGACCGCTGTGCAGTATCGCATCCCGGCTGTTCAGCACCAGATTCATCAGTGCCGTTTCCAGCTGGGCCGGATCACAATAGACCCGCAATCCGGGGTCAACCGGATCGCAGGCGAGCTGGATCCGTTCCTCGATCATGGAGCCGATCAGCTCCTCGAAATCTGCAAAAACCTCATCGACAGGTTTGGCCACGGCAAGCCCCGGCTGGCGTTTGGCAAAAGCCAGCAGCCGAGCTGTCAGCGCGCGGCCCTTGTCGATTGCGCCAGCTGCAACGTTGAGAAACCGCGCCCTGCTGTCCGGCGTCTCGGAGTTGCGCGCCAGTTCCACGGCGTAGAGCATGGAGGCCAGCAGATTGTTGAAATCATGGGCGATCCCGCCGGTGAGCTGGCCGAGGGCATCCAGCCGATTCTTGCGTTCGCTTGCCAGTCGGTTGCGTTCTTCGCGGGAAATATCGTCGATCACCAGAACCAGCGAGATACCGTGTTCCTCATTGTCCAGAACGGCGCTTGTGACGCGGACATAGCGATAGTCCTCGCTGTCGGCGTGGCGGCGCAGCAGATGGGTTTCGCCGGTCAACACATGGCCTGAGCGGGCGCGGCGGATCGGGTCGGCGCTGTCTTCAAGCGGGGTGTTGCTTTCACTGTCGAGAAAATCGATGTCCTGCGGCCAGGCGAAGGGCACCGGTTGCGAGACACCCCCCAACATGCGACGGGCGCGGCGGTTGATGCGAATGATCTGGCCGTCGCGATCCAGTGCGACAATACCGCTGGTGGCGGCATTCAGCACGGTTTCCAGCTCGTCGCGGATCTCGGCCACCTCAGCGGCTTGTCTGGCCTTTTCAGCGGCGGTGCGGCGTCGGGCGCGCAATTGGCCAGTGCCAAGAATACCCAGCAGGCCCAGAACACCGCCCACAAGGCCATAGCCCAGCAGCGCAAGCCGGTCCGAGGTCCAGAACACTGCCGGTTCAAAATACTGACGGCGCAGCTCGGCGTAATCGGCGGACACCAGATATTGCGGCAGGGCCAGATCCAGCTTGTCGCGGATCTCGCCCAGACCAAAGCGCAGCGCGGCAGCGCGTTCCGTGGTCAGCAGCGCGGGGAGCGCCTCGGTTATGCTCTCAGGATCGCCCCATCGCGCCGCCGCCAGGGGCAGGGTGTCAGATTGATAGATCACCGCGTCGATCCGCCGATCCTGCAACGCCGCCAGCAGGTCCCTGGCCTCTGCCATCGCAACGATGGTCCAGCCATTGGCGGTTGCCAGCGCGATCGCGGCTGCGTTGTCTGAGCGCAGGCCGATGCGGCGCCCTTGCAAATCCTCGGGCCGCCTCAGCTCTGCGGCATCCGCCGGACGGGTAAAGACGGATTGATCCGTGGCCAGAATGGGATGGGCAAAATCCATCCTTGCAGAACGTTCGGTCGTGATGCTGGCGGCGGGCAGGATATCGTAGGTGTCCGACTGCGGCCCACGCCGCCAGTCGTCGTCGCTGATGCTGTGGAATGCCAGTTTCAGCCCGGTGCGCCCTGCCAGATCGCGTAGGGTCTCGACGCCAAAACCTGAAAAGCTGCCATCCGGTTCGATCACCTGATAGGGCGGCGCGTGGCGCACGCCGACGCGAAGCACCTCGGGGGCGGGCAGTGGAATGTCCAGAAAATACTTGCGCAGCAGATTATCTAGTCGACGGTCGCCTTCGATCCGATCTAGCGCGGCTTCGATGTCAGGCAGCAGGTCGGCACGGCTTTGATGCAGGGCGATGAACCTCTCGAACTGCCGCAAGGGCGGGTTCAGGAAGCTGACCCGGCCATCAACGGACGCCAGTTTCGCGATGTTGAAAGCGACGGGCTCCGGGATCAGCACGGCGTCAACCCGCTCTGACAGCAGCGCCATGATTGCGGCCTCGGGTGATTCGAACTCCACGGCCGTGTTGCGCGCGAGAAAGGCCTGCTGCTCCGATCCGACAGCCGGGGGCACGATGCCCACCCGCCTGCCGCTGAGCGAGGTGGTCGAGAGGGATTGCGCCTGTGCGATACGGACCATCGGGCGCAGGGTTTCACGCGAAATGCTGCGGGAAAACACATTGGTGTCACGCAGTGCGGGCAGCTGTGCAATGCCCGCGATCATATCGGTCCGCCCGGTGGCCTGTGACTCGACGAACTCGCGGCTGGTGGACAGCGGAACCAGCGTGATGCCGGTGCCGAGTTCGCCCGCGATCTCCTCGGCGAGCTCAACCAGGAACCCGTTTGCCTGCCCATCAGGATCCAGCTGCGCGAAAGGCGGGATCGGCAGCACACCGATCCGGAACGGCTCCGGGGCCTGCTGCGACCACACGGGCGGGGCTATGGCAAGAACCGCCAGTAAGGCCACGCCGCGCCAAACCTGTCTGATCATGTCTCGAACGCTCCGCCTTGCCTCTGCCCGCCTGATGCTGCCCGCCTGATATCGCCGGTCCGATGCCGTCAGGCTACCACCTGTCCGGGCGCAATGTCGGATCAAACCGACCAACAGTTGCAATCAAAACGAATTGTCGCAGCCAACACAATTGATCAATCCCGGGCTGGCCGTTAAAACCGATGCGGCATGGGAAACATCAGCAATCCGGTCGGCGTTTCGGCGCAGTTATGTGGTACTGGTCCGTTTGAAAAGGGAATGCGATGGCAAATCTTCTGGTTCTCGAAGACGACGAGGTTTTTGCCGACCTGTTGCAGGTCTCGCTGGAGCGGGCCGGGCATTTCCCGATCTTCTGCGCGGACGCAACTCAGGCCATTGCTCAATACGATGAATATGACTTCGATCTGGTAATCGCCGATCTGATCGTAAAGAAAAACAACCGTTCGGTGCCGGATGGCGGCGTGATCCTGCTTGCCTTCCTGCAGGGGCGTGCCCGAGAGGGCCACAAGATCCCGCCGGTTATCTCAATGTCCGGTGCAACCAAAGCCCCGGGGCTGGAGAATCTGTTGGTCACGTCACGTGATCTTGGGGCCACGGCTTCGCTGACCAAACCCTTTGAACCAATCGAGCTGCTGTCCCTGATCGACGAGCTGCTGGAGAGCGAAGTCTGATCGGCGCCACCAGAAACCGGGGCGCCGACCGTTTTTTCGGAGCCTGATCAGTCAGCGCCGCTGCATGCTGCGGGGCATCTCTGACAGGATCTCGGCGCCATCTTCGCGCAGGATCACGATCTCCTCCAGACGCACGCCGAAACGGTCCTTGAGGTAAATCCCCGGTTCGATGGAGAACACATTGCCTGCGCGCAGCTCAACCTCCGATGTCGCGGTGATATAGGGCGGTTCATGCACGTCGATGCCCAGCCCGTGGCCGGTGCGATGCAGGAAGTGCGCCCCATAGCCGGCGGCGGCAATGGTATCGCGGGCGGCACGGTCGACCTCACTGGCGCGCACGCCGGGTTTTGCCGCCTGAACAGCTGCCTTTACCGCGGCCTCGACCACTTCGAACACCTGCTCATATTCCGCTTCCGGTGTGCCGAACCAGCCGCAGCGGGTCATGTCAGAGGGGTAGCCATTCAGACGGCATCCCGTGTCGATCAGCACAGCCATATCGCGGCTCAGCCTTGTGTCCCCGGTGTGGTGATGCGGGAAGGCGCCATTGGCGCCAAAGCCGACGATAGTGAATTCCGCGCTGGCGCCATGGGCCTTGTAATATTCATGCAGGATGGCCTGCACATCCAGCTCGCTCATGCCTTCTTCGAGACGGGAGAACGCTTCGGTCACGGCGGCATCATTCAACAGATGCGCGGCCTTCAGCGCGTCATATTCTGCGGCGTCCTTCATCGCGCGCAGCAGGCCAACTGTATCATCGGTAAAGCGGCGGCTGGGCGCGTCCATCGCATCCAAAACCCGCAGGGCAAAATCGGCGCGCATGGTTTCATCCAGCACCACCGACAGGCCGCCAGCTGTGGCATCGCAGTCGCTCAGCAGCGTGGCAAGGGCCGCATCCGGGCCTTCGTCATCCGACCAGCAGCGAAATGGCAGGTCGGTTGCCGTGCGCGCGGCATCAGCATTAAGCGCCGGCATCAGAAATCCCGCATGGTTCTGGCTGACCATCAGCATCACCGGGCGTTCGTCGCCATGGGGGTTCACACCCGACAGCCACATCATATGGCTGGAGGGGCCTAGCACCACCAGATCGGTGGCGGTTTCTGTCATGCGGTGACGCAGCCGGTTCAGCCGGTCTGCATAGGGGGGCGTTGTCATCTATCTGGCTCCTGCCGCGCGCCCGGTTGTGAGGGGCGGGGCGTCTTGATTGCGGTCGACATTGGAAAAAGGGGGCCGGCTCATGTCAGCACCGGCCCCGAGCGGCCTGCCCCCGTCAGACAGGGGACAGGCCTAGGCACCAGGGGGCGCCGGGGATCAGTTCTTTTCCACCAGACGGTAGAAAACAAAATCAGAGGTCGCACCGTTCACATAGCCCGAGACATCCGCGTCCATCGCCACCTGATAGGCCGCCTGGAACATGATCACGATGGGGGAGCTTTGCTGCACGTCGGCCTGCAATTCGCGGTACATCTCCAGCCGTTTTTCAGGATCTGCCTCGGTGAGGGCGGCCTTGGTCTTGGCGTTCATCTCCTCCGGCACAGCCCAGGCGTTGCGCCAGGTGGTGGTCGCCGCATAGCTGTCGTCCGAGTTGTCGGAATTATAGGCAAAGGCCTTGGCGTTGGAATGCGGGTCCATGAAATCCGGGCCCCAGTAGAGCAGCATCGCCTCATGGCTGCGCTCGCGATATTTGGTGATCACCTGGCTGCCGGTGCCGGGGAGGATTTCAAAGTTGATCCCCGCGTCGGCAAAGCTGGCCTGTAGGGACTGCGCCATATCGGTAAAGGGGGCTGCATTGATCACATCCAGCGAGACGGTGATCGGGGTTTTGATCCCGGCGTCGCTGAGGATGGACTTGGCCCGCTCCGGGTCATAGCCGAAAGGGGTCTCATCGTAGGAGCCGGGAAAGCCCTTGGGCCAGAACGCCTGATGGATCTCCATCTGGCCGTTGATGATGGTATCGGTCATCCCCTTGTAATCCACCAGATAGCGCGCGGCCTCCCAGACGGCCGGATCGGTCAGACTGTCGGTTTTCTGGTTGAAGGACAGGAAATGCACCGCGGCCTGCGGGTAGGTCTCCACCTTGATGGCGTCGCTGTCAAAGCCGCGGATCTGATCGGGCGTCAGGTTGCGGGCCATGTCGATATCGCCGGATTCCAGCAGCAGTTCCTGCGTCGCCGCCTCGGCCACATGGCGGATGATGACGCTCTCCATCTTCGGCGCGCCTTTGAAATAGGCGGGGTTTGCCGCCAGCCGCACCATCTGCGCCGGGCGGTAGCCCTGCAGCT
This sequence comes from Phaeobacter sp. JH204B, assembly GCF_048055755.1. Taxonomy (NCBI): domain Bacteria; kingdom Pseudomonadati; phylum Pseudomonadota; class Alphaproteobacteria; order Rhodobacterales; family Roseobacteraceae; genus Phaeobacter; species Phaeobacter sp. JH204B. The sequence continues at coordinate 12,362 of NZ_JAYMXF010000020.1, forward strand.
TGAACGGGCCGGAGCCTGCGGCGTTTTCATTCAGCCAGCCATTGCCCATGTCACCGTCCACGGCATTGGCCATCACCACCTCTTTGTCCACCACCGAGGCGGGGCGGGCGGCCAGTACGTTCATGACAAAGGCGGGTGAGAAATCGCCTTCGTATTTGATGGTGATGCTATTGCCATCTGCGGTGACCATCTGATCGACATTCTCCGCCGTCCAGCCCAGCTGCGCCAGAATAAAGGCGGGGGTCAGGTTCAGCTTGATCACCCGGGCAAGCGAGAACACCACGTCCTCGCTGCGCACCGGATTGCCCGAGTGGAACACCGCATCATCGCGCAGGGAAAAGCGGATGGTCTTGGCTTCCGCGTCGATGTCCCAGGCGCTGGCAAGGCCCGGCGCCAGAACGGTGGGATCCTCGGCGTCATATTGCACCAGCCGGTCGTAGAGGTTGGTCACCAGCTCGCCCGAGGTGAACTCATAGGCCTGTGCGGGGTCAATGGCGACGATATCGTCGATGTTCTGCGCCACGATCAGCGCATTGGCGGGCGTATCTGCAACAGCGCCGCTCGCCAGGGGCAGGGCCATCACGCTGGCCAGCAAGGCGGATTTTACGAGGTTCATGTCAGTCTCCCTGTTTTGATGTCTTGTTGTCTGCCGCATCGGCTCTGCCCATTGGGGAGCGATCCGGGTTACGGCAGGTTGGGGGTATTCTTGCTGTGCAAAACGCTGAGCGTGCCGGTCCACAACAGCCGCGCGGGCTGTTCGGTCGGATTGCTCCAGGAATGTGAGGTAAGGCCGCTGTAATGCAGGCTGTCGCCGGCGGTAAGGCGGAACACCTGCCCGTCCAGCGACTGGTCGATCTCGCCCTCCAGCACATAAAGCATCTCTTCGCCCTCGTGGCTGACCTCTTCGGAGACGTATCCGGGCGGGACATACAGGATGTAGCTGGACAGCTCCGCACCCGGAAACTGCGCGCCGAGCGCCTCATAGGTGAGTGACGATCCCGCCAGTGAAAACTGCGTGCGCGTTGCCGCCCGCGTCAGCGCATCCGACGGCTTGGGCGTGGCGATGAAATACTCCAGCCCCACCTCCAGCGCTGCGGCAATCTGCGCCAGCGTGCCCAGCGTCGGGGTGGCGTTGTCGCGCTCCACCTGGCTCAGATAGCCCACCGAAACCCCGGCGGTATCACCAAGCGCCTGAAGCGTCAGCCCCATCTGCTTGCGCCGCTTGCGGATCAGCGCGCCTAGCATCGGCCCCGTGCTGCTGCGGGTCTTGGCGGGTTTGGCGGCAGGGCTGGCAGGGGTCATCGGTGGCTCTCGGTTTGGGCTTGCTTCGGGCAGCTTAGGAAAAAAAATTATTGTGAAGCAAAAAAATTTTGCTATCGAGAAAAATAATATTTATGCCTGATGGTGTCGCGCCGACCGTCCGCCGATCGGATGCGGTGCGGATCGACCATGTGGAGGGCAGGATATCTTGACCAGAGCAGCACAGAGACGGCGCGCAATTCTGCGCTGGGGGCAGGGGCTTGCCGGTTTTGCCATCGTGTCGACGCTGACCTTTCTCGGGCTTCTGGCGATCACGTTTTTCATTGGCCGTGTGGTGCCGATTGATCCGGTTCTGTCCGTGGTCGGCGACCGCGCCACACAGGATCAATATGACGCGGCGCGGGTTGCCATGGGGCTGGACCGGCCGCTGGTGATCCAGTTCCTATCCTATGTGGGCGATGTGTTTCAGGGCGATCTGGGGCGTTCCGTCTCCACCAACCGGCCCGTCGTGTCCGACCTCGCGCGGGTGTTTCCCGCCACGCTGGAGATGGCCACGCTGGGCATACTGATTGGTGTGATGATGGGCGTGCCCATGGGCGTCTGGGCCGCCGCGCGTCAGGGCACCTGGGTCGATCAGATCATTCGCGTCTTTGCGCTGCTGGGCTATTCGGTGCCCGCCTTCTGGCTGGGGCTGGTTGGTCTGGCGGTGTTTTATGCGGGTCTGGGCTGGGTCGCCGGACCGGGGCGGGTCGATATCTTCTATGATGGGCTGATTGAGCCGGTCACCGGCCTGTTGCTGGTGGACAGTCTGCTGGTCGGCGACACCGAGGTGTTCTGGAACGCGCTCTCGCATCTGGTGCTGCCTGCGGCCATCCTCGGGTTTTTCAGCCTCGCCTATATCGCGCGCATGACCCGCAGCTTCATGCTGGACCAGCTCAGTCAGGAGTTCATCACCACCGCCCGCGTCAAAGGCGTGCCGGAATGGAAAGTGATCTGGGTGCATGGGTTCAAACCGATCCGGGTGCCGCTGATCACGGTAATCGGCCTCTCCTATGCCGCTCTGCTGGAAGGGTCGGTGATGATTGAGACGGTGTTCAGCTGGCCCGGCATCGGCAATTACCTCACCGTGGCGCTGCTGAATGCGGATATGAACGCCGTGCTTGGCTCGACGCTGGTGATTGGCGCGGTCTTCATCTTCATCAACAAGATCTCGGATGTGCTGTACCGGGTTCTTGATCCAAGGAGCCTGTGATGCTGAGCCGCGACTGGTTGCTGGACGACTCCCCCACCACACGGACCCAGGCCACCGCAGGGCGCGCCTATCGTATGACGCTGGCGCTGATGCGCAACCCGCTGGCAGTGCTGGGGGCACTGATCATCACGATCCTTATTCTTGCAGCGGCGCTGGCGCCTTGGATCGCGCCGCATAGCCCGGTGGGGCAGGACCTGTCCTCGCGCCTGTTACCGCCTTCTGCCGCCCATTGGATGGGCACCGATGAGCTGGGGCGCGATATCTTCTCCCGCGTGGTTTACGGAGCGCGCATCACGCTGATGATCGTGGCGCTGGTGGCGGTGATCTCGGCGCCGCTGGGGCTGATCATCGGGGCGATTTCGGGCTATTTCGGCGGCTGGATCGACCGCATCCTGATGGGGATCACGGACGTCTTCCTGTCGATGCCCAAGCTGATCCTGGCGCTGGCCTTTGTTGCCGCCTTGGGGCCGGGGATCGAAAACGCGATCATCGCCATCGCGATCACCGCATGGCCTGCCTATGCCCGCATCGCACGGGCCGAGACACTGACCTTCCGCAACGCCGAATTCATCGCCGCGACGCGCCTGCTGGGGGCTTCACACAGTCGGGTCATCCTGCACCACGTGCTGCCGCTCTGTACCTCCTCGATGATCGTGCGGGTGACGCTGGATATGGCCGGGATCATTCTGACGGCGGCGGGTCTTGGGTTTCTGGGTCTGGGCGCGCAGCCGCCGCTGCCGGAATGGGGCGCGATGATCTCGCGCGGGCGGGTGTTCATTCTGGACCAATGGTGGGTGGCGACCATGCCCGGCATTGCCATCATCGTTGTCAGCCTTGGCTTCTGTTTTCTTGGTGACGGGTTGCGCGATGTGCTGGACCCCAAACAGGGGGGCAAGTCATGAGCCAATCCACGTCCACACCCCTGCTGGAGGTCGACAACCTCCGCGTCAGCTTCCCGACACCCCAGGGGCGGGTAGAGGTGGTCAAGGGGCTGAGCTTCACATTGGGCCGCGAACGCCTGGGTATCGTGGGCGAGAGCGGATCGGGCAAATCCATGACCGGCCGTGCGATCCTGCGGCTGATCCGCCGCCCGGGCCAGATGACGGCGGACCGGCTGGCGCTGGAGGGGCAGGAGCTGCAAACACTCAGCGAACGTCAGATGCGCAATATCCGCGGCGCGCGGATTTCGATGATCATGCAGGATCCGAAATTCTCGCTCAATCCGGTGATGACCATCGGCGCACAGATCGCCGAGGCGCTGGATGTCCACGAACGTCTCAGCCGCCGCGACACCCGCGCCCGCGTGCTGGAGATGCTGGAGGCGGTGCGCATCAACGACCCCGAACTGGTGGCGCAGATGTATCCGCATCAGGTCTCGGGCGGCATGGGGCAGCGGGTGATGATCGCGATGATGCTGATCCCGCGCCCGGATCTGCTGATCGCGGATGAGCCGACTTCGGCGCTGGATGTCTCGGTACAGGCGCAGGTGCTGGATCTGATCGACGATCTGGTGCGGGACAAGGGAATGGGCTTGATCCTGATCAGCCATGATCTCAATCTGGTGGCGCGCTACTGCGACCGGATCATGGTGATGAATGCCGGCCGCGTGGTCGAAAGCTGCGCCGCTGCTGATCTGCACAAGGCCAGCCACCCCTATACCCAAGGTCTGCTGGCAGCGGTGCCCCGGATGAAGGAAACCCGCGACACGCTGCCTGTGCTCGACCGGTCAAGCTGGAGTGGCACATGACAGCGATATCTCTAAGAAACCTCGATATTTCCTACGGCGACACGAGGGTGGTGCAGGGCGTCACCCTGGATGTGGCCGAGGGGGAGAGCTTTGCCCTGGTCGGCGAAAGCGGATCTGGCAAATCCACCGTGCTGAAGGCGATTGCCGGGCTTGCGCCTGACTGGACCGGCGAGATCTCGGTTCTGGGCCAGCCGCGCAGCCACGGGATTGATCGCACCTTTTCGCGAAGCTGCCAGATGGTGTTTCAGGATCCCTACGGATCATTGCACCCGCGCAAACCGGTCGACTGGGTGTTGCGGGAGCCCCTGCGGGTGCATGGCATCGGCGCGCGTGACGCCCGCGTCGCAGAGGTGCTGGCCGCTGTTGGCCTCGACCAGCGGTTCCGCTTTCGCTATCCGCATCAACTGTCCGGTGGGCAGCGCCAGCGGGTCGCGATTGCGCGGGCGCTGATGCTGGAGCCCAAGGTGATGCTCCTGGATGAGCCGACCTCGGCGCTGGATGTGTCCGTGCAGGCGGAGATCCTGAACCTGCTGAAGGCGCTGCGCCATGCGCAGGGGCTGACCTATCTGATGGTCACCCATAACCTGCCGGTTGTCAGCTTCATGTGTGACCGTATGGCGGTGATGAACAAGGGGCGCATTGTCGAGATCGCCCCGGCAGAGGCGCTGCATGACGGCGCCTTTCGCGATCCCTATACTCAGGCGCTCTATGCCGCCAGCGGTGGCGCGGAGCTGACCGTGTAACAGCTGCCGGACTGACCATCAATCACGACAGCAGACCCGACCCCATGCCAAAGGACAGACCCGATGCCCGACGATAACATGCGCAGCCGCCGAACAGACGATGCCTCCGCCGAGGCGCTGCGCCATTTCACCAACGCGCTGGCCGCCGCCACAACGGCCGAGGCGGCCTATGATGCAATCTGCGCGCTGACCAAGGCCACCGTTGGGGCAAAGCTGTTCACCGTGATGACGGTGGATATGGGCGCGATGCTGGCCTGTCGCACCTATACCGACGACAGTGTGAATTACCCGACCTCCGGCACCAAACCGATCGAGATGAACAGCTGGTTCGATATCGTCCACGGTCAGCACCGCAGTTTCGTTGCGAATACGCTGGAAGAGATCGACGCGGTGTTTCCCGACGCTGAGCTGATCGGCGCGCTGGGCTGTGGCGCGGTGATCAACCTGCCGGTTCTGCTGGAGGGGGAACTGGCCGCGACCATCAATATCCTGCACGAGCCGGGGTACTACACGCAGGCGCGGGTTGCGCAGGCGAAAGAGCTGTTGACGCTTCCCGCCATGGCAACGCTGGCGGTTGCGCGACAGCTCTGATCGCCGCTGAAGGCCGAGGCAGTCCTGCCCGCCGACCCGCAGGCTCTCATGGATAGACAACACAGAGAGCCGCGCGGCAGCCGGCTCTCTCTTGTCGGCGGTATGATGCGCGCGGCGCCGAGAGGTCCCCGCCCGGATCTGCCTCCCTGCACCGGGCTGGACGTCGGGCTTGACGCCGGGCTGCCCGGGATCGCTGCCGTCAGTCTTCGAGGCTATCCTCGCGTTTTTCGTCAATCAGGCCGCGTTCCTCTTCCTTGCGCTTCTGGAAACGTGTGCCATAGCCTTCGATCTCCTCATCGGAGATGATCTCCTTGGCCCGGGTAAACACCTCGTTTTCCTCTTCCTCCATGTGGTGTTCGTAGTCGTGCTTCAGCTGCTGGAACTTGCTCATCCACAGGTCGGAGGACATTTTCATCACGTTGAGCTCTTCCATCAGATCGTCGAGCTGCTGGTGCTCATGCACGGAATGGCGGGCCGCATCCTGACCCCAGGTCTGGCTGATCAGCTTTGAGTAGAAGGTTTCTTCCTCGGCGGCGGCGTGGCTTTTCACATCCTCGTAGAAGCGTTTCCAGAGGGCGCCGCGCGCCTCAACCTTGCTGTCCTCGATCGAGGCGAGCAACTCGCGGTGGGCGTCATGGTCCTGTTTGATGGCGTCATAGATGGATGGCATAGCGGCTCTCCGGTTGATTGACCTATCTGGGCTGAGCCTCCCCGCCAGGGCTCTGGCCGCCGGGAGACAGGGAAAGAACGCCGCAGCCGGGCGGAGTGTTCCCGCAGACCGCAATATTATACGCAGGATCCGGGTCGCGACCCATGGCCGGTGCAATTAGGTCAGGATCAGCATTGCCATGTGAGGCTGATATGACCCTTGAGACGACGCTTGCCCTGCTCGTGTTTCTGTTCCCGCTGGCCTATAGCCCGGGACCGGGCAATCTGTTCTTTGCCGCCAACGGCGCGCGGTTCGGGATGCGCGCCATGATCCCGGCCACGGCCGGCTATCATATCGCCACGGCGCTGGTGACCCTCTTGATCGGATCCAGCGCCCTGCTGGCTCAGGCGGTCTCGCAGGAGGTGTTTCGATGGCTGACGCTGGCCGGGGCGGCCTATGTCCTGTGGCTGGCCTGGGGCATGTGGGGCGCCGACGGGGCGGCCTCAGGGGCGCAGGCGCGACCGGCGCGCTTTGGTGATGGTGTGGTGTTGCTGCTGCTGAACCCGAAGGCCTATGTGATCATTGCGGTGATGTTCAGCCAGTTTCTGGCGCCCGCTGATCCTGCGCGCACCGCCGATGATGCAGCGCCCCTTCTTTTTTCGGGACAGCTGGGGCTGGTCATGATCATCACGCTGATCTTCACGCTGAACAATCTGGTGGCGTTTTCGATCTGGACATGGATCGGCGAGGGGCTTGCACGATGGATCTTCCGCGATGATCGGGCGCGCAAGATGAACCGGGGGTTTGCCCTGCTGCTGGCGGCTGTCGGCCTCTGGATGCTGTTGATCTGACTGCTAATCCGGCGGGGCCTGTCTTGCCCGCGGCGGATTTCGACCGATCGCCCGATCAACAAAGCAGCGTAAAAAACGTGAGAGGATCGTGTCCGCGCCCGCAGGGGTGGAACATTTTTGCATCGGTGACGTTGGGTCTGTGAGCGAGCACGGAGCCCATTATGTTGGAAAGTGATCTGAGTACCGAGGCGGGTTTTGCCTCTCCCCTTGACGGCCGGTCGGCGGGACGCGCGGATGCGCAGGACGCTGTCAAATCGCTGCCGCAGATGTCTGGGGCCCGCACCGCCGCCGATGATCGCAAGGTCGGCGTCGAGATCGAGTTCGGTGGCCTCTCCGCCGCCGAGGCGCAGGACATTGTCCAGCGCGAACTTGGCGGCGACATCTACGCGCAGGATGATACCGATGGCCCGAAACCGCACGTCAAGAACACCCGGCTGGGCGATATCGAGGTCTATCTGGACAGCCGCTACCGGACCGAAGTCCACGGGCTGGGCAAGGCGCTGTTCTCCCTCGCAGAGCCGCTAATCCCTGTTGAAATCGTGACCCCGCCGCTGGCGCAATCGCAGCTGCCGCAGCTGGATCGGCTGTGTTCCAAACTGGCAGAGGCGGGGGCCACGGGCACGCAGGACGGCGTGCTGAACGGCTTCGGCGTACATCTGAATGTCGAAGTAGCGGATATGACGGCGGATCACATCGTCCCGGTGCTTACCGCCTTTGCTCTGCTGGATCCGGTGCTGCGCCGCAGCCCGGGCATCGACGTGTCGCGCCGGGTGCAGCCCTTTATCGCGCCCTATCCGGCGGCGCTGATTGATGCCCTCTGTGAGCACCCGCCACAGACGATGGAGGCGCTCTGCGACCTCTATCTCGACCATGCGGCGGATAGAAACCACGCGCTGGATCTGCTGCCACTGCTGGCCGATTACGCGCCCGATCGCGTGCGCGCCGCGCTGGGCGAGGATGACAAAACCGCCGCCCGTCCGGCCTATCACTACCGTCTGCCGGATTGCCGTCTGGGCCAGCCAGGGTGGTCCATCAGCCAGGAATGGAACCGCTGGGCCGAGCTGGAACAGATCGCCCGCGACGGTCGGCTCGACCAGCTGATCAAGGCCTGGCGGAGCCGCCCGCGCAGCGAACAGCTGCTGAACCGCGAATGGGCCAAACACGCGGCCGACGTCCTGAACACCGCAGCACGAGGAGATGCCGCATGAAACCGGTCATTGCAGTCACCGTTTCGCGCCGCAGCGGCTGGCGGATCTTTCCGCTGATGGCCCTGAACATCTGGCTGGCCGGTGGCCGCGCCGTGCGCTGGCAAAGCGGCCGCGCCGCCGATCTGGCGCAGGTGGATGGTGTGGTCATCGGTGGCGGAGACGACATCGCCCCAACGCTCTACAAGGGGCAGATCATGCCGGAGGTCCGTCTGGACCCCGAGCGCGACGCGCTTGAGGCTGATATCGTGCGGCAGGCAACCCAACAGGATGTTCCGGTTCTGGGGATCTGTCGCGGGGCGCAGATGCTGAATGTAGCCCGCGGGGGCGCGCTCTACCAGGATGCCTATGCCTTTTACGGGTTGAAAAACTACAAGACAGTGCTCCCCCGCAAGAAGGTCACGATTACCAACAACAGCACACTGCGGCGTATCCTCGGGGTGCCTGAGCTGAAGGTCAACGCGCTGCACAGTCAGTCGGTCAGCAGCCTCGGGCAGGGGCTGCGTGTCACCGGGCGCGATCAGTCCGGCATGGTGCAGGCGATCGAGGATCCGGGCCGTCGGTTTGCAGTCGGGGTGCAGTGGCATCCTGAGCATCTGTTCTACCAGCCCGCCCATCTGAACCTCTTTCGCGCGCTGGTCGAGGCGGCGAGATCGAAACGCGACGACCCGGTCGAAGCGCTGGACCTGGCCGGCTGATCGGCCCTGACACTTTCCCCGAGGCTTTGCAGTCTGAACGAAAAAAACGCCCGGATCACTCCGGGCGTTTTCTATGGTCTAGGGGCAGCATGTCGCCCGAACACGCCGATGCGTGATCAGCCGATAATGCCGTTCAGCGTGGCGCTGGGGCGCATGACGGCGGCGGTTTTCACCGGATCGGTGTGGAAATAACCACCCAGATCAACCGCCTTGCCCTGAACCTCGGCCAGCTCCGACAGGATCTGCTCTTCCTTGGCCGCCAGCTCTGCGGCGATGGGCGCGAAATGCGCGGCCAGTTCGGCGTCATCCCCCTGTGCGGCCAGCGCTTCGGCCCAGTAGCGGGCAAACCAGTAGTGGCTGGCGCGGTTGTCCGGCTCACCCACCTTGCGCGAGGGCGAGCGGTTGTGATCCAGAATGCCCTGCGTCGCCGCCTCGGCAGCGGCACCCAGCACGCCAGCCTTGGCGTTGCCCTTGCTGTCGGCGAGGAAGTTCAGCGATTCACCCAGAGCACAGAATTCGCCCATCGAGTCCCAGCGCAGGTGGTTTTCCTCAACCAGCTGCTGCACGTGCTTGGGCGCAGAGCCGCCGGCCCCGGTTTCAAACAACCCGCCACCGTTCATCAGCTTCACAATCGACAGCATCTTGGCCGAGGTGCCCAGCTCCAGGATCGGGAACAGGTCGGTCAGATAGTCGCGCAGCACGTTGCCGGTGATGGCGATGCTGTCCTTGCCTGCGGTGATGGTTTCCAGGCTCTGGCGGGTCGCTTCGCGCGGTGCCAGGATCTGGAACTTGTCCGCAACGCCGGCTGCGTTCAGCACGGGCTGCACGTATTTGATCAGCTCGGCGTCATGGGCGCGGTTGGCGTCCAGCCAGAAAATCGCCTCGGAGCCGGTCAGCCGCTGACGGTCCATCGCCAGCTGGATCCAGTTTTCGATCGGGGCCTTTTTCACGGTGCAGGCGCGCCAGATATCACCGGCCTCGACCTCGTGCGAATGCAGCGTCTCGCCATTTGCCAGCACGATACGGATGGTGCCATCTGCGGCCGCTTCGAAGGTGGTCGGGTGCGAGCCGTATTCCTCTGCCTTCTGCGCCATCAGACCGACGTTGGCGACGGAGCCTGCGGTGGTCACGTCGAGCGCACCATTGGCTTTGAAGAAATTGATGCTCTCGTCATAGACGGTGGAATAGCAGCGGTCGGGGATCACGCAGTTGGTGTCGCCCTTGTTGCCCGCTTCGTCCCAGCCCTTGCCACCGGCACGGATCACCGCAGGCATGGAGGCGTCGATGATCACATCGGAGGGCACATGCAGGTTGGTGATGCCCTTGTCGCTGTCCACCATATACATGGACGGACGGTCCAGCGCGGCGATCTCTGCCTTGATCGCATCGCCATTGGGCAGGCCGTCGATGGTTGCCAGAACCGCACCAAGGCCCGAGTTCGCCGAGCCGCCAGCCGCTTCGATTTCAGCGCCGTATTTGTCCCAGACCGGGCCCAGCCATGCCTTCACCGCGTGGCCAAAGATGATCGGGTCGGAGACCTTCATCATGGTGGCTTTCATGTGCAGCGAGAACATGGTGCCATCGGATTTGGTGTCTTCAATCGCATCCGTCAGGAAGGACGACAGCGCCTTGGCCGACATGAAGGTTGCATCGGCAACGGTGCCCTCTTCCAGCGGCCAGCTGTCCTTCAGCACGGTAACGGCGCCGTCCTTGCCGACAAACTCGATCTTCGCGGTCCCGGCCTGCGCGGCGGAGATGGTGGCGGAGACTTCGTTGGCGTAGAAATCATTGCCCGGCATCGAGGAGACTTTGGTCTTGCTGTCAGCAGACCATTTGCCCATCGAATGCGGGTTGTTCTGGGCAAAGTTCTTCACCGCGCGGGCGGCGCGACGGTCCGAGTTGCCTTCGCGCAGAACCGGGTTCACAGCCGAGCCCTTGATGGTGTCATAGCGCGCGCGGATCTCTTTTTGCGCATCGGTCACCGGGTCCGCCGGATAGTCGGGGATGTCGAACCCCTGCGCCTGCAACTCGGCAATCGCGGCGGTCAGCTGCGGCACCGAGGCCGAGATATTCGGCAGCTTGATGACATTGGCTTCGGGGGTCTTCACCAGCTCGCCCAGTTCGGCCAGATCGTTGCTCTGACGCTGGGTGTCGCTCAGCGCTTCGGGGAAGGTCGCAAGGATGCGGCCCGCCAGCGAAATGTCCTTGGTCCCGACGGAGACGCCCGCCGCATTCGCAAAGCTGCGGATGATCGGCAACAGAGAGGCGCTGGCCAGCTCAGGGGCTTCGTCTACGATGGTATACAAAATGTCGGGGGTCGAATTTTCTGCCATATTCCACAACCTTTTTTCAGCGATATCGGAAACTTGGGTGAGCGGTCGGCGCTGCACCTGATGGACGGGGTGCTGCTGCCCGGTGAGGATGCGGCGGGCGGTCATCTTGGGTCAGAACTGGTCTGACAGACCGGCAGCCCGCAAGGACAACAGCCATTCATATGGCCCCCGTGTAAATCAGGTCGCGCGCGGGTGCAATTGCCGGCATGGGCTTTGTGAGGCGCAGATTGCCGCGCTTTTGAGATTATTGGCGCGTTTTGGCGCCATTGGCCTCGATTCTATGCGATTGCGACAGGCAGGGGCGGGTCACATGCGCGACTCGGTCGCGCTCAGCTGCGCCAGCGCAGCAGGTGGCGTTCGATCAGCCCGATCAGGCTGCTGACCAGCACCCCCAGCACCGACAGGATCGCCACACCGGCAAACAGCCGCTCCAGATCATAGAGCGACCCGGCCTCCAGAATATACGCACCAATGCCATGCTCCGCCCCCAGCATTTCAGCGGCCACCAGCAGGATGATGGCAATGGCCAGACTGATGCGCAGGCCGGACAGGATACCGGGCATCGCCCCCGGCAGCACGATCTTGCGGACAATCGACAGCCACGACAGGTTGAAACTCTGCCCCATGCGGATCAGCGAGCGGTCGACATTGTCCACCGCGCCATAGGTGGCCACGACGGTGGGCGTAAAGGTGCCAAAGGCGATCAGCGCATATTTGGACCCCTCATCAATGCCGAACCAGATCACAAACAGCGGCAAAAGCGCGATCTTCGGGATCGGAAATAGCGCCGCCACCAAGGGCACCAGCCCAGCGCGCACATAGGAAAACAGCCCGATCATCAGCCCGACGCCAATACCGACGCTGGCCCCCAAGGCCGCGCCCACGACCAATCGCGACAGCGAGACGCTGACGTGGGTCCACAGCAGGCCGGTGGCATAGAGTTCCTGCAACGTCGCCAGCACATCGCTGGGGCGCGGCAGGGTGAGGTTGGAAATCCAGCCCTGACGGGTGCCAAGTTCGGCCAGAAGCAACAGCAGCACAAAGACCAGCCCGCCCACCCAGCGCCCGCCGCGAGGGGCAAAGCCGCCGCCGCGAAACTGGACCGGGCGGATCGTCGGTGTTGCGGGGGTGCCCGCCGTCTTGCCGGGCTGCGCCCCGGCCAATTGGGTGTCAGACATTCATCAGCTCCGCATCCGCCGCCCGCGCCTCGTCACGCATCAGCTGCCACAGGTATTTCTGTTTCTGTTCAAGCTCAGCATCGCCAAACTCGCGCTCGGCCAGCGGTGTGTCCAGTTCCACGATCTCGCGGATCTGGCCGGGACGGCGGGACAAGACCACGATGGCATGACCCAGCCGCACCGCTTCGGCCAGATTATGGGTCACATAGACGGCGGTGAAGGGCGTGCGCGTCCACAGCGCGACCAGATCATCCATCAGCAGTTCGCGGGTCTGGCTGTCCAGCGCCGACAGCGGCTCATCCATCAGCATCACTGCCGGGTTCACGGCAAGCGCCCGTGCTATTGCCACCCGCTGTTTCATCCCGCCCGACAGCTGCTTGGGCAGCGCCTCGGCAAAATCACTCAGCTTGGTGCGCGCCAGAACATCGTCGATGATCCGTGCCGCTGCCGCGCCGCGAATGCCGTGATCCTCCAGCACCAGGCTGATATTGCCCCGGACCGTGCGCCATGGCAGCAGGGCAAAATCCTGAAACACATAAGTCAGCGGATTAAGACTGCCCTCGGGCGGCTGCCCCACCTGCAGGACCTCGCCTTGGCTAGGGCGTTCCAACCCGCCGATGAACCGCAGGAGGGTGGATTTGCCACAGCCGGAGGGGCCGACGATACAGACGATCTTGCCGCTGGGGATCTCCAGCGTGATGTCCCGTAGGACCGGGATGTCGTCATAGGCATGGCCCACCCCGGACAGGCGAATATCCATAGTCTTGCTCCGCGCATGAGAGGGCCGGGGCAGGCCGCCCCGGCGCTGGTGCCGGTCTGGGTCACCGGCACAGTCAGTTGTGCGTCACCGGTCCGGTGATCAGCCGATGGTGTCGACGTAGCTGGAGTCGATGATCGTCTCCAGCGTGATATCCGCATCCACCAGCTTTTCGGCCTGGAACCATGCCAGCTGATCCGCCAGCGATCTGGTGTTCATCGCCGCCCCTTCGTTCAGACGCATGGTGCCATTGATGATCGACTTGGCGGCTTTCTCGCGGGGGCGATCTGCGTAGACATATTTGTGGATCAGATCGACCATCTGGTCGACGCCTGCATCACCGCTGGCCCGGTCGATCATGGTGGCGTTGTAATCGGAGACACCGCGGCTGTAGGCGCTCAGGAAATCGCGGGTCATCTGCTGCTCACCGCTGGCATTGCTGGCCGAGGTGAACACGGTCGTCACCTGATAGTCGGGCAGATAGTCCGCCACATCACCGATGATATGCACAGCGCCCGATCCTGCCAGCGGCTTGGCGATATGAGGCACGATCGACCAGGCATCAATCTGCCCTGATTTCAGCGCGCCGATGATCGCACCGACCTTTTGCAGCGGCTTGAAGGACAGCGAGACACCTTCCTTCTGCGCCATCCGCGACCCCATATAGTGGAACGAGGAACCGGCGGTGGTCATGCCAAAGCTCTTGCCGTCCAGCGCCGCCGGGCTGGTGACCCCGGCCTGATAGGCGGCGTCAGAGACCAGAATCTTCTGCCCGTCGATACCCGGCTCCTCCGACAAGGCGCCACCGATCACCTTGATTGCACCGCGATCGGCCAGCGAGATCAGCCCGCCCGACATCGCGGTGATCGCATAATCCACATCGCCCGAGGCAATCGCCACCGACATCGGCGAGGCCGCCTGGAAAAACCGCAGCTCCACGTCAAGGCCCGCATCAGCGAAATATCCGCGCTCCTGCGCGATGAAGCTGGCTGAATGGCTGGTAAAGCGCAGCGCGCCCAGCACGATCTTGCGATTGCTTGCCAGCGCCGGTGTCGCCAGCCCCGCAGCTGCGGCAGCACCGCCAAGTGCTGCAAGCGTGCGGCGGCGTGTCCAATTGGTCATCTCTCAAATCCTCCCTCTTATGTTGGTGTCCCATCGGGTCCGTCAGGCCCGCTGATATCTAGTCTCGGTTTCCGGCGCACGTTGACCGCAGCCCGTTGTTAGCCGCCCATATCGCCGGTCACATAGATCTCCAGCGCCGCGATGGCGGCCTCGGTATTGCGGGCCAGCACAGCCTCGACCAGCACCTGCTGCTGTCGCGCGCGGGTGGCGAAATCGAGCCGCCCCTCGCGCAGTTGCGCCAGTCGGAACCGGCGGGACTGATCGTAGAATTTCAGCTGCATATCCGACAGCCGGGGCGATTGCGCGGCCTCCACCAGCACCGCGGCAAAGTTCCGGCAGGCCATGTCCCAATCCAGCGCCAGCGCGTCATTGGCCTCCTCAACCAGCGCTTCCTCGGTGCGGCGCAGCGCGTGATGCGCCGCCAGAACCCGGCCCTCCCACTGGACGTTGCCGCGCTCCAGCCCCATCCTCAGGCCCAGCCGTTCCACCTCCAGTCGCATGAACAGAATGTCTCGCAGATCATCCTCGGTCGCCGAGGTGACGCGAAAACCGCGCTGGGCGGTGGCCTCCACCAGCCCCTCGGCACTGAGCATCCGTAGGGTCTCGCGCATCGAATGGTTGGAGCCGCCATAGCTCTGGCGCAGCGCTTCGATCTTCAGCTTCTGGTCCGGTCGCAGCACGCCAAAGGAAATATCCCGCCGCAGCGCTGCCGCCAGCACGGCGACAACCGTATCTTCCTCCGAGCGGGGGCGCCGACCAAACATGCTTTGATCCCTATTTTGGAAAATCTCCAATATTTTTGCCGGGTGATTGCGGGTCTGTCAATCCTTCTGCCCGCCGCGTGGCTGCCCGCCGCCAGCCTGCCGACCGCCCGACACCTGCCCTGAGCCCGCCGTGCAGACCCGCGTTGACGCCCCGGCGCGGCTCTGTCACTTCTGAACGTCACTCACCTGTGAAGCCCACCACCAGAGGACCCATTCCGCATGACCAGCCTGCGCCTGCTGCACACCTCCGATCTGCACCTGGGCAAACGCTTTGGCCAGTTCGATGAGGAAACCCGCGCCGCGCTGCAACAGGCCCGGCAGGGGATCCTGCCCCGGCTGGCGCAGACGGCGGCAGAGCAGGGCGCGGAACATGTGCTGATTGCGGGGGATCTCTTTGACACCGAAACCCCCTCGGCGCGGGTGATCCGGCAGGCGCTGGCCGCGATGGCCGCCGCCGAGCCGGTGCAGTGGTGGATCATCCCCGGCAATCACGACAGCGGCGCGGCCGAGCCGCTCTGGGCGGAGATGGCGCGCCATGCGCCGGACAATGTCCATCTGCTGATGCAGCCCGACCCGGTCGAGATGGCTCCCGGTGCCACGCTGTTGCCCGCCCCCTGTCAGCATCGTTTTGCCGGTCAGGATCGCACCATCTGGATGGAGAGCGCCGAGACGCCCGAGGGCCACCTGCGCATCGGGCTGGCCCATGGCGCAGTGCTCGATTTCGACCGCGACCAGAACGGTGCCGAGACCATCGCCACCACCCGCGCCAGCAGCGCGCGGCTGGATTATCTGGCGCTTGGCGACTGGCATGGCGATTTTACCCTCAATGCCCATAGCCGCTATCCCGGCACGCCGGAACGGGACCGCTTCAAACATCCGGGCCGCGGCAGCTGCCTGCTGGTGGATCTGCCGGGGCCGGGTCAGCCACCACAGCTGCGCCAGATCGAGATCGGCCAGTACCACTGGCAGGAGTTGGCGCTGGATCTGGCTCCGGGGCAGGATATCACCGCCCTGATCAGGGCCGCGCTGCCCGCCGACCCGCCGGACTGGCCCGACTGTCTGATCCGCCTGCGCGCGCGGGGCTGGGTCACCGCCGATCAGCATATGCAGCTGCGGCGTTTCGTGGCCGAGCAGGCCCCGGCCTTCTGCCATCTCAGCCTCGACGAGGAGGCGCTGCGGATCGAACACCGGGCCGAGGATCTGGACCAGATCGCCACCGCCGGCGCGCTGCGGGTCGCCGCCGAAACCCTGATGGCGGAAAGCCGGAACAGCGCGCTGGCGCAGGACGACCGCGACGTGGCCGCAGCGGCGCTGAACCGGCTTTATGCGGCGGTGCAGGAGGGCGCGGAATGAAGCTGACGGCCGTTCGCCTGACCAATGTGCGCCGCTTTGTCGATCCGGTTGAAATCACCGGCATCGGCCCCGGTCTCAACCTGCTGAGCGCGCCTAATGAGCAGGGCAAATCCACCATCTTCGACGCGCTTCAGGCGCTGTTTTTCAAGGACGCGAAATCCTGGGACAAGGACGTGCGCGCGCTGGCCCCCTATGCCGGCGGCGACCCGGAGGTGGAGGTCGAGCTGAACCATCAGGGCAGCCACTACCGCATCGCCAAGACCTTTACCAAAGCCTCCGGCAAAGGCGCCGCGCGGATCTGGCGGGAGGGCGCGCTGCTGCATCAGGCCGATGCCGCCGAGGCCTGGCTGCGCGACCTCATTGCACCGCCAAAGGACGGCCCGGTGGGGATGCTCTGGCTGCGACAGGGGCTGACCGATTTTGCCGATGCCAAGGACACGCTGGAGGCGCGACGCGATCTGATGTCCTCGCTCAGCGGCGAGGTCGAGGCGGTGACCGGCGGTCAGCAGATGGAGAGCCTGCGCCGCCGCCTGCGCGCCGATCTGGACCGGCTGGTGACCAGTCGCGGTGCCCGCAAGGGCGGCCCGCTGGCCGAGGCCGAGGCCCGCGTCGCGGCGCTGGCTGAACAGCGCGACACTCTGGCAGGGCAGGTCGCCGATCTGCGCCAGCTGCTGAACCAGCGCCAGCTCCTGCGCCGCGAACAGGCCGATCTCTCGGCACCACAGGAAACGGCGGCCCGCCAGTCCCGGCTGAAAGCTGCCGAAGCCGCGCTGCTCGCCGCCAAGCGGCACCGAGAGCAATGCGAACAGGCTCGCCGCGCGCTTGATCTGGCGCTGTCGCGCCGCGACGGGCAGGCGGCGCGGATCGAAACCCAGACGGCGCGCCTCGCGGATCATGCCCGCGCCAGCAAGGCGCTGACGCAGGCAACGGAGCGGCGGGAGGACGCCGCCCGCACCGCCGAACAGGCCGCCGCACAGTTGAAATCCGCCGAACTCGCCGCCGCCAAGGCGCGCGATGCCGTTGCCGCGATCCGCAAATCCATCGCCGCCACCCTGCGCGCCGAGGCTGCGCAGCAGGCTCAATTGCGCCGTGCCGAGCTGACCGAGCGTCTGGCCCAGTTCGATGCGCTAGAGGCAGATCTGGTGGGCGATCGCCAGCGGGCCAAGGAGGCTGTCACAGCCGCCGCGATGGCCCGGCTGGAAGATCTGGCACAGTCGGTTGCTCTGGCCCGCCACGCCCGCGCCGCCTCCGCTGCCGCACTCAGCGTTGCCTATCTGCCCGGCGCCGAGGCGCGGCTGAGCCTTGACGGTGAACCGCTGCACGAGGGGGCAGAGGTGGCCCTGCCCGATGGCGGCAGGCTGGAGATCCCGGGCCTTGCCACCGTGACCCTGCATCCCGCGCGCGGCAGCGATAGCGGCGCATTGTCCGAGGCCGAAATCGCCCTGGCGCGGGCTCTGGCCGACCAGGGTTTCGAAACGCTGGAACAGGCCCGCAGGGCGCATCATGCCCGCAATGCCGCAACGGCCCGCCTGAAAGAGGGCGAGGCCACCCAGCGGGCGCTCGCGCCGGAGGGGCGCGAAGCGCTGGTCGCGGCGATCGCAGCCTTGCCGGTTGGGTCGGATGGGCAGGCCGATGCGGAGGGCGAGGCCGAGCCGGACCGGGCCGACCTGGACGCGGCGCATGCCGGGGCCGAGGCTGGCGAACTGGCCGCAGATGCCACACTTGCACAGCGCCGCACCGAAGAGGCCGCCGCTCAGAAAGAGGCCCATGGCGCGCTGGCCCATGCCGAGGCTGCCGAGGCCGAGCTGGCCCGCGCCACCGTGGCGCTGGGAGATGCCGAGGCGGCCACGGCAGAGCTGGCAACCCTCCGCTCCGGGCTGCCCGCGCTGGAGCAGGCCGTGGCTGAGGCCCGCGCCGAAGAGGCCCGCCTGACCGCCGAGGCCCCGGATCTGGAACAGGCTCAGGCGGCCTGCCAGCGTGCCCGTTCGGTGGTCGAGACGGCGCAGGCGCGCCTGCAGGCGCTGGCGCGCGATCTGGCGGTTCTGGACGCGCGTGTCAGCGCCCATGCCAGCCACGCGGTGGAGGAAGAACTGGCCGAGGTCACCGATCAGCTGGCGGTTGCCGAAACCACGCTGGCGGCGCTGCATTTCGAAGTGGCCACCCTGCGCCGTCTGGATCAGGCGCTGGAAGCCGCGCAAGCAGGCGCGCAGGCGCAATATCTGGGGCCGTTGATGGCCGAGCTGACGCCGCTGCTGCGTAGGCTCTGGCCGGAGGCACAGGTGCAGGTTGATGCCGACAGCGTGCTGCCCAGCCAGCTGGCGCGCGGCGCCGCAGAGGAGCAGCTGACCCAGCTCTCCGGTGGCACACAGGAACAATTGGCGCTGATGGTGCGGCTGGCCTTTGCCCGGCTCCTGGCGAAATCCGGGCGCGGCATCCCGGTCATTCTGGATGATGCGCTGGCCTATACCGACGATGCCCGCATCGAGGCGCTGTTTGACGCGCTGACGCTACAGGCCAATGATCTGCAAATTCTGGTGTTTTCCTGCCGTCAGAAGAGCTTTCGCGAACTGGGCGGCACCAGCCTTGCGATCCGCCCCGCCGCCCGCCGCGACTGACGGGCTGATGGCTCAGTCGCGCAGCTCATCCGGGGCCACCCCCCAGAGCTTTTCCTTGGGCGCCCAGCCGCGATAGCCACCGGCAGAGATTGAACACCAGCTGATGTCGCATTTGCCCAGCCGCGCCACCACGCCCAGCTCAAAGGCGGCGGTCACAGGGGCGTTAGGGTCCGGGCGGGCATGGACCGTCAGCATGTCCTCTTCGATCAGCACGGTGCGTGACCCTGACAGCAGCGCATAATGAACCCAGCCGCCGGCCCCGTCGCGATCACGCACGCGGCGCCAGTGCCCGTATTCGGCGGTGATCTCCAGCGGCATCCCGCGCCGCTTGAACACCCAGTCGATCTTATGCGTCAGCGACGGACCCCGGCGTACGTTGCCCTCGGCAGCCTTCATCGACACGAACCGGGGCAGGGGCAGGTTGGTCACCGGCCCGCGTTCGTCACGGGCATGGCCGGGGGCAGGGGCCACCGCACCGGTCACGCCAATCAGGATCATGCCGACCACGGCCAGCCGGGACCGCAGATATGATGCCGAAATTTTCACTGCCTGCTCGCTTCTTATTGTCGCTGCCTGTTACCTGCCTGACCAATCCAAAAGCGCTGCGTTTTTTTGCCGACCTGCCCCTGATCTGATGTCCGGGTGCCGATCATCTGGAAAAAGAAAGCCGCGTCAGAGAGGCCGGAGGGCGGGATGGGTTCTTGTGCCTGCCCGCGTCCTGCGCCACGATGCCATGAGGCCAGAGAGATTGCAAAGCCGAGGGAGAGCAGCAGTGGCAAGAGAACGTCTGAGTGTTGTCGTTACGCGACGGTTGCCGGAGCCGGTCGAAACCCGGTTGAGCGAATTGTTCGATGTGCGTCTGCGCGAGGACGACACGCCGATGACCCGCGCCGAGCTGGCCACCGCGATGAAGGACGCCGATGTGCTGGTTCCAACCGTGACCGACACCATAGATGCCGCCTTGCTGGCGCAGGCCGGTGAGCGTCTGAAACTGATCGCCAACTATGGCGCGGGGGTCGATCACATTGATGTGGCCACTGCGCGCCAGCGGGGAGTTCTGGTGTCCAACACGCCCGGCGTGCTGACCGATGATACCGCCGATATGGCAATGGCGCTGATCATGGCGGTGACCCGCCGAATCCCCGAAGGGCTTGCGATCATGCAGAAAGGCGACTGGCAGGGCTGGTCGCCCACAGCCCTGCTCGGCGGGCGGCTGGCCGGGCGGCGTCTGGGCATTCTGGGCATGGGCAGCATCGGGCAGGCGGTGGCCAAACGGGCTGCGGCCTTTGGTATGCAGGTCCATTACCACAACCGCCGACGCCTGCGCCCGGAGATCGAAGAGCGCTTTGAAGCCACCTATTGGGAGAGCCTCGATCAGATGGTGGCCCGCATGGACGTGCTGTCGATCAACTGCCCCTCGACGCCCTCGACCTTTCATCTGATGAACGCACGGCGGCTGAAACTGATGAAGCCCGATGCGGTGATCGTGAACACCTCGCGCGGGGAAGTGATCGACGAACACGCGCTGACCCGTATGTTGCGCTCCGGTGAAATCGCCGGCGCCGGTCTTGACGTCTATGAACATGGCACTGACATCAACCCGCGATTGCGCGAGTTGGAAAACGTCGTGCTGCTGCCGCATATGGGCTCCGCCACGCTTGAGGGACGTCTGGAGATGGGCGAGAAAGTTCTGCTGAATATCAAGACATTCGAGGACGGCCATCGACCACCAGATCAGGTTGTCCCCTCCATGCTGTAGGGATCTCAGGAAGGAAATGTATCCATCTGCAGCGATCTGGCTGGATCAACGTCCTTAATGAAGTTCAATTATTGGAATAGTGTTCCGGTTTATCTTTTCGATTCGGAACATCATCCCTATGTCAATATGTCGCGGACGCACAGGCATCTGTGCGCCGATGGCGGTATCTCAGCATTGCCGGGTTGCTCTGTGAAATGCCAGCATGCGCAGAAGATCACCACAGACGAGAGGAGAGGGACGATGAAACGAACACTGATTGCAGGGGTTTGGATCACGACGTTGGGCGCTGCCCTGCCGCTTATGGCGCAGGAAGCGGCGGATGCCGTGGCGCCAGAGGGCGCGGCAGAAACCGCCGATGCCGGCTTTGCGGCCATCAGCGCCGATGTCGCCGCCGCCCTTGAGGCCAAATCCGCAGGCACCCCGGTCGAGTCCGAGAACTGGATGATTGCCGCTGCCAATCCCCATGCGGTGGCTGCCGGTGCCGAGGTGCTGCGCGCAGGCGGCACCGCTGCCGATGCCATGGTTGCGGTGCAGACCGTGCTGGGGCTGGTTGAGCCGCAATCCTCCGGTCTGGGCGGTGGCGCGTTCCTGGTCTGGTATGATGCGGCCAGCGGCGAGGTCACGACATTGGACGGGCGCGAAACCGCGCCACTGGCAGCGACGCCGACCCTGTTTCAGGACGACGCGGGCGAGCCGCTGAAATTCTACGATGCCGTGGTCGGGGGCCGGTCCGTGGGCACACCGGGCACGCCTGCCTTGCTGGAGGCGGCGCATCGTCGCTGGGGCCGTGCCGCCTGGCCGGGCCTGTTCACCGCCGCGATTGATCTGGCCGAAGAGGGCTTTGCCGTCTCCCCCCGGCTGGCCGGCCTGATCGAAAATGACGCCGACCGGCTGTCGCGCTGGTCGGATACCGCCGATTACTTCCTGCCCGGCGGCACGCCGCTGGCGGTGGGCAGCACGCTGAAGAACCCGGCCTATGCCGATACCCTGCGCCGCCTCGCGGATGAGGGCGCGCGCGGTTTCTACACCGGCCCGGTGGCCGAGGCGATCACCAATGCGGTGCGCAACGCCGAGGGCAACCCCGGCGTGCTGTCGGCGATGGATCTGGCGCTCTATCAGGTAAAGGAGCGGCCCGCCGTCTGCGTCACCTACCGCGCGTTCGAAGCCTGCGGCATGGGGCCGCCGTCATCCGGGGCGCTGACCGTCGGGCAGATCCTCGGCATGTTGGGCAACTATGACCTGGCGGAACTGGGCGCCGACAACCCGCAGTCCTGGCGCCTGATCGGCGATGCCTCGCGCCTCGCCTTTGCCGATCGCGGCCGCTACATGGCCGACAGCGATTACGTGCCGGTGCCCACGCAGGGTCTGGTGGCGCCGGATTACCTCGCGACCCGCGCAACCCTGCTTGAGGGCGATGCCGCCCTGCCGGCGGTGAACGCAGGCGCGCCGGAGTTCGATCACGCGCTGCTGCTGGCCGATGATGAGTCGATTGAGCTGCCCTCGACCTCCCATATCTCCATCGTCGACCAGTATGGCAATGTTCTGTCGATGACCACGACCATTGAAAACGGCTTTGGCTCGCGGCTGATGGCGGCTGGGTTCCTGCTGAATAACGAGCTCACCGATTTCTCCTTCCGCACCCACAGCGACGGCGTGCCGATTGCCAACCGGCTGGAACCGGGCAAACGCCCACGCTCCTCGATGGCGCCCACCATCGTGCTGAAGGACGGCAAGCCCGCTCTGGCCATCGGCTCCCCCGGCGGCAGCCGCATCATCGGCTATGTCGCCAAGACCATCGTCGCCTGGGCGGATTGGGGCATGGATGTGCAGCAGGCCGTGGCACTGCCCCATGCGGTGAACCGCTTTGGCACCTATGATGTCGAGGTCGGCACCAGCGCCGAGGAGATGGCCCAGCCGCTGATGGATATGGGGTTTGAGGTCAACGCCCGCGATCTGACCTCCGGCCTGCATGCCATCGAGATCGGTGACGGGCTGAAAGGCGGCGCAGATCCGCGCCGCGAAGGCATCGCGCTGGGGGGCTGATCGGCTCTCCGGGCCTCAGGGCCCGCACACTGCGCGCCCGCCCCGGACACCGGGGCGGGCGTTGTCTTTTGCGGATAATCCCGCAACTACCCTGTTCTGGGTATTGTCCGGGCTCGCGCGCCGACTTTAGGTTGACAGGTGACAGGTCCGGGCGTCAGCCCGGCCGCTGAACGGGGGGAGACTGAACCATGGTGCAAGCCACAAGACTGCCGCGCAACGACGCCGGGATTGCCGCCGTCATTGACGCGTTGAAGGCGCGCTTTGGCACACAGCTACAGACCGGGCAGGCGATCCGCGAACAGCACGGCCACACCACCACCTGGATCAGCAATCAGGCGCCGGATGCGGTCGTCTTTCCCACCTCCACCGCCGAGGTGGCCGAGATCGTAAAGATCTGCGTGGACCACGGCGTGCCGGTCATCCCCTATGGCACCGGCACCTCGCTTGAGGGGCATGTAAACGCCCCCGCCGGGGGCATCTGCATCGACATGATGCGGATGGATCAGATCCTTGCCGTCCATGCCGAGGATCTGGATGTGGTGGTGCAGCCCGGCGTCACCCGCGAGCAGCTCAACACCTACCTGCGCGACCAGGGCCTGTTCTTTCCGATCGATCCCGGCGCCAATGCCTCGCTCGGCGGCATGGCGGCGACGCGGGCCTCCGGCACCAACGCGGTGCGCTATGGCACCATGAAGGACAATGTGCTGGCGCTTGAGGCGGTGATGGCCGACGGCGGGGTGATCCGCACCGCTCAGCGCGCCAGGAAATCCTCGGCCGGTTATGACATGACACGGCTTCTGGTTGGCTCCGAAGGCACGCTGGGTCTGATCACCGAACTCACCCTGCGTCTGCAGGGCATCCCGGAGGCGATCCGCTCGGCCCGCTGCGCCTTTCGCAGCGTCGATGATGCCTGTCGTGCGGTGATGATGACCATCCAATACGGCATTCCCGTCGCCCGCATCGAACTGCTGGATGCGCTCAGCGTGCAGGCGGCCAATGCCTATTCCGGTCTCGACCTGCCGGAAATGCCGCTGCTGCTGCTGGAATTCCACGGCTCCGAGGCCGGTGTGGTTGAGCAGAGCGACATGTTTGCCTCCATCGCCGAGGAGTACGGCGGCTTTGACATCGCGGCCACCTCAACGGCGGAGGACCGCAGCAAGCTCTGGCAGGCGCGCCACGATATGTATTGGGCCTGCCTGCAGCTGCGCCCCGGTGCCAAGGGGATCTCCACCGATGTCTGCGTGCCAATCTCGAAACTGGCGGAATGTGTCAGCGCTGCGCGCTCAAAGGCCGAGGAGATGGGGCTTCTGGCACCGATGGTGGGCCATGTCGGCGACGGCAATTTCCACGCGCTGTTGCTGATAGATATGGACAGCGCAGAAGAACGCGAAAAAGCCGATGCCTATGTGGGCTGGCTCAATGAGCTGGCGATCTCGATGGAGGGTACCTGCACCGGCGAACATGGCATCGGACAGGGCAAACGCCCCTATCTGACGCAGGAACTTGGCGAGACCACCCGCTATATGGCTGCGATCAAGGCGGCGCTGGACCCGGAAAATATCCTCAATCCCGGCAAGATACTGGAGATCTGAGGACTGCCCGCCGCCGCCACCGCGCCGGGCTGGCGGCGGAATTTGAGTATTTGAAGAAAGGTGACGGGATGGACCTCGCTCTGTCACCTTTCCTGAAATACTCACGGCGCTGCCCTCGCAGGGGCAGAAGTTGGCCCGTTGCGAAGCCGCCGCACGGTCGGCTTACCTTTGCTCAATGGCGCAATGGCAGGATCTGTACTGATCGCGATCACCGCCGGGCCTGACACCCC
Source organism: Phaeobacter sp. JH204B (assembly GCF_048055755.1). Lineage (NCBI taxonomy): Bacteria > Pseudomonadati > Pseudomonadota > Alphaproteobacteria > Rhodobacterales > Roseobacteraceae > Phaeobacter > Phaeobacter sp. JH204B. The sequence continues at coordinate 37,104 of NZ_JAYMXF010000020.1, forward strand.
CGGCACCATGGAACAGGGCCCATTGGCATGGGCACGCACAGACGACGTTTTGCGTGCGGGGCAGAGTGCTCCGTCCCGCCTCCGCTTCTGGCGGCGCCGCCACTTGTTATTGCTCTTTGTTCTGGCCGGATATCACCACCGACCAAACAGCCGCAGCAGAGAACAAGAAAAGGACACTCCGGCAGGGCAATATGCCCCGACCGGACCATATCCATGCGCATCGCGGCCTGTGCAAACCCAAAGAGGCAAATCGCGGCCATGACCGCGAAAACCGACAGGGGGTGGGCAGAAACCTGCATTCAGGGCGATGCTAGGTCGGTTTTGTTATGTTTTGGGTCGGATGGATTTGGCGCGGAATTTGCAGGCGGGGCATAACTCCCTGCAAACGAGTCATCATTTTCCGGAGAGCGGGCCCATGAAAACCCAAGTCAAAGCATTGGTCGTCGGCGGTGGTGCCGTCGGGACATCTATTGCCTATCACCTCGCCAAGGCAGGCTGGGACGATGTCATGCTGATCGAGCGGGATGAGCTGACCTCCGGCTCGACCTGGCACGCAGCCGGCCTGCTGCCGCTGTTCAACATGTCCTATGCGACCACCCACATCCACAAGTACTCGGTCGATTTCTACAAGACCCTGGAAGAGGAAACCGGCCTGAACGCGGGTTTCGCCGTGGTGGGCAACCTGCGCATGGCGCAGACCCAGGAGCGCATGGACGAATACATGCTCTATGCCTCCACCGCAGAGACCTGTGACGTGGCCTATGAGTGGCTGACCCCGGATCAGATCAAGGAGCGCTGGCCGCTGATCGAGACCTCCGACCTGAAAGGCGCGATCTACCACACCGAAGACGGCTACATTAACCCGGCAGACGTGACCCAGGCGATGGCCAAGGGCGCCCGTCAGCGCGGCGTTGAGATCCACCGCAAGCTGCAGGCCGATGCCTTCCACTGGACCGGCACCCACTGGGAAGTCACCTGCACCAAGATGATCGAAAAAGGCGGCAACCTGGTGGAGAGCGACGAGCAGGTCGTGATCACCGCCGAGCATGTCGTGACTGCCTCCGGCAACCACGCACAGCGCACCGCCAAGATGCTGGGCATCAAGATGCCTGCGATCCCGGTCGAGCACACCTTCATCGTCATGGACAAGGACCCCGAGCTGGTCAAATGGCGCGAAGCCGGCAACCCCGAGCACCCGGTGATCCGCGACGCCGACAATGAATCCTACGCCCGCGAAGAGCGCGGCGGCTGGATCCTTGGCATCTATGAGCACGGCGCGCCCGCGCGCTTTGAGCATGGCGTGCCCGACAGCTTCCGCGCCGACCTGTTCCCGCTGGATCTGGACCGGATTGCCGACCAGTATATGGCGATGGCGGAACGCGTGCCCTCCTGCGCCGAGAGCGGCCTGAAGGACGATTTCAACGGCCCGATCTGCTACACCCCCGACGGCAACCCGCTGGTTGGCCCGGCACCGGGCCTGCGCAACATGTGGCTGGCTGAGGGCTTCTCCTTCGGCATCACCGCCGCCGGCGGCACCGGCTACTACCTGGCGCAGATGATGGTGGACGGCGAGGCCGAGATCGACATGGCGTCGCTCGACCCGAAACGCTACTCCTCCAACTGGATGACCACCGAGTTCGCAGCCCGCAAGAACGAAGAGTGCTATGAGCACGTCTACATCCTGCACCACCCGGATGAAGAGCGCCCCGCCGCCCGTCCGCTGCGCACCGCGCCCGCATATGAGCGCCAGAAAGCGCGCGGCGCACAGTTCGGCTGGGTCAACGGCTGGGAACGCCCGAACTACTTCGGCCCGCTGGATGCCCCCGACAATTTCGACGAGGAAAGCCGCTCTTTCCGTCGTGGCAAATGGTGGCAGCACGCTGTGGACGAAGCCAAGGCCATCCGCGAAGGCGTTGGTCTGGTGGATGCAACGGCCTTTACCAAGCATGTCGTCAAAGGCCCCGGTGCGACCCAGTTCCTCGACTGGTTCACCTGCAACAAGCTGCCGAAGATCGGCCGCATCAACCTGACCTATGCGCTGACAGCTTTCGGCACCACCCGCACCGAATACACCATCGTGCGCAACGGCGAGAACAACTACTACCTGGTCTCCGCCGGTGCCTGGTCCGAGTATGACGCCGACTTCCTGCGCAAGGCGGCCGAGGACAAGATGGAGGAGTTCGGCTACATCGAGATCCAGGACGTGACCACCCAGTGGGGCGTCTTCGCCATCGCAGGCCCCAAGTCGCGCGATGTGCTGAAAGAGGTGATCGTCGACGCCGATCCGGAAACCGCACTGTCCAACAAGCGCTTCCCCTGGCTGTCTGCCAAGCAGATCGAACTGGGCATGTGCCCGGTCAATGCGATCCGCGTGGCCTACACCGGTGAGCTGGGCTGGGAGCTGCATCACCCGATCGAGATGCAGAACTACCTGTTCGACCTCTTGGAGAAGGCGGGCGAGAAGCATGGCATGAAGCTGGTCGGCGCCCGCGCCCAGAACTGGCTGCGGCAGGAAAAATCCTACCGTGCCTTCGGCAACGAGCTGGGCCGCGACGCGACCCCGCTGGAAGCCGACCTGCCGCGCTTTGTCGATCTGGAGAAGGACTTCCACGGCAAGGACAAGCTGGTCGAGACCGGCGTCCGCGTGAAATGCTGCACCCTGCTGATCGACGGGCCGGAAGATGCCGATCCCTGGGGCCGTGAGGCACTTTATGCTGAAGACGGCACCCGTGTGGGCCGCCTGACCTCCGGCGGTTATTCGGTGGCCTTCGAGAAATCCATCGGCATGGGCTACGTAAAGCCTGAGCACGCGGTGGAAGGCACCAAGCTGAAGGTGAAGATCCAGGACAAGTTGTGGGATGCGGTTGTCACCTGCGACAGCCCCTATGATCCAAAGAACGAAACCATCCGCATGAATGGCTAAGGTCTGACGGAAGAGATGAGAAAGCCCCGGCCATTGTGCCGGGGCTTTTTTTCATGTGTACCGGACCCAACAGCGCGATCCTGACAGGGCTGACAAACCCCGTCAGACACGTCCCTCCATGATCGCCTTGACCACAGTTGGATCGGTGATCCCTTCGGAGCCGATGATCACAACACGTGACGCAGTATCCAGCTTCAGCTCATCACGCAGGTCGTGGTCCAGCGCTCCGCACATCAACCCGATAAGACCGGCAACCGCGCTTTCGCCAGCGTCGATGCCGGGATCGCCACATGCTCCACCTGCGAGCAATCGGACGGCTGGGGCGACCAGGCTTTCGGGAATGGTCATGAAACTATCGACGGACTCGCCCAGAACCTCCCAGGCAATCTGCGAAGGCTCGCCGCAGGACAATCCTGCCATCAGCGTTTCCGAGGTGATCGAAACAGCGGTCGCCGCATTGGCCTTGCCGCTGGCAAACAGACAGGGCGCCAGTTCCGGCTCGACAATGATGCTGCGTGGAGCGGCATTGCCCCATTCCTGATGGAAAACCGCAATCACCGATGCAGCCAGCCCGCCAACGCCGCCCTGAAGGAACACATGGGTTGGCGGTTCAGGCAGGTCTCTCACGATTTCCCGCGCCATCACACCGTAGCCGGCCATGACATCCAGCGGTGGCTGCCTATAACCGGGCCAGGAGGTGTCCGACACAATTTTCCAGCCGTGTTTCGCGGCATCAATACGGGTCTGCGCAACCGTTGCATCATAGTCGCCATCGACGCGAATAACCTCGGCTCCCAGCGCCTGCATCGCTTCGGCGCGAAAGCGGCTCACTTCGGCATGGATGTAAATTCGGCACGTCGCGCCAAACCGCTGCGCGCCCCAGGCCACCGACCGGCCGTGATTGCCATCGGTTGCCGAAATCACGGTGATCTCCGAAATCTGATCTGCGAAACTGCCGCTGTGCAGGTCTTCGACGGTGATGGCCCGGCCCGTGGTCTCTGACAGCTCGCGCTGAAGCACGCGCAGAACAGCATAGGCCCCACCCAAGGCTTTGAAGCTGCCCAGACCGAACCTCGGTCCTTCGTGTTTGTAGTGGATCGCCTGAATGCCCAGCCTGTCCGCAAGGCTGGTCAAATTTGGCATCGGGGTCGGCTGGTAGCCGTCCCAGGTGCCGATTTCGCGGGCAGCCTCGTCAAATCCGCGACGAGGCAGAGCGTCCTGTACCTTCGGCCCCAACCTTGGTTGGGTGGTAAAGACATCTGGTTTGGTGGTTCTGAATATGTCTAGCATCATACGATCCTTTTTTGCGCCTGCGCAAAAATACGTCGCTTTACATGGGTTATGGCTTCGGAATCATGGACCGCCGTGCAAAAATTGCGCACAGATATGGCATGGGAAAAGAAAATTTATCACAGGGGCCGGATTCCTATGATCTGGCGATCCTGCGGATCCTGCAACAGGACTGCACCAAGCCACAGCGTCAGATCGGCGAGATGGTCAATCTGTCGACTGCATCGGTCCAGCGGCGTATCCGGTGTATGGAGGCGGATGGCGTGATTTCGACCCAGGCCGCCCAGATCGAGCCGAAGACGGTCGGCCTGCCGCTGACCATTCTTGTGGAGGTCGAACTGAGGGCCGAGACAGCGGGCCGGATCGACGATATCAAGCGCAGCTTCCAAGACGCTCCGGAAATCCAGCAATGCTACTATGTCACCGGCGAAGTGGATTTCATCCTTGTGGTGATCGTTGGGGACATGTCGGAATATGAAGCGCTGACGCAACGGCTGTTTTTTCCGAATGACAATATTCGGAAGTTCCGCACCTTTGTCACTATGGACCGCACCAAGTCGACGATGCAGCTGAATATCTGACCGGTGCCTGACGTGGCGCAGGGCCGACGCGGTCACCTATGTGCCAGCTCTCACCTCGATTGACGTATCGCCACCAGCGCCAGATTGTTGGCGGGCATCTCGATCACCTGGCGCATCTCCAGCCCGCTGTCTTGCAGCCAGTCCATCACGTCGAAATCATCCTTGTAACCGACCTCCGGGTCATGGGCGGTCAGCTTGGCGTGAAAGCTGCGGTCGCCCTCGCTGGTCAGCTCACCGCCGCGCATGAACGGGCCGTAGATCAGGAAGTGCCCGCCCGCCGCCAGATGGCGCGCGGCCTCGCGGATCAGGGTCTGGGCCTCGGGCGTGCTGATCAGGTGCAGCAGATTGCACAGCACGATCAGATCAAAGCGGCCCAGCCCGTCGGGCCAGGGGGCTTCGGTGGCATCGAGCTGGATCGCCGTCGCGATATTGCCACAGCCGCTGTCACCGGTATAGGCATTGATGCTGGTCAGGCGTGCCGGGTTCACATCGCTGGGCTGCCAGTCCAGATGCGCGCAGCGGCCGGCAAAGCCGACCACATGCTGCCCGGTGCCGCTGGCAATTTCCAGCGCGCGGGGGCGAGGGCCATCCGCACTGTCGGGTTGCGGGGCAATCCGGGCCAGAAGATCCGCGATCGGCTCCAGATTGCGCGCCGCCGACGGGGCAAAGAGTTTTGCCCCTGCATCCGGCAGCGTGACGGAGGCCTCTCCGGGCACCGTGCGCACAACCATCAGCGCAGCCTTTCCGGGCTGAGCGCGGCCACGTTCGTGGCGTCGATGTCCGGTGTCTGCCCGGTGACCAGATCGGCAATCAGCCGCCCGGCGGCGGGGGAACTCTGCACGCCATAGCCGCCCTGACCTGCACACCAGACAAAACTGGCCACCGCCGGATCCGGCCCCAGCACCGGCACGCCATCGGCTATAAAACTGCGCAGGCCGGCCCAGTTGTGCTCAACTCGGGTGACCGGGGTTTTCACCATCTCCTCATAGCGGGCCAGCCCCTGGGCAAGCACCATGTCATCGGCGTAGGCATCCTGCGGCGGCACCGGATCGGCGTCAGCGGGCGAGACCAGCAGCTTGCCGGCATCGGGTTTGGCATACCAGCTCTCACCGACGCCCATGATCATTGGCCAGGTGGTGACATCGTGGCCACCGGGCGCGGGCAGCCGCGCCATGGAGCGGCGCTTGGGTTGCAATCCGATGGGCGCGATCCCGGCCATCTGCGCCAGCTCATCCGCCCAGGCCCCGGCCGCATTGATAATCGTTGTGGCGGTGATCACATCGTCACCGCAGCTCACCTGCCAGCCCGCGGTGCTGCGGTCCAGACCGGTGACAGCGGCGCGGGTGCGGATGTCACCCCCATGGGCGCGCAGCTCTCTGGCAAAGCCCTGCAACAACAGGTCCGCATCCAGATCCTGCGCCGCATCATGGCTGGCCGCAAATTTGACCTGCTCGGGATCAAGCACCGGCACCATCTGGCAGGCCGCCGCAACCGAAATCGGCGTCAGATCCAGCTCGGCGCAATCGGCCTCGAAACGCGCGGCCTGATCGGCGCGCCCGACCAGCAGCAGCCCGCGCGGGCTGAGACAGCCATGGGCGCGGTGGTGGGTCTCACTGGCCCGGCTCAGCGCCTGTACCGGCGCGGGGCCGTAATTGGCCTCAAACATCGCCGCAGAGCGCCCGGAGGAGTGATAGCCAAGCGCCTCTTCCCGCTCCAGCACCAGAACACGCCCCCGTGGCGCAAGGGCGGCGGCGGCGCTCAGACCGGCAAGCCCGCCGCCGATGATCAGATAGTCGACCGCTGTCATTGCTGTTCCTCCAGCCGGTCGGTTGCGGGCGCCGGACGCGGTGACAGCGCCGACATGCGGGCGTAGAGGTCCGGCGTCACCTCGATCTCCAGCGCCGCCAGCGAGGGGCGCAGCTGTGCGAGTGACCGGGCTGAGATAATGGGGGTCACATTGCGCCCATAGGCGGCGGCCCAGGCCACGGCGAGGCTGGCCGGATCAACCTCCAGTTCGGCGGCAAGATCGGCCAGGGCACGGGCGCTCTCCTGCATCCAGGGCTGACCATAGCGTTCGGCGTAACGCGGATCCTCGTCCAGCCGTCCCCGGCTGTGACCCGCCTGCTGGGCACTGCTGTATTTGCCCGTCAGCATCCCGCCGCCCAGTGGCGAATAGGGGGCCGCATGCAGGCCCTGATCAGCGCACATCGGCAGGATCTCCACCTCGACCTGACGCTTCAGCAGCGAATACATCGGTTGCAGGATGGCGGGCCTCAGGTCGAATTCCTGCCCGATCATGATCGCCTTCATCACCTGCCAGGCGGCAAAGTTCGACAGCCCCAGATAGCGGATCTGCCCGGCGTCGCGCAGCTCGGCGAGACAGGCAAGGGTCTCGCGCAGGTCCGTCTCTTCGTCGTAGCGGTGCAGGTAGAGGATATCGACCATGTCCTGCCCCAGACGCGCGCGCGACTGATCGAGCTGGCGCCGGATATTGTCAGGGCCTGCGCCGCCGGTATAGGCGACCTTGGTGGCGATCAGCAGGCTGTCACGGTCTTCCCGGATCAGCTGGCCCAGCAGCGCCTCGCTACGGCCCTCGGTATAGACCCAGGCGGTGTCGAAATGGGTCACCCCCGCAGCGCGGCAGGCCTGGTACATTTCGGCCGACTGGGCAGCATCGGCGCGGCCGCCAAATTGCATGGTGCCAAAGGCAAGGGGGCTTGCGGGGGTGCCGTCGAGGCTGATCAGTTCGGTGCTCATGCGGCGGAGGGTGGCACGCATCTGCGGCAATCAAAAGCGCAAAATATCGGCGCGGGGCATAAAGAGATCTGCGCGAGACACCGGCTCTGCCCTATCATAATCGTGAGTGGCAAAGCCCCGGTGCGCAGGGTAGGGGAGAGTATGTTCGATTCAAAAATTCGCCCGCTGATCGACCCGATGCTGAATGCCCAGGGGCAGGTCATCGCGCGCGCGGGCATCAGTGCCAATCAGGTGACGCTTCTTGGGCTGGCGCTGGGGCTGCTGGCGGCCGGGATGATCGCCTGTTCGCTCTTTGCGCTGGCGCTGCTGCCGCTGCTTCTGTCGCGGCTGGCCGATGGTCTGGACGGCGCGGTGGCACGCGCCAGCGAGCCAAGCGATTTTGGCGGCTATCTCGATATCACCTGCGATTTCCTGTTCTACGGTGCGGTCCCCCTTGCTTTTGTGCTGGCGGATCCTGTGCAGAATGGCGTGGCCGGGGCGTTCTTGCTGATGACCTTCTATGTGAATGGCACCAGTTTCCTCGGCTATGCGGTGCTGGCGGAGAAACACAAGATGACAAGCACGGCGCGCGGGGTCAAAACGCTTTATTTCACCGGCGGTCTGCTGGAGGGGGCGGAGACGATCGGTTTTTTCGTGCTCTTGTGCCTGCTGCCTGCGTGGTTTGCACCGATGGCCTGGGTGTTTGGCGCGCTCTGTCTGGTGACCGCCACCTCCCGCGTGCTCCTGGCGCTGCGGGTGTTCCGCCGCGACTGATGGGCAGCACCGCTGCCGGCGCGGTTTGAGTATTTATGGAAAGATGACGGGCAGGGCCGCGCGCGCTTTGAGGTTCGGCCCATGAACGGACACGGGAGCGGACCCGAGATCTGCGGCCGGCATCTGCGCGGGATTATCGGAGGGTGCGCAGCACCACGTTCGAGTTCGAACCGGCAATCCAGTCGCTGGCCCCGATCCTGTCATTGAGCGCCGTCAGCGCGGCGACATCCGGCACGGCACATCTGACGATGGCGTCGATCTCACCGGACAGAGACAGCACCTCCTGCACGCCCTCGAGCGAGGCCATCCAGGTCAGCGCATCGGTGCATGGGCGGACCGCAATTCTGACGAAGAGGACCGCCCGGATCAGGTCGTCCTGAGGCTCTGATAGCTGAACCCGATATCCGCTGATCACGCCACGTGTCTCAAGCTTCGACAGCCGGTCCTGAACCGCGGTCCGGGACAGGCCGATCTGGCGCCCGATTTCGGCAGCGCTGGTGCGGGCGTTCCGTTCCAGAACCGCCAATATCCGTTTGTCCGTCCGATCCACGTTGAATTCCCCGATTGGCAGGCTGATCACGTCGGACCGCAAGTATCCGATCCGTTGCCGCAGCCGTAACATCGCAGTTGAGATGAACCACATCAACCACAGCAGCCGGGGGTAGGGCATGAAGAAGATCACCGCAACGGCGTTTACGGGCGAAAAGGCCTGGGACGCGCTGGATATCGAACGCATAAGCGATGCAACCGTGCGGCTGCATTGGACCGACGCGCCGTATAAATGGCATGTCAACGATGGCCCTGAGGTCTTTGTCGTGCTGGACGGTGAGGTCGACATGCATGTTCGCATCGACGGGGCCGAGCGTATCCTGCGCCTGCTGCCGGGTGACATCTTTCATGCCGAGAGCGGCGATGAACATCTGGCGCATCCCGACGGGCCGGTGCGGGCGCTTGTCATTGAAACGGCGGGCAGCATCTAGACGGCGGCATTTGCCCTGCGGTCGCGCGAGAGGAACAGCGACGGCCGCTATGAAAAAGGCCCGCCGGACTGGCGGGCCTTTCTGCTGCGGGTCATCTGAAGGCGGTGGCCGCTTATTGCGGAATGTCGCCTTCCAGGCCTTCGACGTAGAAGTTCATGCCGGCCAGGGTGCCGTCATCGGCGGTCTCGCCTTCGGCCAGCCAGTCGGAGCCGTCCTGCTTTTTGATCGGGCCGGTGAAGGCGTGGTAGGAGCCATCGGCCAGCGCAGCTTTCAGCTCCAGTGCGGAGGCTTTCACATCAGCGGGAACCGCATCGGAGATTTCACCGATGCCAACCATGCCGGCGCCAATGCCGTCCCAGGTGTCGCTGCTTGTCCAGGTGCCGTCGATCACGGCCTTGGTGCGGGCGATGTAATAGGGCGCCCAATTGTCGATGATCGAGGAGACGCGCGGCTTGGGCCCGTATTCGGCCATATCAGACGCCTGACCAAAGGTGATCACATTGCCTGCGGCCTGTGCGGCGGCCTGCGGTGCGGTGGAATCGGTGTGCTGCAGGATCACGTCAGCCCCCTGTTCGATCAGCACCTTGGCGGCATCAGCCTCTTTTGCGGGATCAAACCAGGTGAAGGCCCAGACGATCTTGAACTGGACGTCAGGGTTCACCTTCTTGGCGTGCAGATAGGCCGAGTTGATGCCGCGGATCACTTCGGGGATCGGGTAGGAGCCGATGTAGCCGATGATGTTCGACTCCGTCATCTGGCCGGCAATGTGGCCCTGAACCGCGCGCCCCTCGTAGAAGCGGGCGGAGTAGGTCGAGACGTTGTCGGCGCGCTTGTAGCCGGTGGCGTGCTCGAACTTCACGTTCGGGAATTTCTTGGCGACGTTGATGGTGGGATCCATGTAGCCAAAGGAGGTGGTGAAGATGAGATCCGCACCTTCCAGCGCCATCTGGGTCATCACGCGCTCGGCATCGGGGCCTTCTGCGACGTTCTCGACATAGACGGTTTCGACCTTGTCGCCGAATTCCGCAACCACGGCCTTGCGGCCCTGATCGTGTTCATAGGTCCAGCCACCGTCACCGACAGGGCCGACATAGACAAAGCCCACTTTGGTCTTGTCCTCGGCCAAGGCCGCACCGGTGGCCAGGCCAAGCGCCACGGCGGCGCTGGTCAGAAGGTTGGTCAGTTTCATCAGGTTCTCCCCAGTTGCATCTATTGGCCCCGACAGCGGGGCAGTGAAAAGCCCCCCGTCAGCGGGAGGCGTGGAAGTTGCGGCCAAGGGCGGCAGGTGCGCTGCTTTTGTCCGCCGAAAGAATGACAAGCACGATAATTGTGATCACGTAGGGCGACATTGCCAGATACTCCACCGGGATGGCAACGCCTGCCGCTTGCAGATTGAGCTGCACCACGGTGACGCCGCCAAAAAGATAGGCACCAAGGAGTGCGCGCCAGGGTTTCCAGCTGGCAAAGACCACCAGCGCCAGCGCAATCCAGCCCACGCCCGCGGTCATGCCTTCGGTCCATTGCGGCACCCGGATAAGGCTGATGTAGGCCCCGCCGATACCGGCACAGGCGCCACCGAACATGATCGCCATCAGGCGGATGCGGATCACCTTATACCCCAGCGCATGGGCAGCATCGTGGTTTTCCCCCACTGCGCGCAGCACCAGTCCGGCGCGAGAGAATTTCAGCAGCGCCCAGACTGCGGCGGTCAGCGCGATGCCGAAATAGAGGATGATGTCATGGCCAAAGAGGATCGGGCCAATCACCGGCAGGTCGCTCAGGACTGGGATGTGGATGTCGCTCATCTGTGGCGGTTTCACACCGACGTAGGATTGCCCCATCAGCGCCGACAGGCCGAGGCCGAACAGCGTCAGCGCCAGACCGGAGGCCACCTGATTGGCCTGCGCCACAAGGGTTAGAAAGCCAAACAGAACCGACAGCGCTGCCCCGGCAACAGCGGCGGCAAGGAACCCGATCAGGGGCGAGCCGGTCTCCACCGCGGTGGCAAAGCCTGCGATGGCGCCGGTGATCATCATGCCTTCGACGCCAAGGTTCAGAACGCCTGATTTCTCCACCACCAATTCGCCAATGGCAGCGATCAGGATCGGTGTGGCCGCCACCATCAGCGAGGCGATGAGCAGGACCGGGTTGATTGCAGAAAGATCCATGTCACACCACCTCGGGTTTGCTGAGCGCAATGCGGAAATTGGTCAGGAGATCCAGCGCCAGAAGGAAGAACAACAGCATCCCCTGAAACACCTGGATCGCCGCCGAAGGCAGGCCCATGTTGGACTGCGCGATATCGCCGCCGATATAGGTCAGCGCCATCAGACCACCCGCCAGCAGGATGCCGACAGGGTGCAACCGGCCCAGAAAGGCCACGATAATGGCGGTAAACCCGTAGCCGACGTTGAAATCGATGGAGATCTGGCCAGAGGGGCCGGAGACCTCGAACAGACCCGCAAGACCCGCCAGCGCGCCGGAGGTGCCAAGGCAGAACAGCACCAGCCGGGTGGGGTTCACGCCCGCAAAACGCGCGGCACGTGGCGCCTCGCCAGTCAGGCGGATGTGATAACCCAGCATGTGACGGTTGAGCAGCACATAGGCAAAGATCACCGCGATCAGCGCCGCCACAACACCCCAGTGCATGCCGGTGCCCGTGATCAGCTCGGCGTTATGGGCGCTGTCCCAGGATTGCAGGTTGCGCGAGCCGGGAAAGCCAAAGCCCTCGGGGTTTTTCAGCAATCCCAGCGAGACCGAGGCGAGGAACTGCTCGGCCACATAGACCAGCATCAGCGAGACCAGGATTTCATTGGTGCCAAAGCGGGTTTTCAGCACTGCGGGGATCATCGCCCAGGCCCAGCCCCCCAGCGCGCCTGCCACCACCATCAAGGGAAAGATCAGTGCTGAGTCTGTAGGGTAAAAGGCAAGGCCAGCCCCGGCGCCACAGATGGCGCCCATGATATACTGGCCCTCTGCGCCGATGTTCCAGATACCCGCGCGAAAGCCCAGCGACAGGCCGATGGCGATCAGTACCAGTGGTGCGCCCTTCACCAAGAGCTGCGGGCGGTAGTAAAAAGCAAATTCGCCAAACAGCGGATCCCAGAAAATGGTGCGGATCGCCTCAACCGGGTTCTTGCCAAGGGCCGCAAACAAAAGCCCGCCCGCGATCATGGTCGCCAGCACCGCCACCAGCGGCGTCGCCATCGACCAGACCCGCGAGGGCTGTGGTCTCTTTTCTAGCCGGATCATTGTTGTTGTCCCCCCCGGTCGCAGATCTGTGCCTGCGTGCCTGTCATCTTTCCAAAAATACTCACACTCCCGACCCGGCAGCCCGCGCTGCGGCCGGGATGGGCACGCCCGGCTGCGAGGCTAGACATGCGCGACCTCCATCCCATGTGCTCCCCCCATCATCAGGCCGATTTCATCGACGCTCAGCCCGGTTGTGGGGCGCGGCGCGCTCAGGCGGCCTTCGTTCAGGGCGGCAAAACTGTCGGCAATCTCCATCAGCTCATCCAGATCCTGGCTGATGCAGATTACCGCAGTGCCCCCGGCGGCCAGATCCAGCAGCGACTGGCGGATCGCGGCGGCGGCGGCGGCATCCACACCCCAGGTCGGCTGGTTCACCACCAGAACCTCCGGGTTTTGCAGCACCTCGCGGCCAATGACGAATTTCTGCAGATTGCCCCCCGACAGCGAACGCGCCGCGTTTTCAGGTCCGGGGGTGCGCACGTCGAAATTCTTGATGACCTTCTCGGCAAATTCCTTGGCCAGCCCCCATTTCAGAAAGCCGTTGCTGGACAGGCCTTCGCGGGTGGCGGCGGTCAGCATGGCATTTTCCGTCAGGCTCATATCCGGTGCGGCGGCATGGCCGAGACGCTCCTCCGGCGCGGCCAGAATACCCAGGCGACGACGCGCAACAGGGCCAAGGTGGCCGACCGGCGCGCCATGCATCTTGACCGCATCGGCAGCGGTGGTGGTTTCGCCGGACAGCACGCCCAGAAGCTCGTCCTGGCCATTGCCCGCCACCCCGCCAATGCCGAGGATTTCGCCCTGGCGGACGGTCATATGCACATTCTTCAGCGCCGTGCCAAAGGCCGAGGGCGCAGGCACCGACAGGCCGGTGATATCCAGCGCCACATCGCCCAGATCGCGGCCCGCGCGCTCCGGTGTCTGCAGCGCGGTGCCCACCATCAGCTCGGCCATATCGCGGGCCGAGGTTTCAGAGGGGACACATTCGCCGACATTCTTGCCCAGCCGCAGGATGGTGGCGTGATCACAGAGCGTGCGGATCTCTTCCAGCTTGTGCGAAATATACAGGATCGAGGTGCCCTCGGAGCGCAGCTTCTGCAAGGTCTGGAACAGGATATCCACCTCCTGCGGGGTGAGAACCGAGGTCGGCTCATCCATGATCAGCAGCTTGGGGTCCTGCAACAGGCAGCGGATGATCTCCACCCGCTGGCGTTCGCCGGCAGAGAGATCGCCCACCGTGCGATAGGGATCCAGCGGCAGGCCATAGGTTTCCGAAACCTCGCGGATGCGGCTGGCCAGATCGCGCAGGGCAGGCGGCTGTTCCATGCCAAGGGCGATGTTCTCCGCCACGTTCAGCGCGTCAAACAGCGAAAAATGCTGAAACACCATCGCGATGCCATCCGCCCGTGCCTGTCGCGGCTCGGCCGGGGCATAGGGGGCGCCGCGCAGCAGCATGGTACCGCTGTCCGGTTTCACCAGCCCGTAGATCATCTTGACCAGCGTCGATTTCCCGGCGCCGTTTTCGCCGAGTAGGGCATGAACCTCTCCCGCGCCGATATCAAAGGAGACCGTATCGTTGGCAACAACACCAGGATAGGCCTTTGTCAAACCTTGCAGGCTCAGGAGAGGTTGGGTCACGCGCGTCTGTCCTTCTTCAACTCGTCTGTTGCGCCCATCCGCAAGAGCTCTGCCGCGACCCCGACCGCAATCATCTGCGGATGTTTGCCAAGGCCGGGATCCCCGATCGGGCAGGTGAGCCGGGCGATCTGCTCGGGCCGGTGGCCAAGATCCGCCAGCCGCGACCGGAACCGTGCCCATTTGGTGGCAGATCCGATCACCCCGGCAAAGGCAAAGCCGCGCAGCAATAAGGCGTGGCATAGCGCCAGATCCAGCGTATGGGAATAGGTAAGCACCAAATGCCGTGCATTTTCAGGGGCATGCGGCACCAGTGCCGCAGGTTCCGCCGCCGGAACCATGGTGACTGAGGGCGGGATCTGGGCGGGAAAACGGTCAGGGCCGGTATCGACCCAGGTGATGTCGAGATCCGGCAGCGGCGCCAGCACATCAACCAGAGCGCGGCCGACATGGCCCGCCCCCCAGATCCACAGCGGGGTTTCGGCACGATGGACCGGTTCCAGCAGCCAGCCGTCAGCCAGCTGCGCGTCGGGCCGCTGCCCCTGGCTGCGGGCCAGCGCCAGCTTGCGGCGCAGGCTCAGGGGTGGCTCGCCCGGCTCGCCCAGCTCGGTGGACAGGGCGCGCAGGATCACATCGCCATCCAGCCGGTCCAGATCGGCAGCGCGGTAGATCTCGCTCCACAGGGTGACGGAGCCGCCGCAGCATTGCCCCAGATCCGGGCCAAGCGCGCGGATGGTCTGCAAACGGGTCTTGCCATCCTGCAACTGGCGGCGGGCAGCCTCGGCGGCCTCATGCTCCAGCGCGCCCCCGCCGATGGTGCCGGACTGGCCGTCGTCCCAGACCAGCATGGCGGCGCCCACCTCACGCGGGGAAGAGCCGCGGATGGCGGCAATCACCACCCGCACCACCGTGCCATGGGCGCCGATCCTGCGGCGCAGATCCTGAAGATCGAACCCCATGGCTCAGGCCCCCGGCGCGATGCGACGCACCGCGCGCCAGATCTCCTCCGCCGTGGCGGGGGCATTGAGCGCAGGATAGGCGGGCGCGAAGTGCCCGACCGCATCACCAAGCGCCAGCCAGGCGGAAATCCCCAGCATAAAGGGCGGCTCTCCCACCGCTTTGGAGCGATAGATGCTGTCCTCGCGGTTCTGCCCATCCCAGAGGGCGACGTTGAACACATCGGGGCGATCCGAACAGGCGGGGATCTTGTAGGTGGAGGGCGCATGGGTGCGCAGATTGCCGGTCTGATCCCAGACCAGTTCCTCTGTGGTGAGCCAGCCTGCACCCTGCACGTAGGCGCCTTCGACCTGGCCGATATCCAGCGCCGGGTTCAGCGAGGCGCCGGCATCATGCAGCACGTCGGCGCGCAGAATGCGGTTTTCGCCGGTCAGGCGGTCGACGACAACTTCGGTGATCGCAGCGCCATAGGCAAAGTAGAAAAACGGCCGCCCCTTGCCCTGAATGCGGTCCCATTCCAGTTTCGGCGTCTTGTAGAACCCGGTGGCCGACAGGCTGATACGCCCCTCATAGCAGATCTGTGCTGCACGGGCGAAGGGCAGGGCCTCGGCGCCGATCCGCACCTCATCATCGGCAAACACCACCTCCGCTGCGGTGACCTGATAGCGCTCGGCCAGATGATCGGCCATACGGTCGCGAATGCTGTCGCAGGCGGCCTTTACCGCCATCCCGTTCAGATCGGTGCCGGAGGAGGCGGCGGTGGCCGAGGTATTGGGCACTTTGGCCGTGTCGGTGGCGGTGATCTTCACCTTTTCCAGCCCGATGCCGAAACGGCTGGCGGCCACCTGTGCCACCTTCTGGAACAGGCCTTGCCCCATCTCGGTGCCGCCATGGTTCAGATGGACCGAGCCGTCCTGATAGACATGCACCAGCGCACCCGCCTGATTGAGATGGGTGAGGGTGAAGGAAATGCCGAATTTGACCGGAGAAAACGCAATCCCGCGCTTGAGCCGCTCATTCCCGGCGTTCCATTTGGCGATCTCGACCTTGCGCGCGGCATAATCCGCGCTCTCCAGCAGCTGCCGGGTCATCCCGTGCAGCTCGAAATCGGTGACCTCCATCCCGTAGGGCGTGGTATTGTCCGTCTTCTGGCCGGATATCTTCTGGCCGGAAATATCCCGGGGGGAGGCCGCAGGCCGGGGGGCAGCGCCCCCGTCGCCCGCCGTTTGGGGGGCATCGTAATAGTTCTTCATGCGCAGATCGACCGGATCCAGCCCCAGCTTATGGGCCGCGTGATCCATCACCCGCTCGATCCCGACCATCCCCTGCGGACCGCCAAAGCCGCGATAGGCGGTGGCGCTCTGCCGGTTGGTCTTCAGCCGGTGGCTTTCGATGCGGATCGCGGGGATTGCATAGGCGTTGTCGCTGTGCAGCATGGCGCGGTCGGCCACCGGCAGCGACAGATCCTGCGCCCAGCCGCAATCGACCAGATGGGTGAACTCAACCCCCAGAATGCGCCCCTCGGCGTCAAAGCCCGCGCGGTAGGAAATGCGAAACGCGTGACGTTTGCCGGTGATGGTCATGTCGTCGTCGCGGTCATAGCGCATCTTGCAGGTCCGACCGGTGGCGCGTGCGGCGATGGCGCAGGCGACGGCCAGCGCGTTGCCCTGACTTTCCTTGCCACCAAAGCCGCCACCCATGCGCCGGGTCTCAACCCGTACGCTGTGCATCGGCAGGCCGATGGCCTCGGCCACCTTGTGCTGGATCTCGGTCGGGTGCTGGGTCGAGGAGTTGACCAGCATGCCGCCATCTTCCTGCGGCTGGGCGAGGGCGGCCTGACCTTCGAGGTAGAAATGCTCCTGCCCGCCAATGTCGAACGTATCTTCGACCACATGGGCGGCGGCGGAGATGGCGCTGCCTGCGTCGCCTTTGCTGTAGATGCGTGGGCCGTCTTCAAACCGGCTGTCGGCGGCCAGCGCATCCTCCAACGTCAGGAGGGCCGGGCGTTCGGCGTAGCTGACCTGACCTTTGCGCGCGGCCACCCGCGCAGCACGATGGGAGGTTGCCACCACCAGAAACACCGGCTGGCCGATATAGTGGACAGACCCCTTGGCCAGCAGCGGCTCGTCATGGGCAGACGGCGAGACGTCATTGTCAAACGGCAGATCTTTTGCCGTCAGCACGGCAACCACGCCATTGCTCTGGCGCACGGCGTCCAGCTCCAGTGCGGTGATGTCACCATGGGCCACGGTTGAAAGGCCAAAGGCCAGATGCAGGGTGTCGCGCGGGGTCGGGATGTCATCGACATAGCGCGCCTGACCGGTCACATGCAGCCGTGCCGCATCATGGGGGAGGGGTTTTGCAACAGCCATCACTTCACCTCCAGCACATGTGTGGGTGCGCTTGTCTGGCCCAGATCGTCAAAGTAGCGTGCGAGCATATTCGCCGCAGCCTCCAGCCGGTAGTCGGCAGAGGCGCGCATATCGTTCATCGGGGTGAAGTCGCGGGCAAATTCGCCCCGCGCGGTGGCGAGTGTTGCGGCCGACAGGTCTTGGCCAATCAGGGCGGCCTCCACGTGGCTGGCGCGTTTGGGCACGCCCGCCATGCCGCCAAAGGCGATGCGCGCGGCGGTGATCCGGCCGGCGTCGACCGTCAGGTTAAAGGCGCCCAGAACGGCGGAGATATCCTGATCGAACCGTTTGGAGAGCTTATAGACGCGCAAGCCATCGGTCTGCCCCTTCGGGCATGCGGGCAGGGTGATCGCCTCGACAAATTCACCGGGCTGGCGGTCCTGCTTGCCATAGTCGATGAAGAAATCCTCAAGCGGCAGGCTGCGGCGGCTGTCGCCCTTGCGCAGCTCCAGCGTTGCACCAAGTGCGATCAGCGCAGGCGGATTGTCCCCGATGGGGGAGCCGTTGGCGATATTGCCGCCGATGGTGGCGGCGGCGCGCACCTGCTGGCTGGCAAAGCGGCGCAGCATTTCGCCATAAGACGGATGCCGCGCGGCGAGGGCGCTGCGCAGCTGGTTCATATCCACCATCGCACCGATACGCAGGCTGCCGTCGGGCTGTTCGGAGATACCTTTCAGGTCATCGCAGCCATCGAGGAAAATCACATCCGACAGATCGCGCAGCTGTTTGGTCACCCAGAGACCGACATCCGTGGCGCCTGCAATCAGCGTCGCGTCCGGGCGGGCAGCATAGGCGGCGGCCAGCTGGTCGGCGGAGGTGGGGCGCAGAGACGTGGCATCGCCGCCTGTGTCAGGCAGGCTGATGGCATCTTCGCCGTGGATCCAGTCGGGGACGGGTTCGGCGCTGGCGGCCTCGGCGGCGCGGATGATCGGCGCATAGCCGGTGCAGCGGCAGAGATTGCCTGCCAGCTGGTCGTCGTGATCCGAGGCGCCATTTTTGTGGGCGGTCACCATCGACATGATGAACCCCGGCGTGCAGAAACCGCATTGGCTGCCGTGGTGGGTGATCATCGCCTCCTGCACCGGATGCAGCTGGCCATCGGGGCCGGCCGCGCCTTCGACGGTGCGGATGGATTTGCCGTGCAGCTGCGGCAGGAACAGGATGCAGGCATTGAGCGGTTTGGCGCCTTTGGCGTCGGTCACCATCACGGTGCAGGCGCCGCAGTCGCCCTCGTTGCAGCCTTCTTTGGTGCCGGTCAGCCCGCGTTCTTCGCGCAGCCAGTCCAGCAGCGTCGCCGTCGGAGAAACCTCCGTCAGCGCGACCTCTTCACCGTTCAGCCGAAAGGTGATTGTCATGTCAGAAACCCGTCGCGTTACTCTGGTTTTCCCTTGGTGCCATCCCTTCGATGCGACGTAGAAGACATGGCGGGCCTTGGTGGTTCCGTTGCCGATAGCCTAGAAAGCAGGCTGTTGTTCTGGCAAGGAAAAGTGACTCTGCCATGGAGTCGATGCGGGGCGCAAGATCCTTGCTGAATACCGGCGTATGCTGTTCTTTTTGAACGACTTTAGGTCAGATTGTCGCGGCGTTGATGGTTGGGTTCGATAAGACTTTCAAAGAAAGCAGAATAATAATCGCTGAATATTACGGCATCGGGTGAAACCTGCGCGGCGGAACGGGGGACGGGCAGGGTCGCAGCTCCTCCGGTGCGGAACCGCTTTAACCTTGGCGGCGCTGACGCTAGCTTGGCGGGATGACAAGCTCTCCCCGATTCATTCACCTGCGCACCCATACCGAATATTCGCTTCTGGAAGGCGCATTGCGGCTGAAGAAGCTGCCGGACCTGTGCAAGAAGCACGAGATGCCCGCGATTGCGGTGACCGACAGCAACAACCTGTTCTCGGCGCTGGAGTTTTCGGTGTCGGCCAGTGGCGCGGGGGTGCAGCCGATCATCGGCTGCCAGGTCGATCTGCGGTCTGCCGAGCCTGCCCCGGGCGAGCGGCCCAAACCGCCAGCGCCGCTGGTGCTGCTGGCGCAGAGCGAGACCGGCTATGAGCATCTGATGAAGCTCAATTCCTGCCTCTATCTGCGGCAGGGCAGCGAGCTGCCGCATGTGACGTTGGAGGAGCTGGCGCAATATGCAGGCGATGTGATCTGTCTGAGCGGCGGGCCGGATGGGCCGGTGGGGCGGCTGTTGCAGCAGGGGCAGCGCCCGGCGGCAGAGGCCCTGATGCAGCGGCTGAAAGCGATCTTTCCGGATCGGCTTTATGTGGAGTTGCAGCGCCATCCGGGCGAACACGGCCAGCCTGAAGCTGAACAGCTGACCGAGCGGGGCCATATCGAGATGGCCTATGCGATGGACCTGCCGCTGGTTGCCACCAATGATGTCTATTTCCCCAACACGGAAATGTATGAGGCCCATGATGCGATGATCTGTATCGCGGAAGGCGCCTATGTCGATCAGGTGGAGCCGCGCCGCAGGCTGACCGCGCAGCATTACTTCAAGAGCCAGGAGGAAATGGTCGCGCTGTTTGCCGACCTGCCCGAGGCGCTGGAAAACACCGTAGAGATCGCAAAACGCTGCGCCTTCATGGCCTATCGGCGCGATCCGATCCTGCCGAAGTTTGCCGATGACGAGGTGGCCGAATTGCGCCGCATCGCCAATGAGGGGCTGCAAAAACGTCTCGCCGTGATCCCCCATGCCGTCAGCGTCGAGGAGTATCAGGAGCGGCTGGATTTTGAGCTGGGCATCATCGAGGGGATGGGGTTCCCCGGCTATTTCCTGATCGTTGCGGACTTTATCCAATGGGCCAAGGATCACGACATTCCGGTGGGGCCGGGGCGGGGTTCCGGTGCGGGCTCGCTCGTGGCCTATGCGCTGACGATTACCGACCTTGACCCGCTGCGCTACAGCTTGCTGTTCGAACGCTTTCTCAACCCCGAACGGGTGTCGATGCCCGACTTCGACATCGACTTCTGCATGGATCGCCGCGAAGAGGTGATAAAATACGTGCAGGAGAAATATGGCCGCGACAAGGTGGGGCAGATCATCACCTTTGGCGCGCTGCTGTCGAAGGCGGCGGTGCGCGATATGGGGCGGGTTCTGCAGATGCCCTATGGCCAGGTGGATCGGCTGTCGAAGCTGATTCCGGTCGAAGGCGTGAAACCGATGTCGATTGTGGACAGTCTGCGCGAAGAGCCGCGGCTGCGCGAGGAGGCGGAGAACGAAGAGGTTGTCGACCGGCTGTTGAAATACGGCATGCAGGTTGAGGGGCTGTTGCGATCAGCGGGCACCCACGCGGCGGGCGTGGTGATCGGTGACCGGCCACTGGATGCGCTGGTGCCGCTTTACCGCGATCCGCGCTCGGACATGCCCGCCACCCAGTTCAACATGAAATGGGTGGAACAGGCCGGTCTGGTGAAGTTCGACTTCCTCGGCCTGAAGACGCTCACCGTCATTCAGAACGCGATGGATCTGATCTTCCAGTCGGGGCGCGATCTACATGTCGCCGCCGATGGCACCCAGCTTTATGATCCGCCGGAGGGGGCGGAGAACCAGATCAACGCCATCCCGCTGGACGATGCCGTTACCTATGACCTTTATTCGCGGGCCAAGACGGTGGCGGTGTTCCAGGTGGAATCCACCGGCATGATGGATGCGCTAAAGCGCATGAAACCCACCTGTATCGAGGATATCGTGGCGCTTGTGGCGCTCTATCGTCCGGGTCCGATGGAGAACATTCCGGTCTATTGCGAGGTCAAGAATGGTCTGCGCAAGATCCAGTCGGTGCATCCGCTGATCGACCATATTCTTGAGGAAACCCAAGGCATTATCGTCTATCAGGAACAGGTGATGCAGATCGCCCAGGTGATGGCGAATTATACCCTTGGCGGTGCGGACCTATTGCGCCGCGCCATGGGTAAGAAGATCAAGGAGGCGATGGACGCCGAACGCCCCAAATTTGAAAAGGGGGCGGCAGAAAACGGCGTGCCTGCCAAGAAGGCGTCGGAGGTGTTCGACCTTCTGGAGAAATTCGCCAACTACGGCTTTAACAAATCGCACGCGGCGGCCTATGCGGTGGTCAGCTACCAGACCGGCTGGCTGAAGGCGAACCACCCGGTGGAGTTCATGGCCGGCGTCATGAACTGTGATATCCATCTGACGGATAAGCTGGCGATCTATTTCGAAGAGGTCAAAAAAGGCCTGAGCTTGCCCTATGTGCCGCCCTGTGTGAACCGCTCCGAGGCGACGTTCAATGTGGTCAAGGGCGAGCTGGTCTATGCGCTGGGCGCGCTGAAAAACGTCGGTGTCGAGGCGATGCGGCTGGTGACAACGGCGCGGCGCGAGAGCGGGCAGGACAAACCCTTTGCCACGCTGTTTGATTTTGCCCGCCGGGTGGATCTGAAAAAGGTCGGCAAGCGTCCGCTGGAAATGCTGGCGCGGGCGGGCGGCTTTGACCAGCTGGACAGCAACCGGCGCCGGGTGTTTGAGAGCCTCGGCGCGCTGGTGGATTATTCCGCCGCTGTGCATGATCAGCGCAATTCCAGCCAGGTGTCGCTGTTTGGCGAGGCGGGCGAGGACCTGCCGGAGCCGCGGCTGCCCAATGTGCCCGACTGGCTGCCCGCCGAACGGCTGTCGGAGGAGTTCAAGGCGATTGGTTTCTACCTCTCGGGCCATCCGCTGGACGACTATATGCCTGCGCTCAAACGCAAGGATGTGATGACGCTGGACGAGGTCACGGCCAAGGCCGAGCGCGGTCCCTTCATGGCGAAGATGGCCGGGGTTGTGGCCGGGCGGCAGGAACGCAAATCGGCGCGCGGCAATCGCTTTGCCTTTGCCCAGCTGTCGGACACCAGCGGCGGCTATGAGGTCACGCTGTTTTCCGAAGTGCTGGAGAAATCACGCGAATACCTGGAAACCGGCGCCAAGGTGGTGATCACCGCCGAGGCCACGATGGAAAGCGATCAGCTGAAACTGCTGGTGCGATCTGTCGGGCCGGTGGATGCGGCGATTGCCGATGCCGGCCGCAGTTCGCTGCGGGTCTATATCTCGCAGGCAAGCGCAGTGGCGACGGTGGCGCAGGTGCTGGAAGACGCCAAGAAAGCCGCCCGCAACGCCTCCCGCGGGGAGGTCTATATGTACCTGCAGGATCCCGGTCTGCCCGGTGACGTTGAGATGGATCTGGGCCAGCCCTTCCCCATCAATCCCCAGATCAAAGGCGCCCTGAAGTCGCTGGACGGGGTGATGGACGTGGAGGAGATTTGAAGTGGGGAAGTATAGTATTAGGCATGATAAGTCCGAAGCAGGGGGCGGATACCTAGCCGATGGAAAGGTGGCACTAGGCTTAACTATCGGTCTGCTTTCTGCTGTTTCATTGATTGTGCTGCTTGGCGGGAAACTTGCAGATTTAGACTTCAACTCACTTGTAGACATTACGCCAATACTAATTTCTATTCTGGTGGCTGGAGCGTCAACTTTTCTGGCGGCAAGAGCTTTGTCTGAACAAGGTCAGGCAAGGGAAGCTGCAACAGACCCGGTATTAGTCGCTCATTTCGGTCAACGGGAAGATGCTCGTGACGTGATCACACTTAACGTTACCAACGTTGGAGCAGGCGCAGCAATCAAGGTAGAGCTAGACGTTGAGGAACCAGATGATGATCTCATGAAACGTAATCTATTCGTCAATGTGTTCGTGAAGCACCACATCTTCTCGGTCATCCCGCAGAATAGATCAGTTCAGTTCAGCCTTGGTCTCGGTTGGGATCTCCTCGGGGAAAATCCGTTACCGCCCTTTTCGGTTACGTTGCGATACGAGGATTTGGCTGGCGGTCGATATCGTAGTGATTTTATCCTTGATGTAAGAGAAATGGAGAAGCTAAGCGCTGACAAATCTCCTGAAATGAGGATGGTTGATGCACTGGAGAAAATCGCCAAGAACTCAGGTTAGGGTCTTTATTAATAATTCACCTTTTTCGTGGTCCTCGCCCTTAATATCGCCGCGCGATGATGTCTGCCAACTAAGGATCCATTCACATGACGGACCATCCAGATCTCACCCTGCGGGTGGCAGATATGGCGGATGCCTCCAGCCTGGCGGCGCTGTCGCTGGAGGTCTGGGTTGGCACCTATCTGCGTGAGGGGGTGAGCGGGTTTTTTGCCGATTATGCACTGGCAGAGCTGACAGCCGCGCGGTTTGAGGCGCATCTGGCCAACCCGCAGGAGCATTTTATCGTCTCGCAGAACCGGGTCGGCATTGATGGCTATATCCGCATCAGTCGGGGCAGTCCGGGGCCTGTGCCAGGCTGTTCGGACGTGGAGATCACAACGCTCTATGTGCAGCCGCGCCACCACGGGCGGGGCATTGGGACTGCCTTGCTGCGCGCGGCGTTGGCCCATTGTGCGGAGGAGGGCGCGGCGCGGGTCTGGCTGGCCAGCAATGCCGAAAACACCCCCGCCAAAGCGTTCTACCTGTCGCAGGGGTTTGACCGTGTTGGTGAAACGCAGTTCGTGATCAACGATCAGTCTTACCTCAACGATGTCTTTGCGCGCGACTGTCTGGGGTGAGCCGCACCGTTAGAGGGCGGCGTTGAAGACGGAGTTGGTGTCGAGCAGATATTGCGAGATGATCGGACCGCTGGCAGCGCCGATGGCGCGGGCGTTGGGGCCGATGGCACCGGGGTCGATGCGCGGCAGGATCAGGCCACGGGCATCCAGAGAGGTGAGGGCGGCGCGGGTACGCTCGACCAGGGCGCTGCGCACGCTGTCGGGCAGGGCGCCGTCGATCAGCACCGCCTCGAAGTCGATGACCGCGCAGGTGGCGAGGCTGGCGCGGGAGATGGCGTCGGCGGCCTGATCGAGCCAGGGGGTCAGCTCAGCCTCGAACCCGGACCAGTGCATCGGCAGCTGCCAGAGCTGGCCGGGATCCTTGCCCGCATCGCGCAGCCGCTGTTCGAGCAGATGGATGGAGGCGAGATCCAGCAGCTTGGTTTCCTGCCCGTCCGGACCCAGCATCGACAGGGACCCAAGCGCGCCGGCATTGCCCTGATTGCCCTCAAGCACCCGGTGGTTCAGCACCACGCCACCGCCGATAAAGGCGCCGACAAAGAAATAGGCATAATCGCGATAGGCCTTGCCCCGGCCATACATATGCTCGGCCCGGCAGGCGGCGGTGGCGTCATTCACGACATGTACGGGCAGGGTGCTGAAACGCGCTATTTCAGACGCGAAATCAACCGTTTGCCAAGCCGCAAGCGCCTCTGCCGGGGCATTGATCTGGGCGTGCCAGGTCCAAAGCTGAAAGGGGGCTGCCACGCCAATGCCGCAGATGCGGGGCAGCAGGTCTGCGGGCAGCGCGGCCTCCATCTGGGCGATGCTGTCGCGCAGGAAATCAAAGACCACGGCGGGGGTGGGATAGGGGTAGCGCAGGCGCAGCTGCTGGCGCACCGCACCGCAGACATCCATCAAGAGCACTTCGACACTGCGGCGGCCGATCTTCAGCCCATAGGAAAACAGGCCATCGGGATTGAGGCCCATCGGGACCGAAGGTTTGCCGACCCGGCCGCGCTGCGTTTCGCCACGCTGCAACAGCCCGTCGGTTTCCAGTTTGCGCAGGATGACAGAGACAGTCTGCGGCGACAGGCCGGTGCCACGGGCCAGCGCGCTGCCGGGCATCGGGCCGTGGCGTTGCAGCAGAGACAGGATCAGCCGTTCGTTGAAGACGCGCACGCCGGTCTGATTGACGCCGCCGCTCAGGGATCTGACTTGCTCATGTTCCATGCGGCGGACCCTAATCACGCTTTGAGACCTAAGAAAAGTGCGAAGATCGACTTAATAAGTCAAGTTGATTTATATATTGACAGGGAGGCCAGAATCACGGCCCACTATGGGCGACACGACGGTTTGCCCGTCCTGTTTTGTTGCGTTGTGATGCTGAGGGAGGACATCATGAAGAAGATCCTACTGGGAACAGCCGTTGGAATTGCTGCCATGACCGGCAGCGCCTTTGCCGCAGAGGGTGTGACGGCCTGCCTGATCACCAAGACCGATACCAATCCGTTTTTCGTCAAGATGAAAGAGGGCGCCGAGGCCAAGGCGGCGGAGCTGGGCATGACGCTCAAGAGCTTTGCCGGGAAGGTGGATGGCGACCATGAAACCCAGGTTGCCGCGATTGAGACCTGCATTGCCGATGGCGCCAAGGGCATCCTGCTGACCGCCTCTGACACCTCGTCGATCGTGCCTGCGGTGCAGCAGGCGCGCGATGCGGGGCTGGTGGTGATTGCGCTGGACACGCCGCTGGAGCCGATCGACTCGGCCGATGCGACATTTGCCACCGACAATTTCCTGGCTGGTGAGCTGATTGGCAAATGGGCGGCGGCGAGCCTTGGCGATGAGGCGGCCAATGCCAAGATCGCGATGCTGGACCTTGCTGTCAGCCAGCCCACCGTGGGCGTGCTGCGCGATCAGGGCTTCCTGCAGGGGTTCGGCATTGATCTTGGCGATCCCAACAAATGGGGCGATGAGACCGATCCGCGCATTGTCGGCAATGACATCACCGCAGGCAATGAAGAGGGCGGTCGCCGCGCGATGGAGAACCTGCTGGCGAAGGACCCGATGATCAATGTGGTCTATACCATCAATGAACCCGCCGCTGCCGGTGCCTATGAGGCGCTGAAGGCAATCGGGCGTGAAAACGACGTGCTGATTGTCTCGGTCGATGGTGGCTGTCCCGGCGTGCAGAACATCAAGGACGGCGTCATCGGTGCAACCTCGCAGCAGTATCCGCTGCTGATGGCGTCCAAGGGGATCGAGGCGATCAGCGCCTGGGCCACCACGGGCGAGAAGCCTGCGCCGACACCGGGCAAGGCGTTCTTTGACACCGGCGTGGCGCTGGTGACCGATCAGCCTGCCGAGGGCGTCGAGAGCATCGACACCGAAGAGGGCATGAACCTCTGCTGGGGGTGATCAGGTGACACACCCCTTAGAGGCAGGCCAGACAAGGGGCTGTTAGCCAAGGCGAGCCATGGGGGCGGTGGAAACATCGCCCCTTCTGCACCGCTGCGATCCCTGTCGCAGCCGCATCCCCGGCTGTGGGTGTCAGGCCCATCGGACGCCGGATCTTACGGAGACAGATATGACCACGCCCCACAGCTATGAAGCGGCGGCCAGCGGCAGCCCCGAGGCCGTTGCGGATTTTGACCAGGGAGAGGCCTCCTTTATCAGCCGGTTGCAGCATCTGCTGCATGTGACGCCATCGCTGGTGCCGCTGATCGTGCTGGTGCTGTCGGTGATCGTCTTTGGGCTGCTGCTGGGCTCGAAGTTCTTTTCGCCCTTTGCGCTGACGCTGATCCTGCAACAGGTGGGCATTGTCGGCATCGTGGCCTGCGCGCAGTCGCTGGTGATCCTGACGGCAGGTATCGACCTGTCGGTGGGGGCGATCATGGTGCTGAGCTCGGTGGTGATGGGTCAGTTCACCTTTCGCTACGGGGTGCCGCCGGAAATCGCGGTGGTCTGCGGGCTGATCTGCGGTACCCTCTGCGGCTTTATCAACGGCTGGCTGGTGGCGCGGATGAAGCTGCCGCCGTTTATCGTGACGCTGGGCATGTGGCAGATCGTGCTGGCGACGAATTTCCTCTATTCTGCAAATGAGACCATTCGCAGCCAGGTGATCGCCACCGACGCCCCGCTGTTGCAGCTGTTTGGCGAGAAGATCAAGATTGGTGGTGCGGTCTTCACCTATGGTGTGATTTTCCTGGTCATTCTGGTGGTTCTGCTGGCCTATGTGCTGCGGCATACGGCCTGGGGGCGGCATGTCTATGCGGTTGGCGATGACCCGGAGGCGGCGGAGCTGTCGGGGGTCAAGGTGAACCGCGTGTTGATCTCGGTCTATATGCTGTCGGGGCTGATCTGCGCTTTTGCAGGCTGGGCGATGATCGGGCGGATCGGGTCGGTCTCGCCGACCTCGGGACAGCTCGCCAATATCGAGAGCATCACGGCGGTGGTGATCGGGGGCATTTCGCTGTTTGGCGGACGCGGCTCGATCCTGGGGGCATTCTTCGGCGCGCTGATCGTGGGCGTCTTTACCCTGGGGCTGCGCCTGCTGGGGGCGGATGCGCAGTGGACCTATCTGCTGATCGGCCTGCTTATCATTGCCGCAGTGGCGGTAGACCAGTGGATCAGAAAGGTATCGGTCTGATGGAACCCATTTTGAAAGCCCGAGGTCTGGTAAAGCGCTATGGGCGTGTCACGGCGCTGGACCATTGCGATTTCGATCTGATGCCGGGGGAGATTCTGGCGGTGATCGGTGACAATGGCGCCGGGAAATCCTCGTTGATCAAGGCGATTTCCGGCGCGGTGATCCCCGACGCGGGCGAGGTCTGGCTGGAGGGGCGAAAGGTGGCGTTCCAGTCGCCGATTGATGCCCGCGAAGAGGGGATCGAGACGGTCTATCAGACGCTGGCGATGTCGCCTGCGCTGTCGATTGCCGACAATATGTTCATGGGGCGGGAGCTGCGCAAACCCGGCTGGCGGGGCAATCTGCTGCGGCAGCTGGATCGCGCGCGGATGGAGCAGATTGCCCGCGACAAGCTGAATGAGCTGGGGCTGATGACCATTCAGAACATCAATCAGGCGGTGGAGACGCTGTCGGGTGGTCAGCGTCAGGGCGTGGCCGTGGCGCGGGCGGCGGCCTTTGGGTCCAAGGTGATTATTCTGGACGAGCCAACGGCGGCGCTGGGCGTGAAGGAAAGCCGCCGGGTTCTGGAGCTGATCCAGGACGTGCGGTCGCGCGGCATCCCGATCATCCTGATCAGCCACAACATGCCGCATGTGTTCGAGGTTGCCGATCGCATTCACGTGCATCGGCTGGGCAAGCGGCTTTGCGTGATCGACCCCAAACAGCACAGCATGTCCGATGCGGTGGCCTATATGACTGGCGCGCAGGACCCATCCGGGGATCTGACAGCAGCATGACACGGGACATGACATATCTGGCGGATCTGGTGACCGCCGTGCAGGCGCTGCCCGTTGCCGATGGGCGCGCGCGCCGTCTGGTGGCGCTGGCGGGCGCGCCGGGCAGCGGCAAATCCACTCTGGCGGAGCTGTTGGTGCGGGCGCTCTGCGCCAATGGCACACCGGCGTCGGTGGTGCCGATGGATGGGTTTCATCTGGACAACGGGCTGCTGTCCGAAATGGATTTGCTGGCGCGGAAAGGCGCGCCCGAGAGCTTTGATGCGGCGGGGTTTCAGCGGCTGATGGCGGCGATGGCGACAGAGGAGGAGGTGGTCTATCCGCTGTTCGACCGGGCGCAGGATATCGCCATTGCAGGCGCAGCGCGGGTTGATGCAGGGGTCGAGGTTGCCGTGGTCGAGGGCAATTACCTGCTGTTCGACGCGCCCGTCTGGCGGGATCTGGCGGCAATCTGGGATCTGTCGGTCCGGGTCGATGTGCCGCGCGAGGTGCTGCGGGAGCGGCTTGTGGCGCGCTGGCAGGCCCATGGGCTGAGCGATGCCGAGGCCGAGGCACGGGCGGAGGGCAATGACATGGTCAACGCGGATCGTGTGGCCGCTGCGGCCCTGCCTGCGGATGTGATCTGGAAAGGTGAGACAGAATGATCCTGTGTTGTGGCGAGGCGCTGATCGACATGATCCCGGCACCGGTCGCGGGAGCCGTGCCAATGGTGGACGGCGCGGACGCGCAGACCGGTTTTGTGCCCCATTGCGGCGGCGCGGTGTTCAACACCGCAATCGCTCTGGGGCGGCTGGGGCAGGCAACCGGCCTGTTCACCGGCCTGTCGCGGGATCTCTTCGGGCAGCAGCTGATGTCGGCGCTCGACGCGTCGCATGTGGATCACGCGCTGGCGGAGGTCTCTGATCAGCCGACCACACTGGCATTTGTGCATCTGAAGGATGGCCATGCGGCCTATCATTTCTTTGACGAGAATTCGGCCGGGGCCAGCCTGCGACCGGACCGGCTGCCCGAGTTGCCGGAACAGGTCAAGACGCTGTTCTTCGGGGGGATATCCTTGTGCAACGGCGCGGCGGCTGAGACCTACGCGCGTCTGGCCGCGCGGGAAACCGGACAGCGCATTATCATGATTGACCCCAATGTGCGGGCCGGGTTTGCCAGCGACGAGGCGGCCTATCGCAGGCGGCTTACGGCGATGGTGGCAGGGGCCGGGATCGTCAAGGTATCGGATGAGGATCTGCACTGGATCTATCCGGGCGACGCTCCGATTGAGGACAAGATCCGGCAGGTTCTGGCCGCAGAGGCAGGACAGGGCCCCGGCTTGGTGATCCTCACCTTGGGCAGCAAGGGCGCCAAGGGCTATCTGCGCTCCGGCCCGACGGTGGAGGTGCCCGCACAGGCGGCGGAGGTGGCCGATACGGTGGGCGCGGGCGACACGTTCAACGCAGGCTTTCTGGCGGCAGCGAGCGAGGCAGGCGTGCTGGAGGATGCCGCCAGCGGCGCGATGGATCTGGAGCAGCTGCGGGCCTGTCTGGGCTATGGCGCACGGGCCGCCGCTGTCACCGTTTCCCGCCCCGGTGCCAATCCGCCCTGGCGCGACGAGCTGGCGGGCTAGGGCCGCGATCCAACATTTGATCTGCTGAGGCGCCACCTGGTCACAACTGCCGGTGTGGCGCTTTGCGTTGGGGATTGTCAGGCGTCATATGTTCACGTAATGTTCTTCAGAATTGTCTAGTGAAGGATTATCAGATGATTGCGGGGAGCTGTTGCTGTGGAGCGGTCAAATTCCGACTGAAGGCGGAACCATCCATGATGGGGACCTGCCATTGTTCGCGTTGCCGAAAGGCAGGGGCGAGCACCATCGTTTTTGTCAAGCGGGAGGATCTGAGCTGGGTTGAGGGCAAAGATCAGGTGGCCCTGTACCAACCAGCCCCGCCTTACAAATACGGCAGATGTTTCTGCAGGGTCTGCGGCAGCTCGCTTGGGGAGATCCTGTCAGAGGAGGACAGTTTCCCGATTGCCGCAAATGCGCTGGACAGCGAGATTGCGACGAGAAACCGGTTTCATGAATTCGTGTCGGAGAAGCCTGGCTGGTACGAGATTTGCGACGATGCGCCAAAATCCAGCGGCCATCCGGCCTGATCGATCTGGATCTAGACCCATAGGGGCGTGACTGCCCCGCAGCGCCGTATTGCACGGGGCTGCGGGGGATGGGGGGCATCGGGTCTGCGCGGTCAGCGTGCCAGTTGGCTTGCGGCGCGGGCGAGGTCGCGGATGCCGTCCCAGTCGCCTGCCTCAACCAGTTTGGACGGGGCGACCCAGCTGCCGCCGGCACAGACCACATTGGACAGCGACAGGTAGCTGTCTGCATTGTCCGGGCTGACGCCGCCGGTGGGGCAGAAGCTGATCTGCGGCAGGGGAGCGCCGATGGCCTTGAGCGCGGGAGCGCCGCCGGAGGCCTCAGCCGGGAAGAATTTCAGCATGTCATAGCCGCGGTCCAGAAGGCGCATCGCCTCGGAGGCGGTGGCGGCACCGGGCAGCATCGGCAGACCGGCGGCCTCGGCCGCGTCCAGCAGCGTGTCGGTGGCGCCGGGGGAGACGCCGAATTGCGCACCGGCCGCAACGGCGCGGGTCACATCCTCCGGCGTGATCAGCGTGCCGGCACCAACGACGCCGCCCTCGACCTTGGCCATTTCGGCAATCACATCCAGCGCGGCGGGGGTGCGCAGGGTGACCTCCAGCGCGGGCAGGCCACCGGCGACCAGGGCCTCGGCCAGCGGGCGGGCGTGGGCGACGTCATGGACAACCAGCACCGGCACGATCGGGGCCAGCTGGCAGATCTCGCGGGCGCGGGCGCTGGCATCTTTTGGGGTGATGGGCATGGGTCAGTCTCCGATCAGGGTCGAGAATACGGTGGCGCCGGTGTCGGCCGAGGTGACGGCATTGCGGAACAGTGCGAACATCTCGCGGCCGGTGCCGTGCTGATAGGCGGAGAGGTCGGCCACCACGGGGGCGCGGTCGTCAAAGCCCTCGGCCTTGACCTCCAGCGTCCCGGTGAGGGCATCAACCCGCAGCATGTCACCGTCGCGCAGTTTGGAAATCGGACCACCATCCAGCGCCTCTGGCACCACATGGATGGCGGAGGGGATCTTGCCCGAGGCGCCGGACATGCGGCCATCGGTGACCAGCGCCACCTTCTGGCCGCGCCCCTGCATGATGCCGAGGAAGGGCGTCATCGAGTGGAGTTCCGGCATTCCGTTGGCCTTTGGCCCCTGGAAGCGGACAACAATCACCACATCGCCCTTGTCCAGTTCACCCGCCTTGAAGGCGGCCTTGGCCTCCTCCTGATCATGAAAGACGCGGGCGGGGGCCTCGACGATGCGGTGCTCTTCGGCCACGGCGGAGATCTTCATCACGCCGGTGCCGAGGTTGCCGGAGAGGCGGGAGAGCCCGCCGGTGGGCTGGAAGGGGTCGCTGGCGGGGCGAATGATCTTGTCGTTGAGGGTCTCGCCGGAGCCGGGTTTCCAGACCAGACCTTCGCCGGTCAGGAAGGGTTCGCTGGTGTAGCGGTCCAGCCCGGTGCCCGCCACGGTTTTGGTGTCGGGATGCAGATGGCCGGAGTTCAGCAGCTGGCCGATCACATAGCCAAGCCCACCAGCCGCGTGGAAGTGGTTCACATCGGCCAGACCGTTGGGATAGACCCGCGCCAGCAGCGGCACCACGTCAGAGAGTTCGGAGAAATCCTGCCAGTCCAGAATGATGCCGCCGGCGCGGGCCATGGCGATCAGGTGGATCAGCAGATTGGTGGAGCCGCCGGTGGTCATCAGCCCGACGATGCCGTTCACATAGGCGCGTTCATCAAGGATGTCGCAGACCGGTGTGTAATCATTGCCAAGCGCGCTGAGCGCGAGGGCGCGGCGGGCGCCTTCCTCGGTCAGGGCGGCGCGCATGTCGGTGCCGGGATTGACGAAGGAGGAGCCGGGCAGGTGCAGGCCCATGAACTCCATCAGCATCTGGTTGGTATTTGCGGTGCCGTAGAAGGTGCAGGTGCCGGGGCCGTGATAGGCGGCCATCTCGGATTTCAGCAGCTCGTCGCGCCCGATTTCACCGGCGGCGAACTTCTGGCGGACCTTGGCCTTGTCATCATTGGAGATGCCAGAGGTCATCGGGCCTGCGGGGAGGAAGACGGCGGGAAGATGGCCAAAGACCTGCGCGCCAATGACCAGACCCGGCACGATCTTGTCACAGACGCCGAGATAGACAGTGGCATCGAACACGTTGTGGCTGAGGGCGATGCCGGTGGCCATGGCGATGGTATCGCGGGAGAACAGGCTCAGCTCCATTCCCGCCTCGCCCTGGGTGACGCCATCGCACATGGCAGGGACGCCACCGGCCACCTGCGCGGTGCCGCCGACGCGGCGCACGGCGTCGCGGATCCGCTGCGGATAGGTTTCAAACGGCTGATGCGCCGAGAGCATGTCGTTATAGGCGGTGACAATGCCGAGGTGTCCGGCGGTGCCTTCGGCAAGGGGCATCTGATCCTCGCCCGTGGCGGCATAGGCATGGGCCTGACCGCTGCACGACAGATGGGCGCGGGCGGGGCCTTTGCCCTTGGCGGCGCGCATCCGGTCGAGATAGGCGGCGCGAGGTTTGGCGCTGCGGGCGATAATTCGGTCTGTGACGTCGCGGAGTGTCTGGTTCAAACGCATCGGGTGCCTCTTTCAGTCGTCAGGTGCCGGTTGGTCGTGGGTCTCAGTGGCGGGGTGGGCGGGCAGGCTCAGGAGCCGATGCCACGCCAGCGGCGATTGTCGCGGTGCATCAGCAGCAGCGCGTCCTCTGGCCCGGAGCTGCCGGGATCATAGGGCTGCGGGGTGTCATTGCTGTTGTCAGCCCAACCCGCAATGATGGGATCGGCCCAGGCCCAGGCGGCCTCGACCTCATCGCCGCGCATGAACAGCGTCTGGTTGCCGCGGATCACATCCATGATCAGCCGTTCATAGGCGTCCTGCGGCCGGCCAGCCTCTGGCAGGCTGTCGGCAAAGGTCATGTCGAGATTGGCGCCGGTCAGACGCATGCCGCCGGGACCGGGATCCTTGATCGTGGTGCGCAGGGTGATGCCTTCGTCCGGTTGCAGGCGGATCACCAGCACATTGCCCTTGATACCGCCGGTGCCGGTGTCCTCGGCAAAGATGTTATGCGGCGGATCGCGAAAGAAGACGGCGATTTCTGACTCGCGGGCGCGCAGGCATTTGCCGGTGCGCAGATAAAACGGCGTGCCGGCCCATCGCCAGTTGGCGACCTCCACCTTCATCGCGATAAAGCTTTCGGTGGTGCTGGAAGGGTTGCCTGCGTGCTCGCGGTAGGATTCTCCCTCCGGGCCGCGGTATTGGCCACGGGCGATCTGATCCGGGGCGACGGGGTTCAGCGCCTCGATCACCTTCACCTTTTCGTCGCGCACGGCGTTGGGGGTGAAACGGGCGGGGGGCTCCATCGCGGTGAGGCACAGTAGTTGCATCAGGTGGTTCTGGACCATATCCCGCATGGCGCCGGATTTGTCGTAATATTCGCCGCGCCCTTTGACGCCGATGCTTTCGGCGACGGTGATCTGCACATGGTCGATGTGGGAGGAATTCCACAGGGGTTCAAACAGCGAATTGGCAAAGCGCAGGGCCATCAGGTTCTGGACGGTCTCTTTGCCCAGATAATGGTCGATCCGGTAGATCTGATGTTCTTCGAAATTGGCGCGCAAGGCGGCGTTCAGCGCCTGGGCCGAGGCCAGATCATGGCCGAAGGGTTTTTCCAACACGATGCGGCTGTCGGGGGTGGCGATCCCGGTGGAGCGCAGACGGCCGGCGATATCGGGGAACAGGCTGGGCCCGACCGAGAGGTAGAAGGCGCGGATGGCATCGTCGCGCAGCAGATCGCCAAGCGCCTGCCAGCCATTGTCGCCGCGCGCATCGACGGCGGTGTAATGCAGCAGAGTGACGAAGGCTGCGATTTCGTCGTCGCTGGTTTCGCCCGGTTGGCCAAAGGTGCGGATGGCATCGGCGACCATCTGCTGGAAGCCTTTGCGGTCCATGTCGCTGCGGGAGGTGCCGATAATGCGGCAATCGTCGGAGAACTGGCCGATCTGGAAGCGGTGGAACAGGCTGGGCAGGATCTTGCGGCGGGCAAGATCCCCGGTCGCGCCAAACAGCACGAGATCAAAGGACTGGACGGGAATGACGCGGGAAACCATGGCTCTCTCTCTGACAGCTCGAAGGGGAAATTGGCGGTCTTTTTGGTGGCTAGGGTTGCGGTTGGGTGAGTTTCGACAGCAGGCCACGGGTGGAGCCGTCTTTGGCCTCATAAGCCTCGGCCGGAGCGCTGCCATCAACCAGCGGCAACAGGCTGACGGCCAGCTCCTTGCCCAGTTCGACGCCCCATTGATCAAAGGAGTTGAGCCCCCAGACCACACCTTCGACAAACACACGGTGTTCATATAGCGCGATCAGCTGGCCCAGCACGAAGGGCGTCAGCTTCGGATAGGCCAGGGTCACCGAGGGGCGGTTGCCTGCAAAGGCGAGATGGCCTGCCATCTGCTCCAGCGCGTCGCCGGTAAAGCCGCGTTTGGCAGCGATGGCGCGGGCCTCCTCGCGGGAGCGGCCCAGCATCAGGGCTTCGGACTGGGCGAGGCAGTTGGAGACCAGCAGCTGGTGGTGATCGGTCAGATCGCCCTCATGCGCCTCGGCGGCGATCAGGAATTCGGCAGGCACCACGCGGGTGCCCTGATGTAGCAGCTGGTAGAAGGCGTGCTGGCCATTGGTGCCGGGTTCGCCCCAGACGATGGGACCGGAGTTGCGTGGCAGCGGGCTGCCATCCAGTGCGACGCTCTTGCCGTTGCTCTCCATGTCCAGCTGCTGAAGATAGGCCGGGAAGCGGGACAGGCGCTGGTCGTAGGGCAGAATGGCGCGGCTGTTGTAACCGCAGATATTGTGGTGCCAGATCCCTGTGGCGGCCAGCATCACCGGCAGGTTTTCGCGAAACGGTGCGGTGCGGAAATGGCGGTCCATCGCCGCCCCGCCCGACAGGAACTCGCGGAAATTCGTGGCCCCGATGGCGATCATGATCGGCAGGCCAACCGGCCCCCAGAGCGAATAGCGCCCGCCCACCCAATCGGCAAAGCCAAAGACCCGTTCGGGGGCAATGCCAAAGGCACCGGTTTTGTCCAGCGCGGTGGAAACCGCCGCCAGATGCGCAGAGGTGTCATCCCCCAGTGCGGCCCGCAGCCAGTCCTGCGCGGTGCGGGCATTGGTCATCGTCTCGATGGTGGTGAAGGTTTTGGAGGCGATGATCACCAATGTGGTCTGCGGATCCAGAGCTTTCAGCGTGTCGGCGATATGGGCGCCATCGACGTTGGAAACGAAATGGCAGCGCGGACCGTCATGGTAGGGTGCCAGCGCCAGCGTCGCCATCGCCGGGCCAAGGTCGGAGCCGCCGATGCCGATATTGATCACATCGGTGAATTTGGCGCCGGTGCTGGAGCGCAGGCTGCCATCGCGCAGCGCCTCGGCAAAGCTTTCCATCTGTTGCAGGGTCTGACGCACCGGCGGCAGGATATCCTCGCCATCGACCAGGATCGACGCGTCAGTCTGTGCCCGCAGGGCAGTATGCAGAACGGCGCGGTCTTCGGTGGTGTTGATCTTCTCGCCCCGAAACATCTGGCTGATGCGATCGGCAAGACCGGCCTCGGCGGTGAGGCGCTCCAGCAGCGAGAGCGCGGTGGCGTCCAGCGCGGTTTTGGAATAGTCCAGCAGCAGCCCGTCGGTTTCGGCGGAGAAGCTCTGAAACCGGTCTGGCGTCTCGAAGAGCGACAGGAGCGGGATATCGGCGGTCTCTGTCCGGTGCTGTTCCAGAAGCTGCCAGATCTGCGTCCGGGTCTGCGTCATCGTCGGTCTCCCTCGGTTGTCCTTGCCCCGTTGCGAATCACTCAAGGGCACCGCTGCCGATTAGTTAGCGCTAACATGTGCATTTGTAACGCCCTAATATAGCAGGCCGAGCGAATAGGCCCAAATCGGGCTGTCACGGGTGAAAATGGGAGCCGGAATGAGGGGCGGGCCGGGGCGTGCCGGATCAGACCCGCTGACCCGCAGCATCAAAGGCGAGGCAGTTGGCGGGATCAAAGTCAAAGGTCAGCGTTTCGCCCACATGGGTGTCATGCTGACCAAAGAGGCGGGCGGTAAAGGTCAGATCCTCGCCCATGTCGACCAGAATATTGGTGTCGCCGCCCAGTTTTTCCACGTGAATCACCTCGCCTGTGAGCGGGCCATCCGGGCTGATGCGGGCATATTCCGGGCGAATGCCGATGAACTGTCCGGGGTTGCCGCCCAGACGCGGGGCGGGGACAAAATTCATGGCTGGTGCGCCAATGAATTCCGCCACAAAACGGTTGGCAGGATTGTTGTAGAGTTCCATCGGGGTGCCGACCTGTTCGATACGGCCGTCGCGCAGCACGACGATTTTATCCGCAAGGGTCATCGCTTCGATCTGGTCATGGGTGACGTAGATCATGCTGGCCGACAGCTGACGGTGCAGGCGGGCGATTTCCAGACGGGTGTTCATGCGCAGGGCGGCATCGAGGTTGGAGAGCGGTTCGTCAAACAGGAACAGCTTGGGTTCGCGCACCACGGCGCGGCCAATGGCGACGCGCTGCCGCTGACCGCCCGACAGTTCCGAGGGGCGGCGATCAAGGTAGTCCTCCAGCGACAGCATCCGGCTGGCTTCGGCGACGCGGGCGGCGATTTCCTCCTTGGGCTGGCGTTCCTGTTTCAGGGCGAGCGCCATGTTTTCGCGCACGGTGAGATGCGGATAAAGCGCATAGGACTGGAACACCATGGCGATGCCGCGTTTGGCGGGGGGCGTGGTGGTGACGGTCTGGCCGCCGATGGTGATCTCACCCGCCGTGGCGTCCTCAAGCCCGGAGATCACCCGCAGAAGGGTGGATTTGCCACATCCCGACGGGCCGACAAAGACCACGAATTCGCCGTCCTCCACGGTGAGGTTGATATCTTTCAGCACCTCGACCGGGCCGAAGGATTTGCAGACATTGGTAAGCTGTAGGGCGGTCATGGCGGGGATCCTTCAGGTCTTCGGGTTCGCAGAGGGCGAGGTGGGCGCTGTCGCCGCGGCCTCGGTCCGTTCTGTCTGTACTGTGGTCAGGTCAACGGGCGCGCCGCTGCGGATGCTCTGGTCGGCGGCCAAGCAGATTGCCAGCGAGGCAACGGCGTCCTGCATGTGCCGCTCCATGTCGATGTCCTCGGCAATGACCCGCAGCATATGGGTCTGTTCGGCAGCGCAGAGCGCCTGATGGTCGGGTTCCTCGGGCAGGTCGATGCGGCGGTCCGGGGTGTCTTGCGTGCTGCGATGTACGATCAGGCTGCCGACGGCGGTATGGCCATCGACATCGTCCGAGCCAGCCTTGCCTGTTTCGGTGATCGAGACGGATCCGTTGGGGGAAATCACGTCTTTCACGAAATACGCGGTTTCGGACATCATCGGTCCCCAGCCTGCCTCGTACCAGCCGACGGACCCGTCAGAGAAGGTCACCTGAAACTGGCCGTAGTTATACATATCCTCGGCGATTTCATCCGACAGGCGCAGGCCGATGCCATGGACGCGCTGGGGTGTGGCATCGGTGATCTGGCACATCACATCAACATAATGCACGCCGCAGTCCACGATTGGCGAAGTGGTCTGCATCAGTGCCTTGTGGGTCTGCCATGTAGGGCCATCGGACTGCTGGTTGAGGTTCATGCGGAACACATACGGGGGCCCGAGATCGCGGGCCTCGGCAATCAGGCGCTGCCAGCTGGGATGGTGACGCAGGATATAGCCCACCATCAGCTTGCGCCCCAGACGGCGGGCGGCGTCGGTCACTGCGCGGGCATCGGCAACCGTGGTGGCCAGCGGCTTTTCGACGAAGACATCCGCGCCGGACTCCATTGCGGCAATGGCATAGGCGGCATGGCTGTCGGAATAGGTGGCGATGACCACCAGATCGGGTTTGGTCT
Source organism: Phaeobacter sp. JH204B (assembly GCF_048055755.1). Classification (NCBI taxonomy): domain Bacteria; kingdom Pseudomonadati; phylum Pseudomonadota; class Alphaproteobacteria; order Rhodobacterales; family Roseobacteraceae; genus Phaeobacter; species Phaeobacter sp. JH204B. The sequence goes on from NZ_JAYMXF010000020.1 coordinate 75,652, forward strand.
GCGCCAGCGCCTGATGGAAATCGCTATAAACCGGATAGTCCTGCAAGGGGGCCTGTGCAGGCGCGCCGGAGCGGTTGACGAGGCCGACGATCTGCGCGGTTTCGTCATTGTGGTGAGCCAGCGCATGGGCAAAGCCCATATTGCCAAGGCCTGCGATCAGTACGCGGGTCATTTGGGGCCTCCGCTGTGGTGAGGGTGGCTGCTGTGACGATGGCGAGAGGACAGGCTGAGCGCCGGGCCAACAAGCGGCTGGAGACTGCCGCTCCGGGGGGCTGGCCCGACGCAGCCCGGCACCGCTGCCGGACGAGCGCATAGCGTGATATGTCGGCTCATTTCACCGCTCCTGAGGTGATACCGCGGATCAGCTGGCGCGAGAAGATCACATAGAGCACCATGACCGGCAGGATCGCCATCGACAGCGCCGAGAGCACGGCGTTCCAGTCTGTCACGAACTGGCCGATGAAGACCTGGCTGCCCAATGTCAGCGTCTTGGTTTCCTCGGCCGGGGCCAGGATCAGCGGGAACCAGAGATCGTTCCAGATCGGGATCATGTTGAAGACGGCGACGGTGGCCATGGCCGGGCGCACCAGCGGCAGCACCAGGCGGAAGAAGATGGTGTATTCCGAAAGCCCGTCGATGCGGCCGGCGTTCTTCAGATCATCGCTCACCTGTTTCATGAATTCCGACAGGATGAACACCGCCAGCGGCAGGCCCTGCGCGGTATAGACGAGGATCAGCGCAGTCAGCGTATTGACCAGCCCGGTGTCCACCATCAGCTCCAGAATGGCGACGGTGCCGATGCGGATCGGGATCATGATGCCGAGGGCGAGGTACAGGCCGAGCAGCATATTGCCCTTGAACCGGTATTCCGCGAGGGCGAAGGCGGCCATTGCGCCAAACAGCAGCACCAGCGCCAGCGACACCACGGTGACAATCATCGAGTTCTGAAAGTAGAGGAAGAAATCCCCCTGCTTCAGGACGGTCTGATAGCCGACCAGCGAGAATGTGTCGGATGTCGGCAGGCCGAGAGGGTCGCGAAAGATCGCTTTGCGGGTTTTAAAGCTGTTCACCAGGATCACAAACACCGGAAACAGGGCGATCAGCGTGTAGGTGATCAGCGCACCGTGGGCGAGGATGCTGTTGAACGGGTTTGAGCGGGATTTATGCATCATCGGATCCTCAGAACTGGTAGCGGCGCAGACGGGTCTGGATGCCGAAGAGATAGATGCAGACACCGATCAGGATGATCGCGAACATGGCGGTGGCAATGGCGGACCCCATATGCGGATCGCCCAGTTGCAGCTGAAAGCCGAAGAAGGTGCGATACATGAAGGTGCCGAGGATATCGGTCGAGAAATCCGGCCCGGCAAGTGCGCCCTGGGTGGTGTAGATCAGATCGAAGGCGTTGAAGTTGCCCACAAATGTCAGGATCGAGATAATCCCGATGGAGGGTAGGATCAGCGGCAGTTTGATTTTCCAGAAGGCGGACATGCCGGTGATGCCATCAACCTCGCCGGCTTCGATCACCTCTTCGGGGATCGACAGCAGGGCTGCGTAGATCAGCATCATCGGGATGCCGACAAACTGCCAGACAGAGATCAGCGCCAGCGTGGTCAGCGCGTAGTCTTCCTTGCCCAGCCAGGGGGCAAACAGCCACTTCAGGCCAATGGCGTCCAGGAGGTCGGGGGTGATGCCCCAGATCGGCGAGAGGATCAGTTTCCAGGCAAAGCCGACGATGACAAAGCTGAGGATGGTCGGCACGAAGATCGCGGTGCGATAGAGTGCGGCAAACCGGAGCCGGGGATGGCTGAGGATCGCCGCCAGCGCCACCCCGATTGGGTTCTGCACCAGCATATGCACGATGAAGAACCAGAAATTATTGCCAAGCGCATTCCAGAACTGTTCAGACCAGTTGGGGTTGCCGAACAGGGTTTGAAAATTGGCGAGGCCGACGAACTGGCGGATCTGGTCGCTTTCGCTATAGAGCGCGAGCCGCAGGGTATTGAACAGCGGGAAGATCATGATGGCCGTATAGACCAGCACAGCGGGCGCCAGAAAAACGGCGATATGCCAGCGTCTGCGCGGTTTATGAGGGGTATTTTGCATGATGTGTCCCATCTGTCGACGGGTCCGGGCCGCGTGAGGCCGCCCGGACGCCTGAGTCTGTGGTCAGTCAGATCGCGGCGCGCTTATTTCTGCGGCTCGTACCAGCTGGCCAGACCCTCTTGCAGTTCAGCGCCGAGATCAGCAGCGGCCTTGGTGCCCTTGATTGCGGCAACGGAGGCCCCCCAGGTTTCGTTTTCGAGGTTCGGTGTGCCGCGCGACAGGATCTGATAGGTGGAGCGGATGGTGCTCTCACACTCGCCACGCCAGGAGACGAATTCCTGCGCCAGCGGATCATCCATCGCGACCTCATGGTTTGACAGCGAGAAGAAGCCCGGCAGCGCGTTGGCGTAGATTGCGGCGAATTCAGGCGAGCCGACCCAGTTCAGGAAGGTCTTGGCAGCTTCTGCATTGGGGGAGGCGGCATTCAGGCCCACCGCGATATCGGTGTGATCCGAGATGTAGCAGGTGTCGCCCGCCGCTTTGACTGGCGGTTTGAAGGCGCCCATGGCGAAATCGGCCTGGGTGTTGAAGCCGGAGATTTCCCAGCTGCCTGCCGGATAGATCGCGGCGCGGCCCAGGGTGAAGATGTTCTGGCTGTCGGGATAGGTCTGGGCTTCATAGCCGTCGCCCATGTAGGCACCCCATTTCGACAGGGTCTCATAGGGGGCGACCCACTGCTCGTCGGTCAGTTTCTGCTCGCCTGCGATCAGGGCAAGACGGCCTTCCTCGCCTTTCCAGTAGTTCGGGCCGATGTTGTTATAGCCCATGGTGGCGGCTTCCCACTGGTCGTTGGTGCCCATCGCCAGCGGAATGTAATTGCCGTCCTGTTTGATTTTCTCCAGCGCCGCGAAGAACTCGTCTTCGGTCTCCGGTACGTCCACGCCCAGCTCGGCAAAGGCGTCCTTGTTGTAGATGAAGCCGTGGATCACCGAAGCAATCGGCACGCAGAAGGTGGCGGAGCCGTCATCTGTCTGCCAGGCGGATTTGGCCACGTCGGAGAAGCTGCTCATCGCCTCAAGATCGGACAGATCGGCCAGCTGGCCCTTGTCATACAGACCAAGCGAGGCATCAAAGGGGCGGCAGGTGATCAAATCGCCGGCGCTGCCCGCATCCAATTTGGAGTTCAGCACGGCGTTATATTCCGCCGGGGCAGAGGGGGTGAACTTCAGCTTGATGCCGGGGTTGGCGGCCTCAAAGGCGGGGATGATCTTGTCCTGCCAGAGGGCGAGGTCATCGTTGCGCCAGCTCTCAATCGTCAGCGTGACGTCTTCGGCAGCGGCTGCGCCGCCGAGCACGGTCGAGCCGAGCAGCGCGAGGGTAAAGAGTTTGCGTGTCATTCTGTATCTCCCAGTTTGCATGTTTGGTATTTGAAATCAGGGTCTTGGTGACCTCTTGGGTGGCGCGTGGCCGACCGTTACACCTGTGCGAGCGCGGCTCGCAGGTTGTCCTTGTTATGGCGCAGCAGCGCTTCCGCCGCAGTGGGGGAGGCCGCACCCTGCAACAGCAGAATGGCGGCTTTCACCGCGCCGCCGGTCTGATCCAGCGCGCGGGCGGCGGCCTCGGCGTCCTGCTGTGTGAGGGTGCAGACTATGCGGATCGCGCGTTGGCGCAGCTTGGCGTTATCTGCGATCAGATTGACCATCATACCGTCCATCACATGCCCCAACCGGATGCCTGCCAGCGTCGACATCATGTTGAGCGCGGCCTTCTGCGCGGTTCCGGCGCCCATGCGGGTGGAGCCTGCGATGACCTCCGGCGGTGTTGGCAGGCAGATTGCCACATCGGCCAGTTGCAGCAGTGGCGTGTCGGCGTTGTTGGCAATCGCGATGACCTTGGCGCCGGCGGCCTGTGCGGTTTTTGCAAAGCCGATCGGGAATGGCGTGGTGCCGCTGGCGGAAAGGGTGATCGCCACATCACCTGCGGTCACTGCGGCGGCAGCCTTGCTGCCGGCCGCGCTGTCATCTTCAGTATGGCCGGGCATCCGCCCGTCGGATGGGATGCCGCCGGCCATGTGAATGGAGATCTGATCGGCGCTGATGCCGAATGTGCCGGGCAGTTCGGCGCCATCAGCCAGCGCCATAAGGGCCGAGGAGCCTGCCGCCGCATAGTGCAGGTGACCAGCGTTGCGCAGGCATTCGGTCAGCAGGGCGGCGCCTGCGGCGATGGCGGGGCGGGCGCTGTCTACAGCTGCCAGTGCGCGCGATTGCCCGTCGAGAAGCGTGTCGAGGATATCGGCATCGGCGCGCAGATCGAGCCCCCTGGCGCCGGGGTGCAGCGTTTCCGTCTGCGCATCGGTGGGCGCCGATATGCGTGCTGCGGACGGTTGTTCGCTGGTCGATGCCATGTGATTCCTCCCCCTCAGGTGAATGAGAAGTATTTAATACCTATACAATACCACTTGTCTACCATTTAATTATTTTCTTGATCTGATGTAGATTTTTCAAGCTGTTATCTACTGTGGTGTCAACACTTGCGGCCGATAGGTCTTTCTTTTGGTTAAAAGGTATCTTATAGGTATTGCATGACTGACTCGTGCTTTCCATATCTGATCGCCGTGGACGGAGGGGGGACCTCCTGTCGCTTTGTCCTGCTGGGGGCGGGCGATCCCGCGGCTGATCTGCCTGATGCCTCCGCGCCCAAGAGCTGCGGGGCGTCGCCGCGTCGGCTGGTGGTCACCGGGGGAAGCGCCAATGTCTATACCGCGCCCGAGCTTGCGGTTGAGACGCTGCGCGCGGGATTGGGCGATCTGCAACGTCAGGCGGGCCTTGACGATGAGGCTTTTCACCAGATCCCGGTCTATGCAGGGCTGGCGGGGGTGATTGATGCCGGGTCGGCAGCCTTTGTCGCCTCGGCCCTGCCGCATCGGCATATCCGGGTCGAAGATGACCGGATGCCTGCGGTTGTCGGGGCGCTTGGCGAGGGCACTGCCTGTCTGATCGGTGTCGGCACCGGGTCATTTCTCGGCCGTCAGGTGGCGGGGCAGGTCACGCTTATTGGTGGTCACGGGGCGGTTCTTGGCGATGAGGCCTCGGGCGGCTGGCTGGGGCGGCGTGTGTTGCAGCTGACGCTACAGGCGGCCGAAGGGATCGAGCCGATGACGCCGCTGCTGCGCAGCTGTCTCAGGGATTTTTCCAATCAGACTGCCGAGATTGTCCGGTTTGCCCAGACCGCGCGTCCGGCGGCCTTTGGCGCCTATGCGCCGCGGGTGGCGCAGGCTGCCGCTGCGGGCGATTCCGTGGGGCGGCGGCTGATGGCCGAAGGGGCGGAGTATCTGTGCCACGGGTTGCAGGCGCTGGGACGTCGACCGGAGGAACCGGTTTATCATATCGGCGGTGTGGCGGCGCAATACGCCGCCTATCTGCCTGCTGATGTGGCGGAGTACCTGCAGGCGCCGGAGGGCTCGCCGCTGGACGGGGCGCTGGAGCTGGCGCGCCGCTTTGCCCGCGAGATCCGGCAGGAGGCGCTATGACGGTCGAGGAATTCCTGAAACCGGCCGCCTGGCTGGAGGACGCCGCCGGGCCACGCTATGTGCGGCTGCGCCAGCGTATCGAGGACGGTATCGAGACCGGGCTGCTGCCCAAGAGCGCGCCCTTGCCCGCCGAACGAGAGATTGCAACGCTGACCGGACTGTCGCGCGTCACCGTGCGCCGCGCCATGCAGGATCTGGTGGATCGGGGCATCGTGGTGCAGCGGCAGGGCTCGGGGAGTTTTGTGTCCGATGGCACGCCCAAGGTGGAGCAGTCGCTGTCGCAGCTCACCTCGTTTACCGAGGACATGGAGCGGCGCGGCTATGACACCAGCGTCGAATGGCTGGAACGCGGCATCCATACCCCTTCGCCCGAGGAGGTGATGGCGCTGGCGCTGACCTCGGGGGAGGCGGTTGCGCGTATTGCCCGTCTGCGGCGTGCCAATGGGCGTCCGATGGCGATCGAGCGGGCCTCGCTTCCGGTGGATATCCTGCCCAATCCGCAGGCAGTCCGGGGGTCGCTTTATGAGGTGCTGGAGCAGACCGGCAGCCGCCCGGTGCGGGCCTTGCAGCGGATTTCGGCGATCAACCTGCCGGAGTATGAGGCGCAGCTGCTGGGGGTGGAGCCGGGAATGGCGGGCCTAAGCATCGTGCGGACGTCTTACTTGCGCAACCGTCGCGTGGTGGAGTTCACCCGCTCGATCTATCGCGGCGATGCTTATGATTTTGTCGCCGAGCTGCGGCTCGGGACGAGCTAACCTGGCGACCCTGAGGAGGGAACCATGACAGATATCACCAAGATGCGTCGCGAGATCGACGAGATCCCGACCGCCGTGGATCGGCTGCTGAGCCAGGGCGAGGCGGATATTGACGCGGTGGCCGAGGCGGTGCGCCGCCTTGATCCGAATATTATGGTGACGGTGGCACGCGGATCGTCCGACCATGTCTGCACCTATCTGAAATATGCCAGCGAGATCCTGCTGGGAGTGCCTGTTGCCTCGGTCGGGCCGTCGGTCGCGTCGATCTACAAGGCGCCGTTGCGGCTGCAGGGGGCGCTGAGCCTGGCGGTGTCGCAGTCGGGCAAAAGCCCGGACATCGTGGCGATGGCGGAAAGCGCGCGCCGTGACGGGGCGCTGGCGGTGGCGCTGACCAATGATCCCGCCTCGCCGCTGGCGGCTGCGTCGGACCATGCGCTGGATATTCACGCAGGGCCCGAGTTGAGCGTGGCCGCGACGAAGACCTTTGTCACCTCGGCGGTGGCGGGGCTGTGGCTGCTGGCCAAATGGGATCGCAACCAAGCGGTGCTTGCGGCGCTGCACGCCTTGCCGGAGCAGTTGGAGCGCGCCTGCCGCATTGACTGGCCAGAGGTGCGCGAGGCCATCGGCGCGCGGTCATCGCTGTTCACGCTGGGGCGTGGTCAGGCGCTGGCGGTGTCGAATGAGGCGGCGCTGAAGTTCAAGGAAACCTGCCAGCTTCATGCGGAGAGCTATTCCTCGGCGGAGGTTTTGCACGGGCCGGTGTCTATTGTGGAAGAGGGCTTTCCGGTGCTGGGCTTTGCGGCGGCGGATGCCGCTGAGGACGCGCTGGCGGGTATCGCCGATCAGATCGCGGGCAAGGGCGCGCAGGTCTTTGCCACCAGCGACAAGGTGACGGCGGCGCGACGGGTGGATCATATCCGCACGGACCATGCGCTGACCGATCCGATCAGCCTGATCGTGTCCTTTTATGCGATGGTTGAAGCCTTTGCCGCCTCGCGCGGGATTGACCCCGATGCGCCCCGCCACCTGAAAAAAGTGACGGAAACGGTATGACCGGCGACCGGCAACCGCTGCGTGCGCTGACCGGTGCCCGCATCCTGACCCCGGTGGGCTGGGAGGAGGACAGCGCGCTGGTCCTGCGCGGCGACCAGATCGCGGCCGTCCTGCCCGTCGGCAAACTGCCCGAGGGGGCGGAGGTGACGGAGCTGACCGGTGGGATCCTGACGGCGGGGTTTGTCGACCTGCAGGTCAACGGTGGCGGCGGGGTGATGTTCAACGACGCGCCCGAGCTGGAGCAGTTGCAGGTCATCGCAGCGGCCCATGCGCAGATTGGCGCGACCTCGATCCTGCCGACGCTGATTACCGATACGCCGGATTTCGTCGCCCGCGCCATCGACGCCGTGGACGCCGCGATTGCCGCCGGGGTTCCGGGCATCATCGGGCTGCATCTGGAGGGGCCGCATCTGGCGGTGTCGCGCAAGGGCGCGCATGATGCGTCTTTGATACGCCCGATGAGCGAGACCGATCTGGAGATGTTATGCGCAGCGGCCACCCGGTTGCCTGTGCTGAAGGTGACGCTGGCGACCGAGGCGGCGACGCCGGCGCAGATCCGGCGGTTGAGCGAGGCGGGCGTGCTGGTGTCGCTGGGTCATACCGATGCGAGCCACGCCGATTGCGTGGCGGCGGTTGCGGCAGGCGCGCGCTGCGTCACCCATCTGTTCAACGCCCAGAGCCAGCTTGGCAATCGCGAACCCGGTGTTGTCGGCGCCGCCCTTGATCTTGGCGGGCTGTCAGCGGGGCTGATTGCGGACGCGGTGCATGTGCATCCGGCATCCATGCGGGCGGCGCTGGCGGCCAAGACCGGGCCCGGGCAACTGTTTCTGGTCAGCGATTCCATGGCCACCGGCGGCTCCGATATCGACCGCTTTACCCTGAATGGTCGCGAAATCCGCCGTGACGGCAATCGGTTGACGCTGGCTGATGGCACCCTTGCGGGCGCCCATCTGGAGCTGGCCACGGCGGTGCAGATCCTGGTCGAGACCTGCGATCTGCCGTTGGAGACGGCGCTGGAGATGGCCACGAGCCGGCCGGCGGATTTGATCAGGCGGCCCGATCTGGGGCGCTTGCAACCCGGCGCGCGCGCCGATGTGCTGCATCTGAACGACGCGCTGGAGCTGCAGCAGGTCTGGCAGGGCGGCCTGGCGCTGTAGCTGCTGTTGCATCGTGTCGCTCAGCGATGCCTCATACGGTGAAACTTGGCGCCAACTGTTCTGCTGGGGCAGGAAGTCCTGCTGGTCTGCTCTGAGGTCATGCTGACCGATCCTGCACGACCCACGAACGGCAGAAAAGCGCGGATAGTGTGCGTTGCAAAGTCGGTCATTTGACGCAACCAGCCGAGGGTTTCTGCTGCGCCGCAGCCGGCCGTTCGCTGCGACTGCGAGGTTTTGCAGCCGGTGAGCTGACACAATGCGGGACGGACCCGACTTTTGCTAATGCAGCCAGTGCTTACACAGCAATCTCTCGCGGTTGCAGCAAAAATAATTCTGCGATGCGGCCCGTGTTGGACCTGTCACGTTTTAGTGCCGCCCCAGGTGCTCGTTTAAGCCACCTTCCGTGCGAATGCGACTGGGATCGGAATATCACATTCATCGTGCAGCGCCTCTGCTCCATCTGGCGCATAGGTGCCGCCTTCAATCCCGCTGCCCCCCCCAGGGGTTTGCCGGTATCACAGGCCAGGCCGTTGATATCTTCGGGCTTCTGGTGCCGGTATTCATCGGCGATCCACATCATGGTCAGTTCATTGGTGTCCCTGTCGGGTGCCGGAACATTCATGCCTGAGTTCAAGAACCCATGGCGGATCAATTCCTGGGCAAAGCGCCGGGTGATTTTTTCCAGCTCATGTTCTTCCCGGTCGCGTGGGTCGATCCGCAGGGCGCCCTTGGAGCCGCCGAACGGCGGCCCCAACAAAGCACATTTATGAGTCATAAGCGCCGCCAGCGCCTCAACCTCTTCTTGATCGGTATCCGGAGAATATCGGATGCCGCCCTTTGCCGGAGGGTTTTGGGTGGAATGCACCGCGCGCCACCCTGTAAAGGAGTGCATTTTGCCACGCAGCCGCACACCGAAGCGGGTCACATAGGTCGCGTGGCAGATGCGGATTATTTCTCATCCAGCCCTTCTGGCAAATCGATTGTGGATGCTATGTCGTTAAATATGGCATTCACATCAGGCAAGAACGCACGACTCATCGGATGGCCCCCAGCAGGCGGGGCATCAAAGATGCCTTTGCGGTGCCAAAGCCGCCTCCGCCTGGGGTTTTCATTATGAAGACGTCATCGACCCCCATTTGAGTTTCATCATTCCCTTTCAGCATTTCGACATCCCCGTTGCTGCGCTTAACCGAGTTTTCACCGGGTTTGCCCGGTTCACCACCTGCTGCGCCATGGGGCACGGTTTCCCGATGCGAAGACAGCACCGTGACGGTCATCGGAGTGAGGAACCGCAGCTTGCGGATAATCCCGTTGCCGCCCGTGGTTTCTCCCGCGCCGCCAGAGTCCTGCCGGATCGAGAATTCATCCACGCGCACCGGGAACCGAGTTTCCAGAACCTCCGGGTCCGTCATGCGGGTGTTTGTCATATGGCTGTGCACCGCACTGGCCCCGTCAAAACCATCCCCTGCGCCTGTGCCACCGCAGATCGTTTCATAGTTTTGATACTCATCGTTCCCGTAAACGAAGTTGTTCATAGTGCCCTGCGAGCCGGCGATAACACCCAAAGCACCATAAAGCGTATCGGCAATGGCCTGGCTGACTTCGGTATTACCGGAGATCACCGCAGCTGGGAATTCCGGGTTGATCATTGATCCCTTTGGCGTTCGAACCTCCAGCGGCTTCATGCAACCTTCGTTCATCGGAATATCGGACCCGACCAGCGTGCGGAAAACGTAAAGAACAACTGCGCGGCAAATCGAGTAAGGAGCATTGTAATTCAAAGGACTCTGATCAGAGGTGCCTTCAAAATCGATGATCGCCTTGCGCTCGACTCTGTCCACCGAAATGCTGACACAGATCTTTGCACCACCGTCCAGTGGATATTCAAACGAGCAATCCTTTAGAACATCCAGAACCCGGCGTACGCTTTCTTCGGCGTTGTCTTGCACATGGCCCATATAGGCGTGCACGACACCAAGCCCAAACTGCTCTACGATATTCTGCAACTCTTTGACGCCCGTGGCATTTGCAGCCACCTGCGCTGCCAGATCAGCCATATTCTGATCGATATTCCGGCAGGGATATGGTCCGCTGCCCAGCAAAGCGCGCGCTTCTGCTTCGCGCATAGTGCCGCGATCCACCAGCAGGAAGTTGTCGATCAGGATACCTTCCTCATCAATGGTCTTGCTGTCTGGCGGGGCTGAACCCGGGGTTTTGCCACCAATATCTGCATGGTGACCGCGGGATGCTGTGACGAAGATGATGTTTTTCCCATCCGCGTCAAACACCGGGGTGATGACGGTGACATCCGGCAGGTGTGTGCCGCCATTAAAGGGATTGTTCATCATGAACACATCGCCCGGGCGGATCTTGTCTGTGTTTTCGCTGAGGATGGATTTGACGCTGCCGCTCATGGACCCAAGGTGGACAGGCACGTGTGGTGCATTGGCCACCAGGTCGCCGTTGGCATCAAAGATCGCACAGGAAAAATCAAACCGTTCCTTTATGTTTACCGAATAAGCGGTGTTGGCCAAAGTTGCCCCCATTTGTTCGGCAATCGACATGAACAGGTTGTTAAACACCTCAAGCATTACTGGATCGACGGTCGTGCCAATCGCCTCTTTGCGTTCCAATGGCACAATCCGCGTCAGCACAAGGTTGCCACCTTCGCGGCATTCTGCTTGCCAACCATCTTCGATGGCATTGGTCCCAGTGGGCTCAAAAATGATTGCTGGTCCGGTGACCTTGTCACCAATGGTCAAGCCGGTTCGATCCACCATTGGAACATCTTGCCAACGGCCATTGCTATACATGGAGGCGTTCAGGTTCTTACCACGCCCTTCTTCATTGACAGGAAGCGTTACATCTTCGCCAGTGGATCCGATGGATTCTGATGTCAGAAGGTCGATGATTAGCTGATTGTAGTCCGGCACAAAGCCGAAGCGCTGCTCGTGCGCTTCCTCAAATCCTTTACGCATCTCCTCGACGGTTCCAAAAGGAACGTCCAGGGTCTGATGTGAGCCATCGGTCCTAATATGAGCTGTGCGAACAATTTGAATCGCCTCTTTGGATACACCCTGTTCCAGAACTTCGTTATGCGTTTCAGCATCCAGCCCTTTCAGAACAGTCTCCGCTTCAGAGATATTTTTGATGGGCTGCGCAAACTGGTATTCCCGCAGGGCACGTACATCCGCCAACCCCATACCGAATGCTGAGAGAACGCCCGCAAACGGGTGAATGAATATACTCTCCATGCCCAGGACATCCGCAACCTGACAGGCGTGCTGCCCCCCCGCACCACCAAAACAGTTCATGGTGTATTGGGTCACATCATAGCCGCGCTGAACACTGATCTGCTTGATCGCATTTGCCATGTTTTCCACGGCGATGCGCAGGAAACCTTCGGCAAGTTGTTCCGGACTGCGCTCTGGTTCCCCGGTTTCTGCCGATATTTCTTTGGCAAGCGCTGTAAATTTCTCACGCACGACCGCCACGTCCAGCGGTTCGTCGCCATTGAGGCCAAACACATGCGGGAAGTGATCTGGTTGAAGCTTGCCAAGCAAAACGTTGCAGTCGGTTACGGCAAGCGGGCCGCCACGGCGGTATGAAGCCGGGCCTGGGTTTGCACCGGCGCTCTCGGGACCCACTTGCATGCGTCCGTTTGAGAAGCTGAGGATCGAGCCACCGCCAGCTGCAACAGTGTGGATGCTCATCATCGGTGCTCGCATCCGCACGCCTGCGACCTCGGTTTCAAAGGAACGTTCGAATTCTCCCGCATAGTGGCACACATCGGTAGAAGTGCCGCCCATGTCAAAACCGATGAGTTTGTTAAAACCAAGGGCTTCTGCACTGCGCACCATGCCGACCACGCCGCCAGCAGGGCCAGATAGGATTGCATCCTTACCTTGGAACAGGTTTGCATCGGTCAACCCACCATTGGACTGCATGAACATCAAGGACCTACATCCACCGCGTGTGGCACCAAGCGCATCGCTGACTTGCTGAACATATCGGCGAAGGATTGGCGACAGATAGGCATCCACAACGGTTGTATCCCCACGGGAGACAAGCTTGATCAGCGGGCTAACCTTGTGGCTAAGCGAGACCTGGGTGAAGCCGGATTGCTTTGCCATCTCGCCGATCTTTAGCTCGTTGTCGTGGAATCTGTAGCCATGCATCAGTGCCACCGCGACAGAGCGGTACCCGCGCCCGTAGGCCTGAGACAGCGCGTCGCGGACTTGACGCAGGTTCAAGGGTTCGATGACATTGCCATCGGCATCGACGCGCTCTTCAACTTCAATGACCTCTTCATAGAGCAGCTCAGGCAACTGAATGTTCAGATCAAATAAGCGCGGCCGGTTCTGGTAGCCGATGCGCAGCAAGTCTCTCATTCCTTTTGTGATGAGCAGGATTGTCCGATCGCCTTTGCGTTCCAGAAGCGCATTGGTTGCGACGGTTGTCCCCATCTTGACTGCATCGATCGTGCCTTCGGGGATAGGGCTGTCCGCGTCCAAGCCTAGAATTTCTCGGACCCCTTGAACTGCCGCGTCTTTGTAACGCTCGGGGTTTTCGGAAAGTAGTTTATGGGACTGAAGCGTTCCGTCCGGTTTTCGTGCGACGATGTCGGTAAACGTACCGCCTCGGTCGACCCAAAATTGCCACATGGCATAGCTCCTTTGTTTGCCGGGCAACTGCCTGGCATGTTTTCTTTGGTGAAATGCGGCCCCTTAGGGCCGCGGTTATCGCTGGATGGATTCCGGAAGGTAGAGAGCGATCTGAGGGAACGCGAGTAAGGCCGCTACCATAAGCAGCATCACAAAGACGAACGGGATGGTACCCAGCATCACGTCGCTCAGTTTCCCGCTCTTACGTGCGCCTTGCACGACATAGAGGTTCAAGCCGACCGGAGGTGAGATAAGAGCCATCTCAACGAGAACGATCATCATTATCCCAAACCAAATCACATCGTACCCAAGCGCCGTGACCAGGGGCACGATGATCGGGATCGTTACAACCATCAGCGACAAGGTCTCGATGAAAAATCCGAGTACAATGTACATGCAGACAATCACCAGCATGGTCATCAATGGTGAAAACCCAAGCCCATTGAGCAGAGCCTGAAGTTCCGCGCCCAGACCGGCTGAGGCCAGTGTGAAGTTCAGGAAAGACGCCCCAATGATAACCAGCATGATCATGGAGGTGATCTTGATGGTGCCAACGATGCTCTCACTGATCATCTTGATTGAAACGCCACCAAAGGCTGCTGCGATGAGCACTGCGCCTGCAACACCAACTGCCGCTGCCTCTGTCGGAGTGGCCCACCCCATGTAGATGGTCCCGATGATAGCACCGAAAAGGATGACGATGGGGATGAGCTGAAAGAGTCCGCGGATCATCTCAGAGATCGGGAACACCCGTCGAACACCGCCCAATTCGGGTCGGATCATACAAATGAGCACAGTGATGAGCATGAAGCCCACCGCAAGCAAAAGACCTGGCATGAGACCCGCGAGAAAAAGTTGCGGGATAGATGACTGCGTCAGGAAACCGTATACGATAAGGTTGATTGATGGCGGGATCATGATGCCAAGTGTACCGCCAGCGGCGATGGCCCCTGAGAAGAGCTTTGGGTCATACCCGAGCTTTTCAGCCTGTGGCATGGCGACCGTTGCGACGGTCGCGGCCGTCGCGACAGACGAGCCCGAAATGGCCGAAAACATCGTCGAGGTAGCCACATTCGCGTGGACCAGCCCCCCTGGCATCCAAGACACCCAACGGTCCAGCGCGGCGTAAGTTCTGTTGGCGATACCGCTGCGGACCAGGACCTCACCGAGCAAGACAAAGAATGGAATGGCGATCAATGTGGCATTGTTTGATGTCGACCAGACCAAGTTTCCGAGTCCTTTGGTCAGCGGAAAAGGGCTGAAGAATGCGTCGATTCCGAAACCAAGGAGGAATAACACGATCCCAACAGGGATTGAGAGCGAAAGCAGGGCCAGCAGGCCGACTGAAATTGACCAAATCATGTGTGGATCTCCGCGTCTTCTTCGCCGACGATCCCGACGGCAGCTTCGGATTTTTCAAATTCACCGCGCAACACCAGCATGACTGCGGCGACCAACGTGAGCCATGCGATGAACGCAAACCAAAGCCAGCCCGCAAACCACGGTAGTTGAACCAGTGCCAGAGGTGTCTCCAGCGGTGTATTGGCGCGCGAACTGTTTATGATTGACCGCTCAACGACAGGCCAGGACCTGATGGCAATCACGGTGACGGTGCTCGACAAGACGAACAGAGAGAACAGGTCGAAGAGGGACCGTCCGAGGGCGTTGACACGCCCCCGGAGAATATCGATCCGAATGTGACTGAGTTCGAGCAGGGCAAATCCCATACCCCAGGACGTCACAACAGCCATGACGTAGCCACTTATTTCATCAGTTCCGCCGAGAGTGCCTCCCAACTGCCTGATCATGATTTCAGCGATGATGAACACGACACATGTCAAGAGCAGAACACCAATCAGCATTGCTACTGCTCGATTGAGCCGCTTCATCGTCGCAAGTATTTTCTCGGGCATTGGAAGCACTCCCAGGGAACTATCTGTTATTCTACGGCAACAGACACGCCGACGACTTGACCGACGCTAGTGTTCCACCGCTTGGCCCAATCAGCACCGGCGCGTTCAGCCCACGCCGGGAGAACTTCGCTGACCAGGGTTTCCCTCGCGTTGTTGAAGTCCTCTTCCGAAACTTCGACAAGCTTCATGTTACGCGTTTCGCCAGATGGGCACTCGCCATTCCCTGTCAAGCAGGCGATGTCATTGACCAGCGCGTCTTGAGCGACTTCCCATGCAGGCTCCTCAAATTCGGCTGACACCTGGGTTTGGATCAATTCCTGAGTTTCGGTGCTTAGAGAATTCCATTTGTCCAGATTGATGGCGGTGACCACCGGATCCCAACCACCCAAGGGGATGGCCAAAAGATTGGTAGATACTTCCCACCACCCAGAGCTGTAGCCAGATCCGGCACCAGTTACCGCGCAATCGACCACCCCTTTCTGGAGAGCACCAGGTACTTCGGCAAAGCTGACGTTGACACCCTCAGCTCCAAGGGCTTCGAGGAACTTGGCGGTCATACGCCCAGAGGCACGGACCTTTAGGCCTTTGAGGTCAGCAAGAGAGTTCACGTCACCATTGCAGAATACGACCTGTGGTGGGTAGGGCGCGATCGCCAGAACGTGACTGTTGAAGCGGTCCCGATAGATGTCGCTAACCATCGGACGTGCAGCATCGACCATCGCGCGGGCTTCGTCGGCCGTAAGTGCAAGCAGCGGGACATCCAGACCTTCGAGTTCTGGCGCATCGGCCACTGCATAGTCGCCAACTGTCATTGCAACGTCATAAACGCCGTCCCCGAGCAGACGGAAAACGTCTCCAACCCCAAGGTTCATTTGGTTGTGCGTGGTCAGGCTTACGTTGATTGATCCACCGGAAGCTGTTGGAAGGGTTTCCGACCAGAAAGGTGCTTCAAATTGTTTGTGAAGTGGCAAGCCGGACCAACTGCCGACGACAGCCAAATCTTCTGCGATTACAGGCGATGCAAGCAATGCGGTTGCCGCCATATATGCAGTGAATTTTCTCATCTTAGTTCTCCTGTTTGGACTTAGTTTGATTGATGATTGTCGGGTGCTAAGATCGGATTCTCTGCATCCTGCGGTATATCGGTAATCAGCATATGACCCGGCTTATGTGTGATGCAGAGAGGGAGTTTGGCCTGCTCGATAGCTGCCTGTGGAGTAACGCCGCAGGCCCAGAAAACGGGTATAAACCCGGCTTCCACTGGCGCTGGATCGCCCCAATCAGGGAGGTTAACGTCTTGAATCCCGATTTCCGCAGGATCGCCCCAATGCACTGGTGCCCCATGCGCAAGGGGGTAGTTCTTAGAAATGGCGATTGCGGTTTTTAGCTGATCTTCAGGAATTGCCCGCATGCTGACGACCATCGGACCGCCAAACGGGCCCGATGGAACGGTTTCGATTGATGTGCGGAACATTGGCACTGTTTTGTTATTATTAATGTGCCACAGTTGAATGCCTGCATCATTGAGTGCATGCTCGAATGTGAAAGAGCAGCCCAGAGCAAATGCGACCAAGTCGTTGTGCCAGATGTCTCGAATGTTCCCGACAGTGCTTTCCAGCTTCCCGTCACGATAAATATTGTAAGCCGGAACATCAGTACGAATATCGATGTCCCTGCCCATGGTGAACATCTTTGGATTCCCAGTGTCAGAGACACCGGTCAACGGACATGGCTTGGGGTTGCGTTGGCAGTAGCGCATGAAGTCCAGGGCGGACTCTGAGGGCATGATTGCGATGTTGGCTTGAAGAAATCCGTTACCCAGCCCAGCTGTGTGAGAGTGGTAGCTGTCGCGGCGAATAACCTCTCGAATTTCTGCTAGAGGTTTTTGGACAAGTTCTGCATGTGAGATTGGCAAAGTACGATTCCTCCCAGTGGTGGGAGTATCGATCTGGGCTAACATAAAAACAAATTAAAAAGATCTTCGCAATCCCATTAAAGTTTTTTATCGTCGAAGTTTTGTGCAGTGGCGCTTGCGATGGCCGCTGCGGTTTCTAGTAGATGGCTCTTTGGTTCACCGAGGAAAGACGCTGAGAATTTCAGGGGGTTTGGGCGCCACCCAGGATCGAACTCGCAAATTCGCCCTTCAGATACGAAGCGCTGCCCCAAGACACGCGGCAATGCAGCGACGCCCAAGCCAGATTCAACTAAGCGAAAGCAAGCTGACAGCGAAGAGGAGGGGAAGAGTGAGTAGTTTGGACCCAAATGTTCAAGAAGTTCAGAGCGCAATTCCCGAAAAGGACGCGTATTTCTTGCATATGTAAATATGGGCTTTTCTAGGTATCGAGACGGTTGGTCGTTGGAGCTTTGGTCACTTTCGGCTCGGTACCAGGCAAGATCCACTTCTGGTAACTCGACGTTGTCGACAGAGTACTCAGAAATTGGCCCTAGTAAGACGGCAAGGTCGATCTCTCTATCAAGCAACATTGTACGGAGGTTGACCGATATATCGACGTTGATCTCGATTTCGAGGGCAGGATACATTCGATGAAGCTCTTCAATGAATAACGGTAACCAGCATTGAACGATAGTTTCGGAAACTCCTAGGCGAAGATGGCCCTCGATACCTGAGGGATCCATAACATCTCGTTGCACGAGCTCTGAAAGCTGTTCGAACTGTTTTGCATAGCGGGCGAGAATATCCCCTCTCTTGGTCAAAAGAACGCCTCCACTCGTTCTTTCAAACAACTCCACGCCCAAGGTGTTTTCTAGGTTTTTGATCCGCGTAGTCACGGCTGGTTGTGTCAAGCCTAGCTCATCGGCTGCCTTGCTAAATCCACCGAGGCGCACGACGGTCAGAAATGCCCGTATTTGTTCTAAGTTGAGACGAGTGTTCATTTGGTTCTGTTCCTGTCTTCTCCGATAGAGGTCGTTCGGAAAATGTTTCATTGAGGCTTACTGTGTTCACCGCGCAAGGTATCGTATAAATTTCATTTATGAAATTTGAGAGTTTTTTTGATTTTTACTGATGGTCGGCAACGTCGATAGGTTCGAGGGGCAGTCATCTAACCTTCGTCACAGCAAAGGATCACATTCATGCCCCGGAAAATACTAGTACCGATCGCACCGGATCACCCGACCTCTGGTGACGAAGTGCTCAGTCGGGCCAAAAAGCTTGTTACAGAGTGGGGGGAAACATTGCCTTGACCGTGATGGAGATGTGGCCCGAGAAATATGAACAGTTGAGCTAGGTGGATTTCCCGCTCCTCATCCGGCAGTGTGCCGGGACGAAGGAACAACGATGGCAAGACGACCCAGACAGAACAACAGCCCTGCATTCAAGGTGAAAGTCGCATTGGCAGCTTTGAAGGCGTTGTTGCAGAACTCTGAGTGCTAAGGATTCACATCACGAATCCATGCGGTTAGACCGGGCAGATTAGCAAGCCCGCACCTGCCCGCTACCGTAAGACGAATTGGTTCAGCTACAACGATGCGCTCAGAAAGCGCGGGTCGCTTCTGATCTGGTTGGACAAAGAGATGACCTGGCTCGCGCCGCATGATGGCAGCCCCGGTCGCCCATCTGGAGCTGGCCACGGCGGTGCAGATCCTGGTCGAGACCTGCGATCTGCCGTTGGAGACGGCGCTGGAGCTGGCCACGAGCCGGCCGGCGGATTTGATCAGGCGGCCCGATCTGGGGCGCTTGCAACCCGGCGCGCGCGCCGATGTGCTGCATCTGAACGACGAGCTGGAGCTGCAGCAGGTCTGGCAGGGCGGGCTGGCGCTGTAGTTGCTGTTGCGGCGAGTCGCTCTGCGATGTCTTATACGGTGAAATTTGGCGCCAATTGTTTTGCTGGTTCCGGACGCCCTGCTGGTCTGCGCTGAGGTCATCGTTGCTCCTTTCTGCAACGCAGCTATATTGCAAATATGAAATGGATTGTCCTCGTTTGTGGAATATTACTCATCTTTGCAGCTTGGCTAATCGTTCAAGTGGGCAAAGGCGTGTTCTTCACCCATAGCGGTTTTGCGGAGTGGGATGAGGAGTTTTTGGCAGCGTATCGAGAATGTTGTTTTATGACCGATTTGCGATCAGCAGTACCCTTCGCTTTGCTTGGATTAGTATTGCTTGGGTTCGTAGCGTGGAAATTCTTGCGGAATTATGCTAACCGATCGCAATAATCACACTTAAGAGAGCAACATCCGCTTGTTCCGCCTGGCCACTCCCTTCTTAAGACTCTCCGCATGTTTTGATCAAATTATTTGCCCGCAGAGGAATGGATAGGCTAAGTCTCTGTCAGAACACTCTGCCGTGCCTTGGCAGGGGGATGTCCCGCAGATTGCGGGCGGACTGACAGGAGTGCCCATGACACCGCTTGCAGGTTTGAAGGTGGTCGAGCTGGCCCGTATTCTTGCGGGGCCATGGATTGGCCAGTCGCTTGCCGATCTGGGGGCGGAGGTCATCAAGGTCGAGAGCCCCGAGGGGGATGATACCCGTCGCTGGGGCCCGCCTTTTATCGAGCGCGACGGTGATAAAACAGCGGCCTATTACTATGCGGCGAACCGGGGCAAGTCCTGCGTCACTGCGGATTTTCGCACTGAAGACGGCAAACAGACGGTGCTGGAGCTGATCCGGGATGCCGATATCCTGATCGAGAATTTCAAGGTCGGCGGGCTGGCGAAATACGGGCTGGACTATGGCAGTCTGAAAGCGGTCAATCCACGTCTGATCTACTGTTCGGTGACCGGCTTTGGGCAGGATGGGCCTTATGCGACGCGGGCGGGCTATGATTTCCTGTTGCAGGGCATGTCCGGGCTGATGTCGATCACCGGTGCGCCGGATGGTGAGCCGCAGAAGGTTGGGGTGGCGATCACCGATATTGTCACCGGGCTTTATGGCACCATCGGCATTCTGGCAGCGGTGGAACAGCGCCATAGAACCGGGCGGGGGCAGCATATCGACATGTCTCTGCTGGATTGCGCCACCGCCATGCTGGCCAATCAGAACATGAACTATCTGGCAACCGGCACCAGCCCGACCCGGATGGGCAATGAGCATCCCAATATTGCGCCCTATCAGGTGATGGCGGTGCGCGACGGGCATGTGATCCTTGCCGTTGGCAATGACGGCCAGTTTGCGCGGCTCTGCGAGGTTTTGAATATGGCGGCGCTTGCGGTTGATCCGCGCTTTACCTCCAACCAGCTGCGGGTGGCCAACCGGGGCGAATTGACTCCGATGCTGGCGGCAGCGCTGGCGCAATGGGGGCAGGCGGATCTGTTGGCGGCGCTGGAGGCCGCGACCGTGCCTGCGGGGCCGATCAACACCATTGGGCAGGCGTTTGAGGACCCGCAGATCAGGCACCGCCAGATGCAGATTGCGCCGGAGGATGTGCCGGGCGTGCGTGGTCCTTGGGTGTTTTCCGATGCGGAGCTGGCGCTAGAGAAATCCGCGCCAATCCTGCCGGTGGCGCAGGATATGTCGCAGGGAGACTAGACCTACGGGCCGCCTGCCGATTGGGTGGGCGGCAACAGCTTGAGATTGAACCAGACAGGAAGAGGGCGCGCCATGGCGATGGAGATCACCGGAGTTGAACATCTGTGGATCCCGCTGCCAGATGGGCGTCGGCTTGCGGCGCGGATGTGGCGGCCAGCGGCAGAGGGGTGTTATCCTGGGATCCTGGAATATCTGCCCTATCGCAAACGAGACGGCACCGCGCCGCGCGATGCCACCACGCATCCGGTCTTTGCGGCTGAGGGCTATGTCTGCCTGCGGGTGGATATCGCCGGCACGGGCGATAGCGAGGGGGTGTTTGACGATGAGTATTCCGAACAGGAGCTGAGCGACGGCGAGGCGGTGCTGGCCTGGCTTGCGGCGCAGGCCTGTTGCGATGGCAATATCGGCATGATCGGGATTTCCTGGGGCGGCTTCAACGGGTTGCAGCTGGCCGCGCGTCAGCCAGAGGCGTTGAAGGCGGTGGTCAGCGTGGCCTCAACCGTGGATCGCTATGCCGATGATATCCATTTCATGGGGGGCTGCCTGCTCAGCGATAATGCCAATTGGGCCTCGCAGATGTTTGCCTATCAAACCCGCCCGCTGGATCCCGAGCTGCGCCCGGACTGGCGCGAGGCCTGGGTGGAGCGGATCGAGACGCTGCCGTTTATGGCCGCGGACTGGCTGTCCCACGCGCAGCGCGATGAATTCTGGAAACACGGTTCCATCTGCGAGGATTGGTCTGCGATCAAGGCGCCAGTGCTGGCGATCACCGGCTGGGCCGATGCCTATGTGAATGCACCACCTGCACTGGCGGCCCATATGCAGGCGCCCGCCAAGGCGCTGATCGGCCCGTGGGAGCACCGCTATGCCCATATTTCCAAGCTGGAAGGGCATGATTTTCACGGCGAGGTGCTGCGCTGGTTTGATCGCTGGCTGAAGGGCGCAGACAGCGGCGCCGAGGATCTGCCGGATTATCGCACCTACATGCAGGAGCATTTCAATCCGACCAAGGAAAACAAACCCCGGCAGGGGCGCTGGATTGCTGAGACTGCATGGCCCTCCCCGAATGTGCGCGAGGTGGCGCATCATCTGGGACAGCAGGGTACGTTGCAGGCGGTGCCGGGTGCGGGGGAGGTTGTGGTATCCAATCCAGCAACCCTGGGCATGGGGAGCGGGTATTTCTGCGCAGGTATGCGGATCGACAATGAACTGCCGGGCGATCAGGCGGGTGATGATGCGCTGTCGGCCTGTTTCGATATGGCACCGCTTGAGACCCCGCTGGAGTTGCTGGGTCGGGCGCGGCTGCGGCTGGCGTTCTCTGTCGACAGACCGGTGGCGCAGGTGATGGCGCGGCTGTGTGATGTGGCCCCGAATGGCGTGTCGCAGCGCATCACCTATCGGGGACGCAACCTATGCCATGATGAGAGCCATGAGAACGCGGCGCGGCTGGTTCCCGGCAGGCGCTATGAGGTTGAGTTTGCGCTTAATGAATGCGCGCATCGTCTGAGGGCTGGGCATAAGCTGCGGCTGGCGCTGTCGACCTCCTACTGGCCGATCGTCTGGCCCGCGCCCGAGCCTGTGGCGCTGACCCTGCATCTGGAGGGATGTGCGCTGATCCTGCCGGAACGTTCACTCGCTGAGGAGGTCGAGGCGCAGGCGCCAAGCGCCGCGCGGGATTATCCGACCTATCAGGCAGAGGTCACCCGCGCGCCCTCCGGCACATCGAACACCTATGAAGAGGCCGACGGCACGCTGGTGCTGGAAACTTTTGATGACTATGGCGCGGCCATTGACCCGGTGCATGGGATGGAGGTCGGCAGCCATGTCGCCATGCGCTATGCGGTGCACCCGGATGATCCGGCCAGCGCCACCTTTACCAGCCAGTGGCGGTTTACATTCGCGCGCGGTGACTGGCAGGTGCAGGTCGATACCGACAATGAGATGCGCGGTGATCGGGAGGATTTCCATCTCTGGCGCAGGGTTGTCGCCTGCGAAGGTGCCGGGCAGACCGAAGTCTGCGTTAAGGAATGGAGCGAGAGCCTGCCGCGCGATTGTTTGTGATTTCGCATCAAATCCTGTTAAAAATCGCCGTTTTTCCCCGGATTGACCCCCAGTTCGCCACGGTTTGGCCACGTTCTGTGACCAAAAACGGAACTGCGCGTTAACCATTTCGGGTGAGAATACCCCCCTTGAGATGTTTTCATCGCGCTGGAATGCCGGGCGGATGGTCCCCCGGTTGTGAGCAGACGATAAACAGAATTGGGGCGAGAAGGTGCATCTATCCGTTGTTGTACCCTGCTATAATGAGGAAGAGTCCATCCCCCTGTTGGTGGATCGGTTGGTGCAGGCAATCGAACCTTGGGCGGAACGGGCCGAGATCATTCTGGTCGATGATGGTTCCAGCGATGACACCTGGGCTGCTATGGAAGCGGCGCATAAGCGTCATCCGGTGGTGCGGGGCATCCGTCTGTCGGCCAATCGCGGCCATCAGGTTGCGCTGACGGCTGGGCTGGAGGCGGCGACCGGCGCGCGGATTTTCATGCTGGATGCCGATCTTCAGGATCCGCCGGAAATTCTGCCCGACATGATGATGATGATGGATCGCGGCTATGACGTGGTCTACGGCCGCCGCGCCGAGCGCCAGGGGGAAACCCTGTTCAAGAAGGCGACGGCCTATCTGTTCTACCGTTTTCTCAATACGCTGTCGGATGTGGATATCCCCAAAGACACCGGCGATTTCCGCCTGGTCAGCCGTCGCTCGCTGGATGCGGTGCTGAAAATGCCGGAACGCGCGCGGTTCATCCGCGGCATGTTTGCCTGGGCCGGATTTCACCAGATTGGTCTCGAATACATCCGCGAAGCGCGTGTCGCGGGGGAAACCAAATATCCGTTCAAGGCGATGCTGCGCTTTGCCACCGATGCGCTGACCGGGTTCTCCACCAAACCGCTGAAAATGGCCACACGGCTGGCGTTTTTCAGCCTGTTGGTGACCGTGCTGATGGCGATCTATGTCTTTGGCTCGCTGATCCTGTTCAACACCGTTGCCGGTTGGGCCTCGGTTCTGCTGGCGATCTCTTTCTTCTCCGCGATCCAGCTGCTGACGCTGGGGATCCTCGGCGAATATGTCGGACGGCTTTATATGGAGAGCAAACAGCGCCCGCTGTATTTCCTGTCGCAGCAGACCGGGCATCCCGCCGCCCATGCGGTCGATTTCATCGGCGACAGCCGCGCCGTAGCGGCGCCACTGGCTGAACCGGACCAAAAAGAAGCGTCATGATCCGCGCCGCCGTTCAGAAAGATCTCGGCCAGTTGATCCGCTTTGCCATTGTCGGCGTCTCGGTTGCAGCGCTCTATGTGCTGGCGTTCCTGGGGTTCCTGCATATCGGTCTGGCGGCGGGGCTGGCCAATGCGCTGGCTTTTGGCCTGGCGGTTCTGGCGCAATATGTCGGCCAGACCGTCTGGACGTTCCGCCAGAAGCTGGGCCAGCCGGACCAGGCGCTGCGGTTTGGCTGCACGGTCGGCCTTGGGTTTGTGACTTCAGCGCTGCTGACGGGTGTCATCGGTCCGATGCTGGGCTGGCCGGAGTGGCTGGCGGCAACCACCGCCGCAGTCTGGCTGCCGGTTCAGAACTACCTGTTTTTCAAGATCTGGGTCTACGCCGGACACGGCGCGTAAAGAGGAGTGGCAAGAAATGTCGCATGTGTATTCAAATGAATTCTACGATTACATCGAGGCCGGCGCGCGCAGCTCGGCGAAGGCGCTGATCGCGGCGGTGCAGCCCTGGCTTGGCGCGCGGAGCGTGCTGGATCTGGGCAGCGGTCGCGGTGTCTGGCTCAGTGAATGGGCGAATTCCGGCGTTGCTGACATCGCCGGGGTGGACGGCGATTATGTGGATCGTAACCGTCTGGCGATCCCGGCGGCGTGTTACCATGCGGCGGATCTGACTGGCGAGTTTGATCTGGGTCGGCGGTTCGAGCTGGCGCAGAGCCTGGAGGTTGGTGAACATCTGCCGACGGCGGCCTCCGCAACCTTGGTTGCGGGGCTGACGCGCCATGCCGATCGGGTGCTGTTTTCGGCGGCTGTTCCGGGGCAGGGCGGCGAGTTTCATATCAATGAACAGCCGCTGTCCTTCTGGCAGGATCTCTTTGCCGCGCGGGGCTATCGGGCGTTTGACTGCGTACGCCCGGCGCTGAGAGAGGCCGAGGGGGTAGAACCCTGGTATCGCTACAATACCGTGCTCTATGTGAATGAAGCGGGGCGTGCGGGTCTGCCGGAGGAGGTTCTGGCAACGGAGCTTTTGGCGGGGCAGCCGGTGCCGCCTGCGGGCAGTCTTTGCTGGCGGCTGCGCCGGGGTGTGGTGTCGCTGATGCCGCAATTGATGGTGACCCGGATCGCACAGATCCGCGCTGCGATCATCGCGCGGCAGGCGCGGGCGGCAGGGCTGGTGGGTGCGGATACGGCAAAGGGCACGATATAATGACACTGGTGATGGACAGCCCGGTTGTGGCGCGCCGGGACGCTGCAATGCCCCTGCTGGCGACAATTGCGGTGGCCTTTTTCGGGCTGCTGATCGCGGCGGTGTTCCAGCTGCCGGATCCGCTGATCCGTCACGATGATTACCCTGCGCTGTTTGGCGATGCAGAGACCTATTATGTCAAAACCCTGATGGAGGGGCGCTGGGTCAATTACCTGTGGCACCTGCGCGAGACACTGTTACCGAGCTGGGCCAACTATCTGATCTACAACGGGTTATGGGCGGTGGTGCTGGGCTGTCTGGCGCATAATGCGCTGGGGGCCGGGGCGGCGCTGTGGCGCAAGGGCGCGGTGGCGCTGATTGCGGGGCTGTCGGCGCCTGCGCTGCTGATTTCACTGTGGTTCAACACGCTGATCCCGGGCATGGCGATCCTTGCCATCTATGCGCTGGCGACCACGCAACTGTCGGATCGGGCCTGCCGCTGGCTGCTGGTGCCCTTTGTGCCGCTGGCGCTGACCGCCTATACGACCTATCCGTTCTTTCTGCTGGCGCTCTGTCTGACCCGTGCGGACACGCAGCGCTCTGCCCGGGATCTGGCATCGCTGCTGGGGCTGTTTATCCTGTGTTTTGCGCTGGCGATGGCGTCGATCTATACGCTGAACTACCTGTTTCACGGTGTCTTCGGGATCCCGATGGCGGAGTGGCGGATGCCGAAGCCGGCGCATGATCTGGCATCGCTGCTGGCAAATATCGGGCTGATTGGTGATTTCCTCGGCAGCTCGGCCTCGCTGGTCTCGTTCCACTTCCTGCCGCTGACCGTATTTCAGGTGGCGCTGTTTGGCTGGGCCGTCTGGCTGGTCGGCAGATCCGACCCCTGGCGCGCGATCTATCCGCTGGCGGGGATCTGCCTCGGGATGGGGCTGATCTTTGTGCAGACGATCAAGACCGGCATCACCCTGCCGCCGCGTGTCTCCGGCTTTGTATGGCTGTATTACGCGGTGCTGCTGGGGCTGCTTTCGCAGGAATTGGCGGCGCGGGGCGGCGTCTGGGACCGCATCGGACGCAATCTCCTGGCCTTTGTGGCGCTGATCTACCTGGCGTTCAACCTGCTCCAGCATCGCGATGTGACCGCCTGGCAAGCCGACAGCCGCAGGATGGCCGATCAGATCCTCCCTGTGGACGGTCCGATCTATGTCACCGGCACCTATCTGTCGCTGCCATCGGGCAAGAAATCCGGCTTGCAGCACGATCTGTCGGTGGCCTTTCGCCTGACGCAACTGACCGGGCGTGATGTGGTGATCTGCGCGATGACACCGACGGCCTGCGCCCATCTGCCGGCGGAGGTTCAGGCCGGTGCCAAGGGGCCCGACTATGAGGTGCGCAATCTGGACGTGGGCAGCGTGGTGATGTTGTCGGCAACGCCGATCCGTGCGGCGGCGCATAACGTGCCTGCGGGCGGCTGAGGACGGCGCAAAGAACATCAAACGAGAAACGGGGGCGTGCGGGCCCCCGTTTTTCTGATCAGGTCTGGTCAAGAAACCAGAAGGTGCGAAGACCTCAGAAATCGAGACCGAGATCCAGCGTCTGCGCCGAATGGGTCAGCGCGCCGGAGGAGATATAATCAACCCCCGTGGCTGATACCTCGGCAATGCGGTCGCGGCGCATATTGCCGGAGGCTTCGGTGACCAGATGACCTTTGGCCATCGCCACGGCCTTCGTCAGGGTTGGCGTGTCCATATTGTCGAGCAGCACCACATCGGCGCCGCCCGTCTCCAGCACCTCCTGCAACTGTTCGAGGGTGTCCACCTCGATCTCGACCTTCATCATGTGGCTGACGTTGGCCGTGGCTGCGCGCAGGACGGCGGCGACACCGCCTGCGGCGGCGATGTGATTGTCCTTGATCAGGATCGCATCGGAGAGACCGTAGCGGTGGTTGTATCCGCCCCCATGCAGCACGGCCTGCTTTTCGACCATGCGCAGACCGGGTGTGGTCTTGCGGGTGCAGGTGATGCGGGTGGCGGTCCCCTTGGTCTCTGCCACAAAGGAGGCCGTCAGGCTGGCGATGCCAGAGAGGCGGCCTGCAAAATTCAGCGCCACACGTTCGCCCGAGAGGATCGACGCGGCTGATCCTGCGATGGTCATCAGGGTCTGACCGGGAGTGCAGGGGCTGCCGTCAGCCACGCGCGTTTCGATCTTCAGCGAGGGATCAACCAGATGAAAAGCGATGCGGGCAATCTGCATACCGGAGACAACGCCGGTATCGCGTGCATTGAGGCGGGCCTCATAGGTGGTGCCTGCCGGGATCACCGCGCGGGTGGTGATATCCCCGCTCTGGCCGAGGTCTTCCAGCAAGGCAGCGCGGACCAGCGGTTCCAGGATCAGGTCGGGCAGAGTGGCAAAGGACGGGGTCATGTCGGATCCTTGACGGCGGCGGCGCGGATCGCACGCGCCTCGGTGAGGGTAATACGGGTGCGATGGGCCTGCGCCGGGTCGGCCTCAGGATAATCGTCGCGGAAATGGCCGCCCCGGCTTTCGCGGCGGTCCAGCGCGGCGGCAGCAATCAGGGTGGCGGTGGCGCACATATTGGCAAAGCTCTCGTCGTCGCCGAACTCTGCCAGCAGCTCCTCGATCGTTCTGAGGGCGGTTTTCAGCCCGGCTTCGTCGCGGCGAACGCCGACATGGGCAGTCATGGTTTCGCGCAGGCGGGCGATGGCGCTGGCCGGGGCGGCGGGCGTTGTGGCAGGGGCGAAACTGAGGGACAGTGCAGGCGGCGTGCGCATCTGGTCCGGTTGCGGGCCAAGTGTTGCGGCAATGTCCCGGGCAGCGGTGCGGGCATAGACCAGAGCCTCCAGAAGCCCGTTGGAGGCAAGCCGATTGGCGCCATGCAGCCCGGTCGAGGAGGCTTCGCCACAGACCCATAGACGGCCGAGGCTGGCGCGCCCCTGCATGTCGGTGTCGATCCCGCCCATGTGATAATGGGCGGCAACCGCCACCGGGATCGGGTCCGCAACGGGATCAATACCGGCGCGGGCGCAGGTCTCAGCCACGGTTGGAAAGCGGGTCAGCACCTCGGCGCCAAGAGCTTCGCGGGTGTCCAGCATCGGGCGGCGGCCGGCCTGGGTTTCGGCAAAGATTGCGCGGGCGACGATGTCACGAGGGGCCAGTTCGGCGTCCGGGTGCGCGGCCAGCATGAAGCGGATGCCGTCCTTGTTGATCAGCGTGGCGCCATCGCCGCGCAGCGCCTCGGTGGCGAGAGGCGCGGGGTCTTCGCCGATGTCAAAGGCGGTGGGGTGAAACTGGACAAATTCAGGATCAGCAATGCGGGCACCGGCGCGGGCGGCAAATCCGATCACCTGGCCCCGGATGCGGGGCGGGTTGGTGGTATGCGCAAACAGCCCCCCGGAACCGCCCCCCGCCAGAAGGATCGCAGGGGCGCGGATCAGCACGGGCACCGAGGTGCCGCCAGCATCGCTGACCCAGACGCCGGTGACGCGGTCGTCTGCCACCTCCAGCCGCACGGCCTGGGTGCCTTCGTGGACCTGAACCGAGGCTGTGGCGCGCACGGCGGCAATCAGCGTTTCCATGATCTGCCGACCGGCCTGATCGCCTTTCACCCGGACGACACGAGCCATGGAATGGGCGGCCTCGCGGCTCATGACAAAGCCGCCGTCAGCGGTGCGATCAAAGGGTGTGCCAAGGTCGGTCAGATCGAGAATATGATCCTGGGCAACCTGTGTGACCATGGCGGCGACCTCGGGGTCGACAGTGCCAGCACCGGCGCGCACCGTATCGGTGGCGTGGGCGGCAGGGCTGTCGGCCTGATCCATCGCGGCGGCAACGCCGCCCTGCGCCCAAGCCGAGCTGGCCCCCTCACCAAGTGTTTCGGGTGAGATCATCAGCACCGGCCGCGGGGCCAGTTCGAGGGCGGCATAGAGCGCGGCCATCCCCGCGCCAACGATCACCACGCGATCAGTGTCACAGGCGGCGGTGGCTTCGGTCAGGGCCTGCACATCCAGCTGGGCCTCTGCCGTGTTGTCGGCCTGATGGTCAGAGACGACCTTGGCGCCGGGGGTGTCCAAGGATCAGATTCCCAGTTTCTGGCTGAGATCAATCATCCGCTGCACCGCCACACGGGCCTTTTCGGCGACCTCGGGATCGACTTCGACCGGTTCGGACATCGTGTGCAGCGACCAGAGGATTTTCTCCAGCGTGATTTTCTTCATGTAGGGGCACATGTTGCAGGGGCCGACGAATTCAACCTCCGGCAATTGGTCGGCAATGTTCGAGGCCATCGAACATTCGGTGATCAACATCGCCTTTTCGGGCTTTTCGTCGGTCACATATTTGATGATGCCACTGGTGGAGCCGGAGAAATCGGCCTCATTCACCACATCCGGCGGGCATTCGGGATGCGCAATCAGCCGGGTGCCGGGGTTCCATTCGCGGAAATCGCGCAGGTCCTTGGCGGTGTATTGCTCGTGCACGATGCAGGAGCCTTCCCACCAAACCACGTTCTTTTCCGGCACCTGCTGAGCGATGTTCTGCGCCAGATACTGGTCCGGGGTCATGATCACCGTGTCGGCGTCCTGTGCGGCCACGATCTGGGCCGCGTTGGAGGAGGTGCAGCAGATATCGGAGGCGGCTTTGACTTCAGCCGTGGTGTTCACATAGGTGACAACCGGCGCGCCGGGATATTTCGCCCGCATCTGGGCGATGCCCTCTGCGGTGATCGATTCCGCCAGCGAACAGCCGGCCTCCATATCGGGGATCAGCACGATCTTGTCGGGGCTGAGGATCTTGGAGGTTTCGGCCATGAAATGCACACCGCATTGCACGATGACGTCGGCCTCCACCTTGGTGGCCTCCATGGCGAGCTGGAGGCTGTCGCCCACCACGTCGGCGACCCCGTGGTAGATTTCAGGCGTCATGTAGTTATGCGCCAGAATCACAGCGTTGCGTTCTTTTTTCAAGGCGAGGATGGCGGCGACATAGGGCGCGTAGGTGGCCCAGTCGACGGGGTTCACCACCCGGTCCATCTTGGCGTAGATCTCTGACATCTCTGCGGCCAGAGCAGGATTTGGCGCAAGGTCATAGTGATTGGCGAGCTGATCGCGCATGGTTTGCAGATCGAACATGGCATTTCCTCAAAGCTGCGCCTGACGTGGCACTTTGGGGAATTCTTGTTTCATGTTCACATTTAGCACGCAAGCGAGTGCAGCCGCTTTGTTGCGTAAAAACCGGAAATCCTGGTGCAAATCGGCGGCAATCGGGGCGCATCGGCAACCTGACGCTGGGGGCGGTGCCAAGACCATCTGACCATCGGGCGATGTCAGCGCAAACAGTGCGCGGTCAATTTGTCCAATTTTCACACCCGGTGTCGTTTTTGTCTATTGGGCGGGCTGATATTGTGGTTTGCAGATAGCGTTCACACAGTATCGGGAAGCGGTAAGACCGGTCCCACAAGGGAGAAAATCCGCCTCCATGTCTGATCTCTGGGAAGGATTGGTCCAGGCCTTTTGGCTGGTGGTCACGCTGGATGGCGATCTGGTCGAGATCACGCTGCGTTCGTTGCGGGTCACTTTGACCGCGTTGCTGGTGGCCTCGGTGATTGCGCTGCCGCTGGCGGCGCTGCTGTCGGTGCGCCGGTTTCGCCTGCGTCGGGTCACTATTGCGGTGCTCAACGCCCTGATGGGGCTGCCGCCGGTGGTCGTGGGGCTGGTGGTCTATGTGCTGCTGTCGCGGGCCGGTCCGTTCGGGGTACTGGGGCTGCTGTTCACCCCGACCGCGATGATCATTGCGCAGGTGATCATCATCGTGCCGCTCATCGCCTCGATCGCGCATCAGTCGCTGCGCGATCTGTGGAGCGATTACCACGATCTGCTGATTTCGCTGAATGCCAGCCAGAGCCAGCGCATTGCGACGCTGCTGTGGGACGGGCGGCGGGCGCTGCTCACGGCGGCGCTGGCCGGGTTTGGTCGCGCGATCGGTGAGGTGGGGGCGATCATGATCGTTGGCGGCAATATCGACCATGCCACCCGGGTGCTGACGACGGCGATTGCGCTGGAGACCGGCAAAGGGGATTTTGCCATGGCGCTGGGGCTTGGCTTTGTGCTGATCGCGCTGGCGGTGGCGGTGAATCTGACCATCCACTGGCTGGGTCAGACCGAGAGCGAGGGCCGCTGGTGAGCAAGGTGAGCAGTCTTTTTCCGCTGGTTGTCGAGGCGGCGCAGGTGCGCCGCCGTGGCAAGACACTGATCGGTCCGGTGGATCTGCGGCTGGACGGGCAGGGGACGACCATCGTGATCGGGCCGAATGGTTCGGGCAAGACCTCCCTGCTGAAGATGCTGCATGGCATCCTGCGACTGGGGCAGGGGCGGATCAGCTGGGGCTGCGCCATGGCCGAAGCCCAGCGGCGCCAGGCCTTTGTGTTTCAGACGCCGGTGATGATGCGCCGCTCTGTGGTGGAAAATATCGCCTATCCGCTGCGGCTGAACCGGGTGCCCCGCAAGGTGGCGCTGGCCGAGGCCGAGATCTGGGCTGAGCGGATCGGTCTGGGCGGCGATGCGCTGCACCGGCCTGCGGTGCTGCTGTCGGGCGGTGAGCGGCAGAAACTGGCGCTGGCACGGGCCCTGATCCGCAAGCCGCAGCTGCTGTTCCTGGATGAGCCTTGCGCCTCGCTCGACGGGCGCGCCACTCGCGAAATCGAGGAGATCCTGACCGAAGCGGCAGCGGCAGGCACCCGGCTGATCATGTCGACCCACAATATGGGTCAGGCGCAGCGTCTGGCGGATGAGGTGCTGTTTGTTCTGCACGGTCAGATTGCCGAGTTTTCAGCGGCGGAGGCATTTTTTACCCGACCCCATACCGAACAGGGCCGCGCATTTCTAAGAGGAGATATTGTCGAATGAAACGGATTGTGCTGGGGGCACTGGCTGCGCTGACAATGGGGACGGCGACGCTGGCGGAGGAGATGAAGCTGGCGGTGACCACATCCTTTCACAACTCCGGTCTGGCAGAGGTTCTGCTGCCGCAGATCAAGTCGGATCTGGGGCTGGAGGTGCATCTGTTGGTGGTGGGCACCGGTCAGGCGATCCGTCTGGGCGAGGCGGGTGATGTGGCTGCGATTCTGGTGCATTCGAAGAAGGCCGAGGAGGCGTTTTTGGCAGGCGGCAACGGCACCCATCGCCGCGAGATCATGTATAATGATTTCGTCTTTGTAGGCCCCAAGGCGGACCCGGCGGGCATTGGCCGCGCGCAGTCGGCAGCGGAGGCACTGCAAAAAGTGGCCGCATCCGAGGTGGCTTTTGTCAGTCGCGGCGATGACAGCGGCACCCACAAGAAAGAGCTGAGCCTGTGGGCCGCGGCGGATCTGTCACCTGACGGATTTGGCGGCTGGTACAACGCTGTTGGCGCAGGCATGGGGGCAGCGCTGAATACAGCCTCTGGCATGGGGGGCTACATCATGTCGGACCGCGCAAGCTGGCTCAATTTCGCCAACAAGGGCGATCTGGCGCTGCTCTATGCGGGGGATCCGGTGCTGTTCAACCAATATGCCTATCTGCCGGTCAACCCGCAGAAACACCCCCATGTGAAGGCAGAATCCGCAGCCCGGCTGGAAGGCTGGCTGGTGTCGGATACCGCCAAGGAGCTGATCAACGGCTACCAGATCAATGGCGAGGCGCTGTTTGTGTTCAACGCGGCGCCATAGGCGATAGCGGCATCCACAGCGGTTGCAATGTGCAGACGCCGCGCCTGAGCGCGGCGCCTGGCCCAACGGGAGCGGGGGGCTTTGACCCGCCGCACTCCGGGCGGGAGGGGCCGGTTGCGGGCTTCGCGCCGTGCGTGGTCAATCAGTCGTCGGTCACATGGATGGCGAATTGTTCCAGGCCCGCCTCCTGCGGCTCGATGCTGCGATAGCTTTCCTTGACACCCGCCTCTGTCAGCTCGCGCATCACCGTCAGCAGCGTATTGGGCGCGTGATCGGCGCAGAGTTCCGCCATATGTGTCAGCTCTTCCGCAGCCACCGGGCGGGCGGCGGCCAGATCCGGGGCGCCGTAGTAGCTGACGAAATGCGCGGCCAGCAGATCGGTGAGGCCTGCCAGCTCGCTCTCCTCGATCCGCGTCACCGCAACGAAGGTGACACGCCCGCCGGTTTCCAGCCCCATCCAGCCATTGGCAAAGGCCTGGCGTTGCTTGCCGATCAGATCGGCCTCTTCCCAGTTGGAAAACTCAAACCCGCCCGAAATACACCATTCGCCGGTGCGGGCCGGGCTGGCAAAGACGTTCTGATCGCTCTCGTCGAAATGAATGGCGCGGGCAAGCTGCATCACGGTGTCTCCAGTAGGGTGGTCAGGGGGATCAGATGGGTTGTCGCCTCGTCCCGCAACAACAGGCCGAAATCTTCGTCCACGCCAAGGAAGGTGCCATTCAGGCCCGCATGGGTGACGGTTTCGCCAATATCCTGGGCAAGGCCGCGCCAGGTCGTGTGCACCGGCTCCGTGCCGTCCTCTTCCCAGCGGTTGATCCAGTGCAGCGCGTGGCGGGCCCAGCTTTCCAGCAACTGGCCTGCATCCACATCGGCGCAGCCCTCGGCATAAAGCGCGGTATCCTCGGGACGATCGCCGGTTTCCCCGTCGCTCGGCGGCCAGAGCGGCAGGTCGAGGCCGATGACCAGCCAGTCTGGCACCTCTGATGGCGCGGTTGTACTGGCGGCGGCACGCAGCCGACCGCAGCGCCCGCCGTTGATGCGCAGACCGCAGTCCCATTGCAGATGCACCGCCACCTCGGGCGGGGCCAGCGCGCCAAGGGCGTTTTGCAGTGCAATACCGCAGACCGGAAGCATGGTCATGGCCTGCCGCAGGGCAACCTCGGGCGCAAAGACAAAGGCCGCCTGAAGCCGGTCATGCAGCAGGTTATGCACCACCAGACCTGCGTCGCAGCCCAGAACCGCCTTCTGACAGGCGATGGCAAAGGGATCGTCGGCCCCGCTGAGCGCGAGCCCCTCCATCAGGGGGGGGAAGCTGAGGTCGCTCATTTCGGCCATCGGATCAGGCCTGACCCTTGGCGATCAGATCTGCCGCCAGATCATGGAACGCCTTGGCCTGCGCGCTGTCGGGTTTGCTGACCGCAATCGGCGCGCCACCGTCGGCGGCAACGCGCACATCCAGATGCAGCGGGATCTCCGCCAGCAGCGGCACATTCAGTTTCTCAGCCTCGGCAGCAACGCCGCCATGGCCAAAGACATGTTCCTCATGCCCGCAGTTGGAGCAGATATGCGTGGACATGTTTTCCACCATGCCGATGATCGGCACGTTGAGTTTCTGGAACATGTCGATGCCCTTGCGGGCGTCGATCAACGCCACGTCCTGCGGGGTGGACACCACGATGGCGCCGTCCACATGCGCCTTTTGCGCCAGCGTCATCTGCACATCACCGGTGCCCGGCGGCAGGTCCACGATCAGCACGTCCAGCGCGCCCCATTGCACCTGCATCATCATCTGCTGGAGGGCCCCCATCAGCATCGGGCCGCGCCAGACAACCGCCTGATCCTCGTTGGTCATCAGGCCGATCGACATCATGGTGACCCCGTGGTTGCGCATCGGCAGGATGGTTTTGCCATCCGGGCTGGCGGGGCGACCGGAGACCCCCAGCATCCTGGGCTGCGAAGGGCCGTAGACATCAGCATCAAGCAGGCCGACACGGCGGCCCTGAGCGGCCAAGGCACAGGCGATATTCGCCGAAACCGTGGACTTGCCGACGCCGCCCTTGCCGGAGGCAACCGCGATGATCCGGTCGACGCCGGGAATTTTCTGCGGCCCCTGCGGCTGGGCGGCCGGTTTGGGCTTCAGGTCCGGCGGCGCCTTTTCGGAATGGGCCGTCAGCATGGCCGAAACCTTGCCCGCGCCGGGCAGCGCCGTCACCTTGGCGTCGGCTTCATCGCGCACGGGCGCGTAGATATCGGATTTGGCCGGGTCGATTTCCAGCACAAAGCGGACTGTGCCCTCTTCGATATTGAGCGCGCGGACGATGCCAGCGGCGACAATATCGCTGCCGGACACCGGGTCTTTGATGGTCTTGAGCGCCTCTAGGACAGTTTCACGAGTGAGGGACACGCCGGGGTTGCTCCTTATTGGGGCGAGCTTGGTCTAAGCTGGCTTGATTGTTTTTGATGGCCTGCGGGGCTTTTGGCCCCGGCTGTAACGGCTCTTGACGGGGATGTAGGTGGTTTCCTAGCATTTCATATGGTCTGGGTATGTACTCTTTTGCGCGGTTACGCGGGAATACTGGCGATAATTCTGCTTGCGCTGATCCTGCGACCGGCCAGCGGACAGGCCGAGAGCGATCCGGCAAAGCTGCGACTGGCCGCGCCTGCGCCACTGGTGGAGACCGGGGTGCTGGGGTTTCTGTTGCCGCGGTTTTCGCTGAAGACGCAGGTGCGGATCGAACTGGTCGACAGCAATGATGTCGCCGAGATGATGCTGGGCACGACCGGCCAGCCCGTGATGGAGGGGGACGGGACCGTCTGGCATCTGGAGCTGATCGCGCCGGATCACGCCGGGGCGCGGCGCTTTGCAGACTGGCTGACCTCTGATGTGGGCGCGCGCACGATCGCCGCCTTTGCCCCCGAGGGGCGCCAGATGTTCCGGGTGCCGAAGCAGGCACAGGCCGCGGTGGCTGTGACCACATGGGACGGCGACGCCGGACGCGGATACGATCTGTCCAAATCCCACTGCGGGCGCTGTCACGCGGTGGAGGAGGCCGGACGGATCAACAGTATCGGCTCGACCCCGTCGTTCTATGTGTTGCGCAGCCTCGCCAATTGGGAGGAGCGGTTTCAGGCCTTCTACGCGCTGAACCCGCATCCCGCCTTTACCCAGATTGCCGAGATCACGCCGCCCTTCGACGAGGCACGCCCCTCGCCGATTGTTCCGGTCGAACTCACGCTGGACGAGCTGGAGAATATCCTCGCCTATGTGGCCGTGCTCAGCCCCGCGGATCTGGGGGCGCCGTTGGAGCATAAGTAGCGTCATCATCTTATCGCGGCATTTCGGGATCAGTGATCCTTGCGTTTGCTGAGGTAGTCCTCGGTGGTGCGGACACGGGGGCGCTCCGCGCCTGCAAAGGGCGAGTTCTTTTGATGGAACTGCGCGTTGACTCGGCAATTGTCACACATCTGGATCATCCGGGCGGCATCCGGGTTGGCGAACATCGAATGTTTCCCGGCCAGTTTCTCGGTGATCTTGTCGATGGTGGATTTGACGCCGAAGAGCGAACCGCATTCGACGCAGGCAAAGGGTTCTTCCTCGTGCAGGACCACCTGTGACAGCGCGTCGGAGGTCAGGTTCAGGCGTGGCTCGTAGCGGATCGCGTCCTCGGGGCAGACATTGGCGCAGAGACCGCATTGCAGACAGGCATCCTCCTGAAAGCGCAGCTGCGGCAGGTCCGGGTTGTCCCCCAGCGCGCCGGAGGGGCAGAGCGAGACACAGGAGAGGCAGAGCGTGCATTTGTCGGCGGCGACCAGAACAGCGCCATAGGGGGCGCCTTCGGGCAGGGGCAGCGTTTCGGCTTCGGGCAGCAGAGCCTTGGCGGCCTGACGGGTGATCTGGCGCCGTGTGCCCATCGGGCGCTGCGGGGTTTCCACCCGCGCCTGAGCGCCGCTGCGGTCAAAGAGGCGGTCGCTCAGCTGATCCGGGTCGTTCAGCTCCAGCAGATGCAGGTAGGGCCCGGCAATCGCCGTGGCCAGAGCCAGCTCTTGGTCCTGCACGTCGCGCTCAGCCCTAGGCGAGAGCAGCACCGAAACCTCGGCGAAACCGGCAGCGAGGGCGGCGAGGGCTTCGGCGTGACCAAAACTGTTGAGCGCCTCAACCGACAGGGGGATCACATCCGCCGGCAGGCCGCGGCCGTGGCGGGCGGCCAGCTCGACCATCTGATCACCGTGCTGATCGACCACCAGCAGGCGGGGGGCGCTGCCGCCAGCCTCTGCATATGCCTTGGCCAGGGTCTGGATCCGGCGCATCAGCGCATCGGTTGGCGGCGCGTCATAGGTGATTGCGCCGGAGGGGCAGAGCACGGCGCAGGAGCCACATCCGGCGCAGATCATCGGGTCAATGCTGACATGATCGCCGGCCGGGCTGATGGCACCGGTCGGGCAGACATCGAGGCAGCGGGTGCAACCGGTCTGCTCGGCGCGCGAATGGGCGCAAAGCAACGGCTCGCTGCGCACGTAGAGGGGTTTTTCGAAAGTGCCGACCAGCTGGCTGGCGCTCAGCGTGGCCTCGGCGACGGCCGGGGCGGACTTTGGATCGGCGCGCAGGTAGCCGTCACGTTTTTCGGGCGCGGGAAACAACGGCTGGACGCCGCGCAGGTCGAGAATGATATCGCAGACCGACTGCCCGCCGTCGCGCGCCTCGTCCCAGGTCCAGCTGCGCCCGGTGACGTCCAGCTGTTGCAGCCGGTCGATGGTGACGGAAAACTGTCCCAAGGCGCCTCGCGCATGGCGCAGCTGGCCGGAAATCACATCGTAGGCGCGGCTATGAGGGGCGTCGCTCGGCGTCTCGAGAAGCACGGTCACCGCGAGGCTCTCCTGCAGCCGCTCGGCTGCGGCATAGGCCACCTCCGGCGCGCCAAGGATCAGGCAGAGCCCCTCCGAATGCAGGTCTATGGTCTTTGACAGGGGCGGTGTCAGCGTTGCCTCAGCAATCAGCGCGGTCATTTTGGGCAGCGTCGAGGCGGTATCAGCGGTCCATCCGGCCCGGTCGCGCAGGTCGGCAAAGGCCGGGGCCGGCTGGTCGATTTCCTCTGCCAGCGCCTCGAAAATCCGGTGCTCCTGGGCGCAGCAAATAATTGCGTCCCCCTGCGAGATGGCCTGTGCCGCCTGTTCGATCTGATCGGTGCAAAGCGCTGAATGCAGCTTTGAACAGGGCAGGCCTGTGCTACGGGACAATGCCTCGGAATCGATTGATTGCGTTCCGGCACAATCACATAGAATCAATTGCTTAGACATGTTTTCTCCGCGTGTTTCTCGCTTGGTGAAAGCAGCAGAAATCCGCCGCTCCGGGCTTAGACTAGGCATGTTTGCGCAAGCAGGTAAACCGCAATTTGCCGGTCAGCCGTGCCGCCGGGTGGCTTAGATGAGGCAAGTGATTCGCCGTGTCGGGGCATCGCGCTTCCCCTGCGTTAAGCCTGAGTCAATTAGTCGAATTAGACTTTTCGTCCGGACTGTCCAAAGGGGGCATATCGGGCTGGTCAAATTGACCTTTGATGTTGATTTAACGCGCCATCAGCAAAAGTTATCTTCCCGTGTGGTCGCAGAATGCGGCACTGTTTTGTCAACCGAACTGACCAAATAGGGCGTTGACGTGTCTGAGACCGGGGATCGCAGTGCAAAGACGGATGTGATGCCGCTGGGTGTCGTCCTGCGGCGTCAGCCAGGGGTGACCCGTTGGGCGCGCTGGTCGTGGAAGGCAACCTCGGTGCTACCGGGTGCGGCGCAGGCGGACTGGCAGCTGTTACGCGAAGCGGGCGAGGTGCGGGAGTACCACGCCGCCACCCTGCCGCTGGAGCTGCACCGGAGCGAGGCCGAGGCCTATCTGCACGGGCTGACCGCGGAACCACCCTGCATCTATGTCGTCCTGCGCGACGGCGTGTCGGACGATCGGCCGCTTGAGGTGCTCTTGGTGACGGCCTCGCCCTATGAGGCGCAGGATTACGCCGACAACGGCGAGGATCTGGTGGAAAAAGTACCGATGCCGGACGGGCTGATTGCCTGGGTCCGCGATTTTGCGCAGCTGCATTTTCACGACGAGCCGTTCAAGAAACGGCGCCGGGACCGGGTCAAGACCGACGCCAGCGAGGACGGAATCGGCGATCCGCGCATCTCGCAGATGACCGATGTCTATCGCTCGCCCGCCCTGAAGAAGGCGCGCCTGTCATGAGCCGGGATGATTTCTGGTCCCGCCGCCGCGCCCGTGTTGCGGCCGAACAGGAGGCCGAGGCTGCCGAGGTCGCTGCTGCCGCACGTCAGGCCGCCGAAGAGGCGCTGGAGGAGAAAAGTGACGCCGAGATCCTGCAAGAGCTGAACCTGCCGGACCCCGATGAGATGCAACAGGGCGATGACTTCAGCGTGTTCCTGAAAGAGACCATTCCGGCGCGGATCCGTACCCGCGCCCTTCGCCGTTTGTGGACCAGCAATCCGGTTCTGGCCAATGTCGACGGGCTGTTGGATTACGGCGAGGATTTCACCGACAGCGCCATGGTGATCGAGAATCTTCAGACCGCATATCAGGTCGGCAAGGGCATGACCGCGCATGTAGAGGAGCTGGCGCGGCAGGCGGAAGAGGCCGCAGCCACGACCGCTGACACCGAGCAGGAGGCCGAAGCGCTGGCCGCTGAGGAGACGGTCGCGGCTGTCGCGCCGCATGAGGCAGCCTCATGCGACTCTTTGCAGGCCGGTGCTGGGCAGGCCGAGACAGCGCCGCTCGAATCCGTGCGCCGCCCGACCATGGGCTTGCAGTCGCCGTCAGATGGTGCCGGTCCAGACCATGCACAGGAGGCGGCGGCCCGGATGCCGTCAATGCCGACAGCGGCTGATCCCGTCTTTGCCGCTGTTGCTGATCCCGTTCCCGATCCGGTGGCGTCGGCGCCGAGGCGTATGCGCTTCACCTTTGCCGCTGACACCAACGCACCCGTCACCTGACCCACCCGAAACCCAGACCAAGACCCCTGCGAGGAGACACATATGACCGCCGAGCACGCCCAGACAGAGACAGCCGAACAGACGGCCGGTCCTGCCATTCCGCAGGATGAAGACCGTTTGCGTGCGGATCTCTACAATTTTCTGGGCCTGATGCTGTCGGGGCCGCCGGATGAGATGCTGTTGGCGCAGGTGGCCGGTTTGTCCGGGGATGACACCGACTTGGGCACGGCGATCAACGCGCTGGCGAAAATCGCGCGGCTGACCAAACCTGCCGCCGCTGAGCGGGAGTTTAACAAGCTGTTCATCGGTCTGGGCCGTGGCGAGCTGCTGCCCTATGCCAGCTACTATCTGACCGGATTTCTGAACGAGAAACCGCTGGCAGCCCTGCGGCAGGACATGGCCGCGCGGGGCATGACACGGGCCCAGAATGTCTATGAGCCGGAGGATAATATCGCCTCCCTTATGGAGATGATGGGGGCGCTGATTGCCGGACGTTTCGGCACGGCAGCACCGCTGGGTGACCAGAAACAGTTCTTCAACAAACACATAGGCCCCTGGGCCGGGCATTTCTATTCCGATCTGGAGGCGGCGAAGAACTCGGTTCTTTATGCCGCCGTCGGTGCCGTGGGCCGGGTCTTCATGGAGATCGAGGCCGAAGGATTTCGAATGAGTGCGGAGCAATCCGCCTGAGCCGGGACGGCGTGCCGTCCTTAACCCACGTGAGCCAACCAACTGAGGAGGAGGATCACATGACCAGAAAGACCGAGGAGGCCCAGAGCCGCCGCGACTTTCTCAAGCTGGCAGCGACCACAACGCCGATTGCGGCGATTGCGGTGGCGACGACCGGCGGCACGGCCGAGGCGGCCGAGCCTGACCTGACATCGGAAGTGATGCAGGATACCGCGCACACCCGCGCCTATTACGACAGTCTCCGGTTCTGACCGACCGGTGATGTTTTGAACGCCCACGGCGACTGGTTGCGTGACGCCCGACTGCCAAAGGCCCCCGATAACCCAGCGAACCCGTAAGGGAAGCAAGGGAGGAACACATGCTTAGGAAAAAGACCAACGGGGTTGCGCGACGCCCCCAGCGGACCAGTATCCTGTCCAAGGTTGCAGAAAGCTCCGTTGACCGCCGCGCGTTTCTGCGCGGATCCGGCCTCGCGATTGGTGGGCTTGCCGCCATCAGCGCCACCGGTGGATCCGTCACCAAGGCCAATGCCGCCACGGCTGCGGCTGGCGCGGTGGAAACCGTCAAATCCGTCTGCACCCACTGCTCGGTCGGCTGTACCGTCGTAGCAGAGGTGCAGAATGGCGTCTGGA
Organism: Phaeobacter sp. JH204B; assembly: GCF_048055755.1. Lineage (NCBI taxonomy): Bacteria > Pseudomonadati > Pseudomonadota > Alphaproteobacteria > Rhodobacterales > Roseobacteraceae > Phaeobacter > Phaeobacter sp. JH204B. The sequence continues at coordinate 116,745 of NZ_JAYMXF010000020.1, forward strand.
CCGGTCAGGAACCCGGTTGGGACAGCCCGTTCAACCTCGGCGCCCATTGTGCCAAGGGGGCCTCCGTGCGCGAACACGCCCATGGAGAACGCCGTCTGAAGTACCCGATGAAGAAAGAAGGCGGGGAATGGAAGCGCATCAGCTGGGAACAGGCGATCAACGAGATCGGCGACGGCATGATGCAGATCCGCGAAGAGAGCGGACCCGACAGCGTCTATTGGCTTGGCTCGGCCAAGCATAACAACGAACAGGCCTATCTGTTCCGCAAGTTCGCCGCCTATTGGGGCACCAATAACGTCGACCACCAGGCGCGGATCTGTCACTCGACCACGGTTGCGGGTGTTGCGAATACATGGGGCTACGGCGCCATGACCAACAGCTACAACGATATCCATAACTCCAAGGCGATCTTCATCATCGGCGGCAACCCGGCAGAGGCGCATCCTGTCTCGCTGCTGCATGTTCTGAAGGCCAAGGAGCAGAACAACGCGCCGTTGATCGTCTGCGATCCGCGTTTCACCCGCACGGCAGCCCATGCCGATGAATATGTGCGTTTCCGCCCCGGCACCGATGTGGCGCTGGTCTGGGGGATCCTGTGGCATATCTTCGAGAACAGCTGGGAAGATAAAGAATTCATCCGCACCCGTGTCTGGGGCATGGATCAGATCCGCGAAGAAGTGGCCAAGTGGACGCCCGAGGAAGTCGAGCGTGTGACCGGCACCCCCGGCAGCCAGCTGAAGCGCGTGGCGCGGACAATGGCCAACAACCGCCCCGGCACCGTGATCTGGTGTATGGGTGGCACCCAGCACACCACCGGCAACAACAACACCCGCGCCTACTGCATTCTTCAGCTTGCACTGGGCAACATGGGCACATCGGGCGGCGGCACCAATATCTTCCGTGGCCACGACAACGTGCAGGGCGCAACCGACCTTGGCGTTCTGAGCCATACATTGCCGGGTTACTATGGCCTGTCGGCGGGCGCATGGGCGCATTGGGGCCGTGTCTGGGGTGAGGATAGCGAATGGCTTGCCGGTCAGTTCGACACCACCAAAGGGGCCGATGGCAAGGACAAGTCGATGCAGAACCTGACGGGTATTCCGGTCAGCCGCTGGATCGACGGCATTCTGGAAGACAAGGCGAACATAGACCAGCCCAATAACGTGCGGGCCATGGTCCTGTGGGGCCATGCGCCGAACTCTCAGACCCGTATGACGGAGATGAAGACGGCGATGGAGAAGCTGGACATGCTGGTCGTTGTCGACCCGTATCCCACCGTCTCTGCGGTGCTGCATGATCGCACCGATGGCGTCTATCTGCTGCCCGCCTGTACCCAGTTCGAGACCCGGGGTTCGGTCACCGCGTCCAACCGCTCCTTGCAGTGGCGCGACAAGATCGTCGATCCGCTGTTCGAAAGCCTGCCGGACCATGTGATCATCGCCAAATTCGCCAATAAATTCGGCTGGGGCGACCGGTTCTTCCGCAATATCGAGATGGAAGATGCCGAGACCCCGAATGTCGAAAGCGTCACCCGCGAATTCAACCGTGGTATGTGGACGATCGGCTATACCGGCCAGTCGCCGGAGCGGATGAAAACGCATATGGCCAATCAGCACACCTTTGACCGCACCACGCTGCGGGCGGTGGGTGGTCCTGCTGACGGCGATTACTACGGGATGCCCTGGCCCTGCTGGGGAACCGCTGAAATGGGTCACCCGGGCACGCCAAACCTCTATGACATGTCAAAACCGGTCTCCGAGGGCGGCCTGACCTTCCGCGCGCGCTTTGGTGTGGAACGGGATGGCGACAACCTGCTGGCAGAAGGCGTCTATTCCGCAGGCTCCGACATTCAGGATGGTTATCCTGAGTTCACCTATCAGATGCTGAAGGATCTGGGCTGGCACACCGAGCTGACCGCGTCCGAGCGGGCCTTTATCGCCAAGGCTGCCGGGGTGGATGGGTTTGCCGATTACACCCACGAAGTCGGCGAGCAGAGCATGTCGCCCTTCCCGTCGGACTATGACGACAAGGTGGCCAAGGTGAACTGGAAAACCGACCTGTCGGGCGGCATCCAGCGGGTTGCCATCGCGCATGAATGTGCGCCCTTCGGCAACGCCAAGGCGCGTGCCGTGGTCTGGACCTTCCCGGATCCGGTGCCAATCCATCGCGAGCCGCTCTATACCAACCGCCGGGATCTGGTCGAAGACTACCCGACATATGAGGACCGTCACGCCTACCGGCTGCCGACCCTCTATGCGTCGATCCAGAAGAACGACGTCTCCAAGGAATATCCGATCATCCTGACCTCAGGTCGTCTGGTCGAATATGAAGGCGGCGGCGAAGAAACCCGGTCCAACCCGTGGCTTGCGGAATTGCAGCAGGACATGTTCGTCGAGATCCACCCGCGCGATGCCAACAATATCGGCATTCGCGATGGCTCTCAGGTCTGGGTCGAAGGCCCGGAAGGCGGCAAGGTCAAAGTCATGGCAATGGTCACAGAGCGGGTCGGAGAGGGCGTTGCCTTCATGCCGTTCCACTTTGGTGGTCACTACCAGGGCACGGATCTGCGCGACAAATACCCGGATGGGGCTGACCCCTATGTTCTGGGCGAAAGCTGCAACGTCGCACAGACCTATGGCTACGACAGCGTGACCCAGATGCAGGAGACTAAATGTACTCTCTGCAAAATCAGCGCAGCATAAGGAGAAAGAGATATGGCAAGAGCGAAGTTTCTCTGTGACGCCGAACGCTGCATTGAATGCAACGCCTGCGTGACGGCCTGTAAGAACGAGCACGAGGTGCCCTGGGGCATCAACCGGCGTCGGGTGGTGACCATCAATGATGGCAAACCCGGCGAGCGGTCGATCTCGGTCGCCTGTATGCATTGCTCGGACGCACCCTGTATGGCGGTGTGCCCGGTCGATTGCTTCTACCAGAACGAAGAAGGCGTGGTCCTGCACTCCAAGGATCTCTGCATTGGCTGTGGCTATTGCTTCTACGCGTGCCCCTTTGGTGCGCCGCAGTATCCGCAGGCGGGCAACTTTGGCAGCCGCGGCAAGATGGACAAATGCACCTTCTGTGCCGGTGGTCCCGAGGAGACGCATTCCAATGCGGAATTCTCCAAATACGGGCGCAACCGGATTGCAGAGGGCAAGCTGCCCATCTGCGCCGAGATGTGCTCAACCAAGGCGCTGTTGGCCGGTGACGGCGATGTCGTGTCTGCGGTCTACCGCGAACGCGTTGTCGCCCGTGGCTTTGGCTCGGGTGCATGGGGCTGGGGGACAGCCTATGACCAGAAGGGCGGCTGATCAGCCCTCTTTGACATGAAGGGATGGCCCGCCCGCGCGGGCCGTCCTGTTTTCCTGTTCAGTTTCCAAGACAACCCATGAAGGAGTGTGGCCCATGCTGCGCATCGCCTTTGCAATTCTGATGCAACTGACGCTGATGGCGGGGATCGCTGCGGCGCAGGACACCCAGGGTGCCCCTGCGGCGGAGGCGGTGCCGGATCGCAGTGCCACGGGTGGGGCGCAGACGCTGGAGGATATCCTGGCCCGTCAGCGCGGCGAAAAAATCGACGACAGTTTCCGCAGCGACGATACCGGTGCGGGCGCGATTGGCGCCGGGATCACGCAACAGCTGGGCACGCTCGGTGGGGCCTCCGATCCCGAACTCTGGCGCGCAATCCGCTACAACGCGGCAGATCTGCGGGTCTCGGCGGGGGGCGATGTTGCCACTGTTCTGGTGCAGGATGGCGGTATGCGCTGGCTGACTTTCCGCGATGGGCCGCTTCGCACCTATGGTGGCTGGCTATTGCTGGGCACGATAGGCTTTCTGGCGCTGTTCTATCTGTTGCGGGGCCGTATTCGCATAGACGAGCCCTCCACCGGACGCACGGTCACCCGCTTTCAGTTCATCGAACGCTTTGCCCATTGGATGCTGGCGGGATCCTTCATTCTGCTGGGCGTTACAGGATTGGCCAGCCTGTTTGGCCGGATGGTGATCGCCCCCTATCTGGGCAAGGAGATCAACGCGGGCCTGCTGATCTGGAGCAAATGGGTCCACAACAATGTTTCCTGGGCGTTCATGCTGGCGCTGATCATGGTGTTTGTCATGTGGGTGGCCCACAATATCCCCAACCGTACGGATCTGGTGTGGATCCGCCAGATGGGCGGCATTGTCGGCAAGGCCCATCCGCCCGCTAAGAAGTTCAACTTTGGCCAGAAGCTGATTTTCTGGTCGGTGATTGTTCTTGGAACCTCCATTTCGGTTTCGGGCCTGTCGCTCCTGTTCCCGTTTGAGATGCCGCTCTTTGCCAAGACCTTTGCCATCTTGAATGATTTCGGCCTGCCGCAGCTGGTGGGTTATGGCACCCTGCCGGTTGACCTTGCACCGCAGGAAGAAATGCAGCTGGCCCAGAGCTGGCACGCCATTATCAGCTTTGTGCTGATGGCGATTATTCTGGCGCATATCTACATCGGCTCGCTGGGCATGGAAGGTGCCTTTGACGCGATGGGAACCGGCGACGTGGATGAGGCTTGGGCGCATCAGCACCACTCCATCTGGTTGGAGGAAATGCGCGAAAAAGGCGAAGTCACGCCAGAGGGCAGCAGCGGCAGCGCCAAGGGCGCAACACCGGCGGAGTGACCGGCGGTGTGGTGCCGCCTGTCAGCGCTGGTCCTGCGGACGGGCTATCTGTGGGCCGCCTGCGCTGCGACTGTTCTGGCGCTGCCCGCAGGTGCCGATCCGGCCGACGGGGATGAGTTCACCACGTTGAAAGGCCACGGCGGCCCGGTGATGGCCTTGGCGGTGTCGCCTGAGGGTCAGGTGGCCACCGGCAGTTTCGACAATGCCGTGGGCCTGTGGAGCGATCGCACGCCACGCTGGCTTGAGGCCCATGATGCAGCGGTCACCGCTCTGGCCTTTGTCGATGCCGGTCGTCTGGTCACGGCGGGGGATGATTTCGCGCTCTACCTGTGGCCGAAGGGCGGCCAGCAGGCCGAGCTGATCGGCCGCCATCTGGGCAAGATCCGGGCGCTGGCCATTGCCCCTGACCGCGAAATGCTGGTGTCGGCGAGCTGGGACGGCAATATCGGCCTCTGGCCATTTGACGGAGGAGCGGAACAGCGCATAGCTGTGGGCAGTGGCATCAATGACGTGGCAATCGGACCAAGGGGGGCGATTTATGCCGCCACGATGGAGGGGCAGATACTGGTCTACGAGGACGCAGGCCAACCGCCCCGGCGCCTGGTCGATCAGGGCTTTGGCATCAACCAGCTGGCGCTTGGCCCCGGTGGCGACTGGCTGGCCTATGGGGCTGTGGATGGCGCGACGCGCGTTGTCGACACACAGACCGGCGAGCCTGTAGCCGATTTCACGCTGGAGCGACGGCCTATCCTTGCAATGGCCCATCATGAGGGCACCGCGCGGCTCGCCGTCGGGGACGGGCAGGGCTATATCATGATGGTGGACACCGAGACCTGGCGCATCAGTGCCGATTTTCGCGCCACCCGCGACGGGCCGGTCTGGGCGCTGGAGTTTGCGCCGGACGGGCAGACCATCTGGGCCGCCGGGCTGGATGATCTGGCCTATGGCTGGCCGGTTGCCCTGATGGGAGAGGCCGAGGCACAGATGGCAGGCAACCGCGGGTTCCTGAAGGACCCCGAAACGATGCCCAACGGCGAACGGCAGTTCATGCGGAAATGCTCGATCTGCCACGCGCTCGGCCCCGGTGAGAGTCGCAAGGCGGGACCGAGCCTATATGATGTTTTTGGTCGTCCCGCCGGCAAGCTGGCGGGTTATCGCTATTCGCAGGTCCTTGATGGATCTGATATAATCTGGGGAGAGGCGACAATTGATGCCCTCTTCGATCTGGGGCCGGATCACTATATCCCCGGCTCCAAGATGCCGATGCAGCGGATTACCGATCCGCAGGACCGGCGCGATCTGATTGCGTTTCTGAAACGCGCAACCAAGGTGGAGAAGTAACACAATGAAAGCCATGTTGACGGGGTTTGCCGGCATCATCGTGATCGCCGCCGGCGCCAATCTGGCACTGGATCAGGCGGGGTTCGCCTCTTATGAGGTGCATTCCGGGTCGGCCGTCCGACTGGATTGACCGTGCTGACAACCGCGCCGCCGCCCCGCGATGAATATGGGGAAAACCTTGCCGGTGCGTCGATCCTGGTGATCGATGATGAACCAGGTATGCGCAATTTCATGACCAAGATCCTGACCCCCCGCTGCAAGCGGGTGGAGCAGGCGGCGTCTGCCGCGGAGGCGTCCAATATTCTGGATCAGGCGCATTTCGACCTGATCATCCTCGACAATATCATGCCCGGCAAAACCGGGCTGGAATGGGTACAGGAACAGCATAAGGTCGGCCTGTTTGCCGATACGGTGCTGGTCACCGCCTATGCGGATCTGGAAACTGCCATTCAGGCGCTGCGGGTCGGGGTGGCGGATTTCGTGCTGAAACCGTTTCGCGCCAATCAGATCCTCAATTCCGTGGCACGGGCCCTGGACCGCAAGCATCTGCGGCGGGAAAACTACCTGCTGAAACATGCGCTATCGGCGGAGGGCACCGCTGCGCGGGGGCGTTTGCTGGGGAAATCTCCTGCGATTCAGACCGCGCGTGACATGATTACCCGGCTGGCGCCGCTGCCGACGCCTGTGTTGTTCACCGGCGCCAGTGGCACCGGCAAGGAAATCGCGGCGCGGACGATGCATTCGCTGTCGGACCGCGCGGAGAAGCCGTTTGTGGCGGTGAACTGCGCGGCCATCGCGCCTGATCGCATCGCGCATGAGCTGTTCGGTATGGTGGATTCGCAGGACCGCCGACAGGACGGGCTGTTTCTTTATGCTGATGGCGGCACGCTGTTTCTGGACGAGGTGGCCCAGATGCCCGAACAGGTGCAGGCCGCGCTGCTCCGCGTGCTGGAGGACCAGCGCATCCGGCCGGTCGGCGCAGAGCGCGATATCCCGCTGAACCTGCGGTTCCTGTTTGCCACTAATGCCGATCTGGAACAGGCCGTGGCCGAGGGCCGTTTCCGTGCCGATCTCTATCACCGGATCAATATCGTCAACATCCAGATGCCACCGCTGCGTGAACGGGTTGAGGATATCGTGGAGCTGGCGGCGCTGTTTATGGAGCAGTTCTCTACCACGCTGGCCATGCCTGCGCTGGAGCTCGACGCTGAGACCCTGCTGAAATTCAGCCGCTACGACTGGCCAGGCAATGTGCGTGAGCTGCGCAACCTGATTGAACGGTCGGTCATTCTCGGCGCCTTTCCTGAGGAGTTCGCAGGCACCGGCGGGATCACGGGCAGTGCTGCGATGGATACGCTCGATCTGGTGATGCAGCGTCATATCGTGCATGTGCTGGATGCCTGTGACGGCAATCGCGCCGAGGCCGCCCGACGGTTGGGGGTTTCGCGGAAAACGATTGATCGAAAATGCGCCAGTTGGGGGCTGTGATATCATCCGAGCGATAGGTGGATGGACGGCCAGCGTGTCGCGGGCTGTGGCTCAGTCCCCGGCCTTGACCGCAGGCAGCCAGATCGAAAAGACGGCGCCTTTGATCTCCCCGTTCTCAATCCGGGTGTCGGCCGAAATCACCCCGCCGGCGCGCTGAATCAGGGTCTGGCTGATCGACAGCCCCAGCCCGGTGCCTTCGCCCAGTTTGGTGGTGTAGAACGGGTTGAACACCGACGGCAGATCTTCGGCAGCGATGCCCGGCCCGGTGTCCGAAACCTCAAGACAGGCGCCGCTGACACCGTCGCGCTCCATCGGCCTCAGGGCCAGCAGGAGCCTGCCGCAGCCCTCCATGGCCTGCGCCGCGTTGAGGATCAGGTTGATCACCACCTGCTGCAATTCGCCCGGGTCTATGCGAACCGGTGGCGTTGCGGCGAACTGTTTTTCAACGGTAATGGCCTGTTTGGTGATCACGTGATCGACCAGCACCAGACAGTCGGAGACAACCGGGGCCAGATCCAGGCTTTCCTCGAAGGTGCCAAATTCGGTGGGGCGCGCAAATTGCAGCAGTTTGCCAACGATGGCGCTGACCCGCAGGATCTGATCGTCAATCAGCGCCAGCTCGGTGTCCACTTCCTCGGCGGCGGCGCCCAGAGTCATCCGCATCACATCGACGTTGCCCTGGATCACGGCGACGGGATTGTTGATCTCATGCGCCACACCTGCTGTGATCTCGCCGATGGAGGCGAGTTTCTCACTCATCACCAGCTGCTTATAGGTTGCCTCCAGTTTTTCGTTGGCGGCGCGCAGTTCGGCGGTGCGCTGGTCGACACGCGCGTTCAGCTCCTCTGCCCAGTCGCGCAGTTTCTGGTCACGATCCTGAACCTGATCAAGCAGGCTGTCGAGATGGGCCGCAACCTGACCGATCTCGTCACGGCGCCCGACATTGCCGTTGCGCGCGGTCAGATCGCCACGTTCGACACGGGCCATGGTGTGGCTCATCTGCTCCAGAGGCGCAAAGATCCCTTTGGCCAGCCACAGGAACAGGGGCGCGGACAACAGCAGAACGGACAGGAATGACAGCACCACAGTCCAATAAGCGGAGAGTTTGGCCGCCGCAAAGGGCGCCTCAAGGAAGCCGACATAGAGCATCCCAACGCGACGCCCGAAGCTGTCGGTGAGCGGCAGATAGCCGGAGATATACCAGTCGTTCACCACAAAGGCACGGTCGAGCCAGGTCTGCCCCTCACCCAGCACCGCATCGCGCACCGCCTGCGAAACCCTGGTGCCAAGGGCGCGGACGTCTTCAAACAGGCGAACGTTTGTGGAGATACGGGTATCTTCCAAAAACAGTGTCGCGGTGCCCTTGCGGCTGATGCGATGACTGTCGCCCAGGTAGACCAGCGCATTGATCGTATCGATGAAATCAAGATCCCGGTTCAGAAGCCGACCCGCCACCAGCGCGCCTTCACTGCCGTTATTGGTCACCGGCGCGGCGGAATGGATCACCATGCCGCGATCTTCCGCCGGTCGGGTTGTCGGCGCGGCGGCCTCGGTCTCGATCAGGGAAATACGGGCCCGGTCACGCAGGTCAGCAGAGATCTCATCCAGGTCCGCAGCGGAGAAAATGTCGATTTCCGAGGCCAGCCTGCCCTGCGCGGCGCGGTCGATCACCGGCCAGCGGCGCGCCTCGCGGTCAATATTGCGCAATGGCAGATAATAGAGGAAATCAAGCTGGAGGGATTGCCGCTGCTGGTCAAGAAACCGTAACTGATCCTGCAACGGTGCGCGCAGGACCTCGGCAAACCGGGCCGAGCTGGCGATTGCTGCCAGATCATCGCCGGTATTGGCCTGCAACTGGCGCAAATACTGGTCGGCGATTTTCAGATCGCTTTCTACATTGACGATCAGAACATTGTCGTAATCCGCGTTCCAGCGCGCCATGGCCACGACCAGCAGCAGCGGCATCACCACGCTGAGCGGCAGAAGTGCGAGCAATAGGAGGCGGAGCCGGACGGATTTCAAGGCGGCAAGGTCCTGTAGGCAGCTGGCACATCGGGTGAGTCCGCAGAGCGCATGGCTGCGTGCGGTGTTCACCCACTGTCGCATGGGGCCTGCTGGATGAGCAAGTCCGGCGCTGTGTTTGATGACACGGTCGCCACGATCTGGTGGCGATCAGCCCATCATCAGGCTGGGATTTCCTTGCCGGCCCAGTCGAACACCCGCCCGCTGTCCTTGGCCGATAACCGGTCGATCACCTGGGCGAGGTAGGCCGCGGCCTGTTGTGGCTCGAACAGAGCGTCGTCGGGGACGTTCTTTGAAAAAGGTTCCGACAGCGGTGTTTTTACGGTGCCGGGATGCAGGCCGACACAGATCATCTCCTCGTTGCTGCGCGCGGTTTCGATGGCGTAGTTGCGGATCAGCATGTTCAGTGCCGCTTTGGAGGCGCGATAGGCATGCCAGCCGCCGAGGCCATTGTCGCTGATCGAGCCGACCCGCGCGGACAGGGCGGCAAAGACCGCGCGCCCCTTGCGAGGCATGATCGGCAGCAGATGTTTGGCAATGATGGCGGGGGCAAAGGTGTTTATTTCAAACACCTTGCGGAACGCCACCGGGTCCTGCTGACGATAGGATTTCTCAGGCTTAAGCCCGGCCTCGTCGGAGAGGACCCCGGTTGCAACGACGACCAGATCCGGGGCGATCCCCCTGCGGCGCAGATCATCGGCAAACCCGGCCAGCTGGTCCTCATCCGTGATATCGGCGCGGTAGCTGTCGACGCCGGCCTTCGGTGGCAATGCGCCGCGCGCGACCGCCGTCAGGCTGGCGGGGTTTCGCGCCGCAAAATGGTCAACCAGCGCCGACCCGATGCCACCGGAGGCACCGATAATGACGATGTGGCGCGGCGAATGGGGGCTCATTTTCCCGCCCCCATCAGGCGCAGGAACAGTTTGCGGGGAAGATGTTTGCCGATGGTGAAGACCCAGGCGAAGGGGGCGGGGAAACTGGTGCTGAAGCGCCCGCTTCGCATTGCTTTCAGGCAGGCATCTGCCGCCTCATCCGGGGTCTGGATCATCGGCATCTTGAAATCGTTCTTGTCGGTCAGACGGGTTTTGATGAAACCCGGATTGATCACCTGAACCTTTATGGGGGTCTGGATCAGATCGGCCTGGAGGTTCTCGGCCATGTGTATAACGGCCGATTTCGACGCGCCATAGCCGGTCGCTCCGGGCAGGCCCGTGTGACCGGCGAGTGAGCCGATCAGCACGATATGCCCTTCGTTGGCAGCGACCATCTGCGGTATGACGCGGCCAACCACACGAATTGCGCCCATGAAGTTCACGTCGCAGATCAGCTCGACCTTCTCGGCGTCCCAGTCCTGCGCAGGCATCGGGTCATAGGCCCCGGCACAGTAAAGGAGGCCATCCACCTTGCCGATCTGCTCCACGGCCCGGCTGATGGCGTCGGGATCGGTCACATCCAGTGGCAGGGCAGTGGCATTGCTCAGCGTGCCCGCCAGCTCCTGCAGGCGCTCTTCGCTGCGCGCTGACAGCACCAGCCGCGCGCCTGCGGCATCCAGCTTCTCGGCGATCGCACGCCCCAGCCCCTCGCTCGCGCCGACGATCCACCAGGTCTGTCCTGCAAACATCTCACTCTCCCTTCGGTCGCATGGTGGCGATCAGCTCGGCCACCTTGATGCCGAATTTGCGCATTTCGGAGCGGTTCATGATGGTGCCGTTCTCCATCAGATACATCCAGTCGGTGACATCCAGCACATGGCCACCGGCGCTTTCTGGCAGGCGGATGCGATAGGTCAGGCGCACGGCGGCTCCCATCTGCTGACCCTGTCCGGTGCCGATGATGTCATCTGCGGTGGCGGTGAAGCTGCCGTTTTCGCCCATTGTGAGGAACCATTTCCGCATTTGCGTGCCGCCGCTGGCGTAGGAGAAATTCTCGCTCAACGTGCCGGTGTCGCCCTCCCATTCGCCCGCCATCGTGGCGACAAACCGCGAGGAGACGCGCCCCATCGGGCCGTAAATCATACCTTCGGAGATCATCTCGCCGCTCAGATGTGTGCGAATGTCGAAGGCGGGACTGGTATTGGCATAGTGTTCGGGGTGCTGGTTGCGAAATCCCAGCCCAGGGCGAAGGAGCGCAAGCAGCAGCAACAGAATGATGGCAACAAGCAGGAGTTTCATGACGCGGTTACCTTTCCAGGGAGGCGGATCACCATCGCGATGGCGATAAGTTTGATGCAGCAGGGAATGATTGCGTAGGCCCATGTCAGCGTCTGCAGGGCGGCGGCGCTGTTTTCGCCACCGGGGGTGAAGCCGCTCATCTGCAGAAGCGGCAGCAGGAGCACAGCGGCGGCGGCAAGCGCGAGTTTGGCAGCAAAGGACCACAGCCCGAAGGCCTGCCCCGCCTGCAACCCGGCGCGCGCCAATGCGCGTGAGAACAGCACCGGCAGGATCACCATATCCGCGCCGAGCGCGGCCCCCGAACCAATGCAGATGGCGGCAAAGCCAAGGCTGGCGCCGGGCGGAAGAAAGGCTGCGGAGATAAAGGCAAGGATCGCCAGTGCCATCGCCGGAAACAACACCTCGCGCGCGCCGAACTTCTCTGCCGCGCGGGTCCATAGCGGCACCGATAGTCCCGCTGCGAGAAAGAACAGGACCAGAAAGGGGCCGGCCATATCGGCAAGCGCCAGCTTGTCCTCGACGAAGAACAGAAACAGTGTCGATGTCATGGCGACCGGCAGGCTGTTCACGAGGGCCAGCGCCAGCAGGCGAAGGCCACCCGCTGCACGCAGCGCGGTGATGGACAGCGGGTGTTCGGGGCGCGGTGCCGCTGTCCAGAGGCCGCGGGTCAGCCACCAGACCACACCGCAGAGTGCGGCCAGCATCCAGCCAAAAGCGGGGTAGCCGCCGTGGCCTGCGCCGACGGCAACCAGCGCGCCCGGCGCCAGGGCTGCCAGGATGATACCGGCCAATGTGCCGCCCTCGCGAAACCCGGCCAGACGGATCAGCGCCTCCGGGCTGCCTGCAAGCGCGGTGCTTTGCCCGTAGAACAAAACACTTCCGAGACTATAGGCCGTGAACAGAAGCACCAGGGCGATGACGAACCATGGCAGCACGCCCCCCGCCGCCGGGCGGTAGGTGTAGAGCAGGATGAACCCCACTGCCATGCCAAAGGCCGCCAGAGCTGCAAAGGTCGCGCGTTCCTGCGGCCAGCGGTCGGTGACCCAGCCCAGTAGGGGGTCCTGCACGAAATCCAGCACCCGTATCGCCGCCAGCACCGCTGCGAGGGTTGCCAGGCTCAGTCCCAGTTCCGCCGTCGCAAAGCGCGGCAGATGGATATAGAGCGGCAGACCGGCGGCGGCCAGCATCAGCGCAAATAGGGAGATACGGGTGGCTTGCATCAGTTGCCCCGCAGCTCGCTGGACAAACGCGCAGCGCGGCTGTTGGGCGACAGCCAGATATTCAGAAACCGCTTGCGGGCGTCTGCATGGCGCAGATCGCAGGTCTGTTTTCCGTTCAGATAGAGCTCCACCCGATCAGGCGCGCGGGTTGTTGCCACGAAGCTGTCGCCCGGTCTCACATCGCGAAAACAGCGATCCAGCTTGCCGACCAGCTGATCGTGATCGGCGCGCCTGCCTTCCAGCCGCAGCAGTTCCGCGACCGTGGCCCGCATCAGCTGGGATCTGCTGAAACCGCGCCGATAGCTGAGCTTGAGCGCCATCGGGTTCTGCCAGTCAAAGCGGGTCTGCCCTTCGGTGTAAAGGCTGGCATCATAGAGCGGCAGGCCAAACCAGCGGAAGGTGACCTCTCCCAGTTTGGTCGGGGAGCTGAGGCCGGTATTTGCCGTTGCAGCGCTGGCGAGACCCACTCCGAGACTGACGGCAAATGCGGCGATGGCGGAGCGTAGGCGGTTTTGGCGGATCTCAGGCATGGGCCAGCTCCACCTGAATCACGTCCGTCTGGCCGACCTCGAAGGAGGCAGCGCAGGTTTCCAGATAGTAGCGCCAGTTGCGCAGGAAGGCCTCGCCATAGCCCAGAGAGTGGATTTTGGGGGTCATCGCGACAAGGCGCGCCGCCCATTCCCGGCAGGTGCGCGCGTAATCCTGGCCAAAGGCGAAATTATCCGTAACCTTCAGACCTGCGGTGCGCGCCTGATGTGAGATCACCGCATCAGAGAGCAACATGCCGCCCGGAAAAGTATACTGGCGGATATAGTCCGACGACTGCCGATAGATGTCGAAATAGCTGTCCTGAACGGTGATCGCCTGCACCACGGCGCGGCCGTCATCGGCCAGACGGTCTTTCAGCGTGGCGAAATAGCTGGGCCAATAGCGTTCGCCCACGGCCTCAACCATTTCGATGGAAACGATATTGTCGAATTTTCCCTCCGATTTGCGATAATCGCAAAGGCGGATATCGGCGCGCCCATCGAGCCTCGCGTCGGCATAACCAAACTGACTGGGGGAGATGGTCAGCCCGGTAACATGGCGCCCCTGTTCGGCGGCGCGGTCGGCAAATCCGCCCCAGCCGCAGCCAACCTCCAGGACGCGATCACCGGCGGTGAGGCGGCTCAGCACCCGGTCGTATTTGCGGGTCTGCGCACGCGCGAGGTCATTGTCACCCGGCGCAAAGAGGGCCGAGGAATAGGTCATGCTTTCGTCCAGCCACAGCTGGTAGAATTCATTGCCGACGTCGTAATGGGCCTTGATGTTCCGCGCCGCGCCCTTGATCGAATTGGCGCGCAGCATCCGGTCCACGACCCGGAACTTCAGACTGGCCCAGAAACTCGGGTAGGCGTAATCGGTAAGATGATCGAGGTTGAGCAGCGCCACCTTGATGACGTCTTCGATGCTGGGCGTCTCCCAAAGTCCGGCGACATAGGCCTCGCCGAGGCCGATATCGCCGCGGGCGGCCATGGCGGTTATGGCGCTCCAGTCACGCAGATGGATTTCGGCGCGTGGTTCACCGGTGCCGAAATCATGGGTGTCGCCCTCTGGGGTCAGCAGGCGCAGACTGCCCTTGCGGATGCGCGCGCAGCTGTCGAGAAAGTCGTGTTTTACGCGTTTGGTAAGGAAAATCATCAGCTGACCTCATGTTCCGGTGGGGTAGGGCGGGGGCGATAGCTGGCGCCCTTGAGTTTCAATTTCAGCGCCTGCCAGTAAATCAGCGCAACCGTGCGCAGCGTGCCGGCCGGGCGGCGCAGGCTGGAGCATATGAGTGCGGCGTTGCTTAGCGGCTGGCGCGGGCCGGTCAGCGTGGCGACCACCCCTTCGCCATCGTTCTTGTGGTCGATCCGGATGGCGATCCGCCGGGGGCCGATGTCGAAGTTGAACCAGTAGTCCCCGGCAATGTCCTGAAATGGGGAGACGTGAAAGATCTTCTTGGCCTGAAGCTTGTCGGAGGGGGCGATCGCGGTGAAGCCGGGTTTGTGACAGACATAGCTGTGCCGGTCGCCAAAGGTATTGCTGACCTCTGCGATGACCGCATGTAGCGCCTTGCCGCGAAAGGCCAGCCAGAAGCTGACCGGGTTGAAAATATGGCCCAGATAGCTCGGTTGAGTGAGCAGCCGAATGGTGATCCCCTCCATATCCAGCCCGGCGTCGGCGAACACGTCCTGCGCCCATGGCAGGCCGATCCCCTGTTTCGGCGCGCCACCATGGTTGCGATCATGGACCGCAGCCAGATTGAAGCGATTGCGCGAAAACAGCAGCGGGCCGCTCTCGGAGCGCGGGTCAATCAGCACATAGTCCACGCCGTAGCGAAAGCTGTTGGAGATGGCGCCATGGCGGGCATGGGTGGTCTGTCCGGCGATATGCTCGGGCCACAGGGTCATCCGATCACCCGTTCCCGCGCGCTGATGCCACGTGCGACGCGCACCGCGCTGGCAAAGCCGTCTTCGTGAAACCCATGCCGCAGATAGGCACCGGCAAACCAGGTGTTGTTCTGCCCCTGGATATCGGCAATCCGGCTTTGTGCACGCAGCGCGGAGGTGTCAAACACCGGATGGCGGAAAGTTTTTTGATCGTAGATCAGATCCGACCGCACATCCTTTACCGGGTTCAGCGAAACGAACAGAGGATCGTTTTCGTCGATATTCTGGAGCCGGTTCATCCAGTAGGTGACGCCGATGGCGGCCCGGTTGTCGCGGGTGTCGGCCTTGTAGACCCAGGACGACCAGCAGGCACGGCGGCGCGGCATCTGGTCGGTGTCGCGGTGCAGGATCATCTCGTTATCCTGATAGCGCATGACCCCCAGCGTTGCCTGCTCTGCCGCTGTCGGCTGCGCCAGCAAGCGCAGGCTGTCATCGGAATGGCAGGCCATCACCACCTGATCAAAGTTTTCGGAGGTGCCATCGGGGAGGTGGATGCGTACCCCCTCGGATGTCCGTTCGACGCTGCGCACCGGGGTGCCCGGACGCAATTGGCAGCCCATCTGGTCCAATCGGGCGGTCAGACGCCGGACATATTCGATGCTGCCGCCTTTGACCGTCCACCATTGATGCTGTCCAGAAGCGCTGAGCAATGCGTGATTGCGAAAGAAGCGGACCAGCGACTGCGCCGGAAAACCGCGGATTTCATCCGGCGGCGTCGACCAGATCGCGCCACAGATGGGCATCAGGTAATAGCGCTGGAACCAGTCGCCGAGCTTCAGATCATTGACCAGTTCGCCGATGGTGACGCTGTCACTCTTGGCGACCTCTTCGGCGTTGGCGTTGAAGCGCAGGATATCACGTACCATGCGGAAAAAGGCGGGCCGCGCGATGTTGCGACGCTGCCCGAGCAGCGCCCCAAGATCTCGCAGACCGTATTCGACGCGGCCATCCCCGATGCTGGCACCGAAACTCATGTCGCTTTTGACCACGGGCACATCCAGATCGCGGAACATCGACGTCAGATGCGGATAGTTCACATAGTTGAAGACGATGAAGCCGGTATCCACGGGCTGGTCGCCATTACGACCGGCGACGACGGTCCGCGCGTGCCCACCCAGTCGCGGCGCGGCTTCATAAAGCGTGACGTTGTGGCTTTTTGCGAGCAGCCAGGCGGTGGCAAGCCCGGAGATGCCACCACCGACAACGGCGATACGCTGGCGAGCGGATGATAATGCGTCGAAGGACATGCTGTCTCCATCTGTGATTTCAACTTGTTACGGGCCGCTCGCCCGGGCGGATCAAAAAAGATGGTGATTAAGATGACGGGCCTCTCCGGACGAATGGAAAAAACTGAAATTAATTGCGCTCAGAGTGATCCAGCACCGTGAAAGATGCGTAATCCGTACATGTTGACCATGCTGAGCCATCCAACTCTTGCAGCGCCTGCGCCGCCCGTTACGGTAGACCGTGACACAAGTGTAATGCGCGAAAGGAAAAAAGTGGAACGGGAAAGCCTGTCGGATCAGACAGTCTGGATGCTGGCCGTGCGCGACAACCGCTGCAAGGTGGCGTTTGGTCGTCTGTTCGACTATTTCGCGCCGCGTCTGAAGGGGGTGATCTGCCGATCCGGTATGCCACCCAGCCAGGCCGAAGAGGTGGTTCAGGAGGTGATGCTGACCGTATGGCGAAAGGCGGCCATGTTCGATCCTGAACGTGCTCAGGTCTCGGCGTGGATCTACCAGATCGCCCGCAACAGGCAGATCGACGTGATCCGCAAGGAACGGCGGCCAATACCGGAGGAGCTGAAGCTTCCCGAGGAAACACAAGAAGATGCAGCCCAGATTCTGGCGTTGGATCAGGAAACAACAAAGCTGCGCGCAGCCCTGGCCCGGTTGAAACCGGCACAGCGAGAGATGGTTGAAAAGGCCTATCTGGGCGAGCTGACCCATGCGGACATCCGGGAACAGACCGGATTGCCCCTGGGGACAATCAAATCCCGCATCCGCCTCGGACTTGAGCGGTTGCGTCATGAGTTGAAGGAACAAGGACTATCATGACCGGCGTACGCCATCATATCCCTGACCCGTTGCTGGTGGCCTATGCCTCTGGCAATTTGCCCTATGCCTACTCTCTGGTTGTGGCGACCCATCTGTCGATGTGTGACGACTGCCGCGCCCGGTTGAATGCGCATCAGGCGGTCGGCGGGTCGGTACTGGAAACCTGTGGAACCCGGGATGTCTCGGATGATCTGCGGGAGCGCGTGTTTGCCGAGTTGGATTCACCCTTCGAGGACGCACCGAAGTTCAACCGCTCGGGCATCTTTCCGGCGCCGGTGATGCAGGCGCTGGGTGGGCTGCCGCCAAAGTGGAAGTCGCTCGGCATGGGTGTGCGTCAGTCAATCCTCAGCCATGACGAGGAGGGCAGCGTGCGGCTGCTCTATATTCCTGCGGGACAGGCGGTCCCTGACCATGGCCACAACGGGCTGGAGCTGACGCTGGTTTTACAGGGCGCGTTTCGCGATGAAACCGGGCGCTTTGGTGTCGGGGATCTGGAAGTTGCGGACGATCACCTGGAACATACGCCGATTGCCGAGGACGGTGAGACCTGCATCTGCCTTGCCGCGACTGACGCTGCACTGCGGTTCCGGTCCTTTGTCCCGCGCCTGCTGCAACCGATTTTCCGCATCTAGCGGCATAAGGGCCTGCCCGCAAGGGGTGGGCAAGGCCTCAGAGTACGACGCAAAAAGGGCTGCCATTGGCAGCCCTTTCCTGTTCTGTCAGCGCATCTTCCGCGCGCTTAGCCGTTCATCACCTTGCCCATGTGGCGGCCGGTGTCGACCATCCGGTTGGAGAAGCCCCATTCGTTGTCATACCAGCTGACAACGCGGACCAGCCCCTCGGCGGTAACCGCTGTCTGTGGTGCCGCAAAACAGGAGGAATGCGGGTCGTGGTTGAAGTCGATGGAGACCAGCGGGTCCGTCTCATAGGACAGGATCCCTGCCAGATCGCCCGCTGCTGCCGCCTTCATCGCCTCGTTGATTGTCTCAACAGTGGCAGGTTTTTCAGGAATGAAGCTGAGGTCCACCACGGATACATTTGGTGTCGGCACGCGGATTGCTGAACCCTCCAGGCGGCCTTTCAGATGCGGCAGGACCTCCGAAATCGCGCGGGCTGCGCCTGTTGAGGTCGGGATCATCGACAGCGCCGCGGCACGGGCGCGGTAGAGATCCTTGTGGCTGGTGTCATGGGTCGGCTGATCACCGGTATAGGCGTGGATCGTGGTCATATACCCGGTCTTAATGCCGAATGTATCGTCCAGAACCTTTGCCACCGGGGCCAGACAATTGGTGGTGCAGGAGGCGTTGGAGACAATGACGTCGTCCTTGGTCAGATCCTTGTGATTGACCCCGAACACCACGGTGCGATCGACCTCCTTGCCGGGGGCGGAGATCAGGACACGTTTGGAGCCGTTTTGCAGATGCTTGGCAGCAGTCTCGCGGCTGGTGAACAGGCCGGTGCATTCATAGGCGATATCAACGTCCTGCCAGGGCAGATCCTCGGGATTACGGATCGCCGTCAGGCGGATGCTGTGATTGCCGACAGTCATCGTATCGCCGTCGACGGTCACCTCGTTCCGCAGGCGACCATGGACACTGTCGTATTTCAACAGATGCGCCAGGGTTTCCGCAGGCGACAGATCGTTGATCGCCACAACCGAGATATCGTCGGCGTTGCTCTCCAGCAAGGCGCGCAAAACGCCACGGCCAATTCGTCCAAATCCATTGATCGCAATTTTCAAGGTCATCTGTGCAACTCCGATGGTGATAGGGGTTCAGCCTTCGACGGGCGCGCCCGGTGGCCTGACAATTGCCGCATCGTTATCGCTAACAGTTGCAAAAATCAAGCCCGTTCGCCGGTCAGCGGATTGGCGCGTAATGCCGCTGCCCGAAGCATCAGTGTAGCACATCACAGCAGGAGGGGATGCGTTTACACGGCAAGCCAGAAAGGGGGCCTGCGCAGGTGCCGCTGTGCGCGATCTGTCTGCGCCTCTCACGCCGCTGCCGCCGGTCCTGAACGACAGCCGATCCGGCGGGGCTGGAAGCCGCGGCTCTAGACCCTGCGCTGAGGAAACTGAAATGATACACGTTTTGGTAGTACATGGTAAACGAATTATCCCTATAATTGTTCCAACGGTGTCTCATCGGATTGGGGAAATCATGCCGCTCAGGCTTGCCATATTGCTGGTTGTTGCGCCGCTTTTCCTGCTGGCAGGGTATCTCGCTGCGAGCGCGCTTGTGGCGCAGCGCGCTCGCCACCTCCTTGCGGAATACGCCGCGCAGACCGCGCAGGAGGAAAGCGCGATCAGCGATATGATCCATGAGCTGCAGCGCGAGCGCGGGTATTCCGTCGGATATGTCTCCTCAGATGGGCGGGTTTTTCCAGATGCGTTGATACGTCAGCGCGGCCAGACTGATGCGGTGGTCGCCTCGGCACTTTCGCGCATCACCCTGATGGCCGACGATCATAGCCTGGCCTTTGATCGAGTTGTTCACGGGGTGGAACGGCTGGCGGAACTGCGCCAGCATGTCGATGGCTTCGGCTTTGATAGGCCGGTCATGGTTTCGGATGTCGCTGGGCCCTACACGGAACTCATCAGCACCATCATGGCTCTTACCCGACAAAGCGTCGGGCTGGACAGTTCCACCGAATACCAAGCGCTGCGACAGGCGCGTTTCCTGATCGGCGAAGCCAAGGAAAAGGCCGGACTTGAGCGGGCAACTGGCGCTGCGGTCATCGAAACGGGAAATTCTTCTGCGCTGCGGGAGCATTTTGCCGCCCTCGGCGGCGCGCAGATCATCCTGTTGACCGAAGCAGCGGTCGTCAAGGGAAGTGGAAGCTGGCTGCCATCGCTGCAAAGGACGGACCAATATCTCACCTTAAGCGACCTGCGTGATACCATCAGGTCAGCAAAAGCGGCCTCCGGGCCGGCGGCTCTCAACAGCGAGCGCTGGGTTGCGGCGTCGACGGAATGGATCGACTTTCTGCGCAGGGAAGAGAGGAATGTCACCGCTGAAATCATCTCGCTGGCCAACCAGCTTGAAGCGGAAAGCACGACCGAGCTGGTGGGGCTCATTTGGCTCACCATCTTTGCAGGGATTGCGGGGACGCTGTTTGTTGTGCTGACGCTGAAATGATGCCCGCGTCTGGGCAGGCGTGGTTCTGGGGCGTCCCGGATGGCCGGTCATGCCCTTGGCGCCGTCCATGGCGCGCACGCGGGGTTTTGCTGGCCCATGGCGCGGAGGCAAATGTAGGGTTAGGCTGGGTCACGTCACCCCAGTTAAGAGGGTGATCCTGCTGGAAAAGAGGGCTGACCAGACTGGTTCTGCGCTGAACTTGCTGCGCGGGATCTGATGGTTGGTGCGAACTGGGGCAAACCGTCGAAGACTGATATCCCGCGCCAGCTGGCGCGGGTCGGTTACACCGGAATGATTGCATTGGAATAGGTTGAGTGATTGGTTGAGTGGCTGACGGTGATGTAGGGGCTGCGGTCCGCAGACTTGTGCGACAACCGTGGGGCGGGCAACCGGCTGCACGCGCAGAGCAGCGCTGTTGACCGGCGCGCAGGTTGGTTCAGAGTTGACCGGAAGACCACGCAGGCGTTGGGGCTGAGGGTGCAGCGGGCGATCCCGCTCTGCCATGCGGCCAATCTGTATGGTCGCAATCTAGAACGATTGCAGGTTTGAGCACAGGGCCCGACCCGTTTTCCAATCTTACGCGTCTTTCGAATGCGCGCGTTCCAACATGGGATGTGTCGCGCAGATTTGAGCGTCTCTGGATCGGAAAATCTTCCCGATCACCGATGTCGGGCCGCAAGCTGTCGATCCGTGGTCAGAATTCGGACTGGAATGCGCGGCCTCCGAATGGACGGAGCCCGCATCCCGGAGACCATTCAGGTGCATCTGGTCCAGCGACAGCTTGGTATTGCCATATGCCTTGAGGGGCGGGGGCCACCACGGGGGCGTCGGGGCTAGATATCGCCATGAAGAAACAGCGCCGCCGCCAGAGTAGCTACGCCATTAGCGTTCAGTCGCGCCGGGGCATCGGCCATACGAATGCTGCCATCGATGGCGCCGGGAATATCAGTCTTCTCCCGCCGTTGCGTTCATGGACCGCACAGATTGTAAGGGCCCGCCTTTTCGGCAAGCTGGCGCCAACAGCATTGATCCGCTGACCGGCCTCATCTCAGCTTGTTTTCAAGCGACACAATCTCGACATAGGCGCCCAGCATTTCAACGGCCGATTTGACGGCGTCATAGGCGTTTTCTTTCACGATATAGCCTGCGATTTTGTGCTCATAAGCGACCGCGATATCGGAAGGCGCATCGGAGGTTGTCAGAACAAAGATCACGGAATTTGCCAGTTCCTTGTCTTCCCGGACCTCTGCCAGGAATTCCAGACCACCCATGCGCGGCATATTCAGATCAAGCAGGATGATATAGGGGCGCTCCAGCGCGGCAGCGTTCACGCCGCGCAACAGGTCCAGTGCTTCCTGCCCGTCGCCCACGACCTCTACCGGGTTCACGAGACGCAGCTTTTTTAAGGCGCGTTTGATGGCCATGACAGCCACTTCATCGTCATCGACAATCAGGAATGTAACGGATTCTTTATTGGTCATGCGGCCAATCCTTGGATGTCATTCAGCGGTTTCTTTGATTTGGAGTTGAGCGGGATCCGGACCGTGAACACGGTGCCGCGCGCCACCTCCGGATTGGAAACTACAGAAACGCTGCCACCCAGTGATCTGGCAAGTTTTTGCACAAGAGCCAGACCCAGGCCGGACCCTTCGACTTCATCACGGGATTTCAGCGTTTGAAACAGCACGAAAATCTGCTCCTGGTATTGTTTCGGGATGCCCGGACCATCGTCGGCAACGGTTATTTCCACGTAGTTCGGGTAGAGTTCGCTGCTGATGCGGATGGTGCCCGATGATCTGTCGTGATGCTTGCTGGCATTGCTGACAAGATTGATCAGGATGGTTTTCAACGGTGTCAGATATGCACCGAAGGGACCGCAATCCTGCTCGACCTTGATTTCGAATTCCGGGTTGGAATTGAAGTAGAGCCGCAGCTCATCTGCAAAATGCGTCAGGCTGAATGCGCCGTGTTCGCCCTCGATCTGTCCTGCACGTGCATAATCCAGCAGCGCCGACAGATGGCTGGATAGTCTGTCCGTGCGATTGCGGATCAATCCGATATTCTTTTGCGCATCGGCCGGCATCTCATCGGCAAAGTCTTCTTCGGTCCATTCAATCAGATTTGAAATCGCCCGCAATGGCGCACGCAGGTCATGTGCGGCCACATAGGCAAATCTCTCCAGCTCCTCGTTCGAGCGCTTCAGCGCAGCGGCGGTGAGGCGTGATTTCTCGACAGCCTTTGCGATCTCCGAGATTTCGTCCGAGCCGCTGGTGTTGATCGGGTCGTCGAGCTCGCCGCGGGACATGCGCTGGATATGGCGGGTCAGGCGATGGATGCGCGAGATCATGCGAACCTCGATCATGAACCACAAGAGCGCCAGAGAAATCAACAGCATACACATGTTGAAAGCGACATCGACAAAGCGAATGCGTTCCACGATGCGCGTGGTTTCGGCCGCGCTTTGTCGAAACTCCATCGCCGCACGCTGCGTGTTCGACCTGCTCCAGGTGCCGATGCGGTTCAGGAGGCTTCAGCCTCTTTGTAAAGACGATCCTGTTGCGCTTCGCTGATCTGTAACTGCGACAATCCTTCGACGACGCCATCCGGGCCAAGCATTATCTTGCGATAGTCGACCAGCACACCGGCAATCTCGTGACGCGCATCGATGTTTTTGAGCCGGGCAAGGCGGGAGGCAAGAGTATTGATCTGGGCGACGAGGCGCTGACTTTCCGCGCTGTGTTTTTCGCCGGTATCAATGGAGAAATCCTTGGTCAGGATGGCAAGCGATGCAACGCTGCCGGAGATCTCCCCAAGGGTTTTGGCGGTGTCGATTGCCCAGGAATACGACTGGCTCGAACTCCCGGTGTCACGCTGTTGATTGCCGAACTCGATCTGCGCGACAATGATGGATTTCTCCAGGGCCAGGATCTTGGAGGCCGCCTGTGAGATAAGCACCTCCAGCCGGTCATACTGGGCGACGAGGTCTTGCCGACCTTTGACAACCTTTTGGAAGACATCGGCATCTGCAGGGGACGGACCGTTGGTGACTGTATCTGTCTGATCGCTGAAATTGTCGCGAAAAAGCTGTGCAAGCGTGTCGAGCCGCTGTCCGAGCGCCTTTAGCCCATCCGGTTCGTCGACGAGCCGGATCCTCGCCAATGTCACCTCCAGCCCATGTTGCAGGTCGCCAAGATCGGCGATCCTGTCCAGTAGGGGGATGGTGCGGTCCGACAGGTTTTCCGTCTTGCGCTCAATACGGCTAAGGTCGTTCCACTCCGTATACATCGCGACACAGATCGACGCGAGGCAGATGACGACACAGGATCTTAGGCGTGCGGTTAGCGACACTGCGGGTCCCTTTTGCTGTTTGCGAGACTCAACATAAGGTTGAGAGGTTTACCAGCCGTTAACTGGGCGACGATAGGTTTGACGACATATAGCCAACCGCGAGGATCCCCATGTTCACAAGACGCGCCTTTACCACGCATGCGCTGGCGTTGGGGGTGGGCGGTGGCCTGCTGCCTGCAGCCGGACGTGCTGAAACTGATCCCCAGTCTCCCAACCTGTTGCGTATTCTGACCCCTCATGGGGCAGAGGCGAATCTGGCCCCGGTTGCCAAGAGTTTCGAAGCGTTATGTGGCTGCCGGGCGGAATTGGTCGTTGTCGGTGTGGGAGAGATTAATGCGGTGTTGACGCTGGAGGCAATGCTCAATGACGTCGGTGTCGATGTGGCGCTGCCTGCAACGTTTGGAATCCCCGATCTTGTCGAGGCGGAGGCGATCCTGCCCCTGGACGGGCTGGCGCAGCAATATGCGCCGCAGGATCTGACCGACGCGATGATGTATACCAGCGGTGATGTTTTCGATGACCGGCTCTGGGGATATCAAACCGACGGTGACGTGTTCTTAATGTTTTATAACAAAAGGTTTATGGAGAACCCTGAGTTAAGACAGAAATATGCGGATCAGACCGGGACAGACCTGACAACACCGGCGACGTGGGAAGAGCTGGACCGCCAGATGGCGTTCTTTCACGACCCGGATGCGGGACGCTATGGCGGCTGCCTGTTCCGCGCTGCCGACAAGGTGGCCTGGGAATGGTGGGCCCGGTTCCACGCCAAGGGGGCCTGGCCGTTTTCACCGACGATGGAGCCGCAGATTGCCGGTGCCCAGGGCGTCGCCGCATTGGAAGAGATGATCGCCTCGAGCGCCCATCTGGTTGGGGCCGACCTGGGCCTCTTTGCCAATTGGGCACGGTACCGCGAGGGTGACATCTACGCCAATATCGGTTGGGGGGGGACACAGAAAAGCCTCTATGCGCCGGACTCGGCGATGCGCGATAATCTGGTCAACGCCTCGCTGCCCGGTGGGCGCATCAATGGGGCGTTGGTGCCCATGTCGTATTTCAACTGGGGGTGGAGTTACGTCGTCGCCAAAAATTCAAGGCAGCCTGAGCTCGCATACCAGTTTTGCGTGAATGCCGTTTCGCAGAAAGTCGGCGCCGAGGCGATCGCGCAGACGGGTGGTTTTTTTGACCCTTTCCGGACCGATCAATATCAGGATCCCGCAATCGTCGATGCCTATGGCGCACAGTTCCTGAGGGTGCATGAACAGGCAATGCGCTCGTCGATGCCCGATCTCTATCTGGCGCGGCGGGGGGAGTATTTCGACGCCTTGTCCTATTGGCTTCAGCTTGCGCTGGCGGGTGACGCCACGCCGGAGGTCGCGCTCAACAATGTGGCCCAGTCCTGGCGTGCGACAACGGATCGTGCGGGTGCCACGTTGCAGGCGCGCCGCTGGATGGCCCTGCGTGACACCTATCCTGCCGAACTTCGAAAGGCGCTCCGCGATGAAACATGATACACCCGACCAGGCGGCTGGACAGACCACGCGCGATCAGGCGATGATGGAAGTGGTCTACAAAATCGTGCATGATCTGCGGGGGTCGGTGAGGGCGCTTGCCGAACTGCCGAACTGGATTGGGGAGGATCTGGAGGACGCAGGCCTGACCCTGCCGGAAGCCCCGGCGCAATCCCTTGATCTGATGCGGCAGCACGCCGAAAAGCTCAACATGATGCTTGACCAGCTGTCGCGATATTCCAAGACCGGATACCGGGAGACGGAGAACGTGTCGGTTCAAGCTTGCCTTGATCGTGCGATTGCGGCGCTGAATCTGCCAGATGGCCTGCGCGTGCGGGCGCGGTTCGATCCGCCTGAGATTGACATGAACCCCGATGCCCTGATGTCGATGTTCCTGATCCTGCTGGGAAATGCGGCCGGTCATAACCCGGAGCCGGTGCGCATTGCCGTGGTTGGCCGCTGCCACGACGGCATGTGGGAGATGCTGGTGCGAGACGATGGTGTCGGAATTCCAGCAGGCAAGCTGGAACGGATTTTTGATCCGATGAGCAAATTCTCGATCGCCGACACCGGAGGGGCAGGCATGGGGTTGGCGATCCTGCGGCGCCTTGCCGATAGCTATGGCGGTCTTGTAGACGCGTTGCCGCCCCGGACCAATCGGCACGGGGCGACTATTCGGGTGCGTCTGAAGCAACCTCACCGTGGCTGAGCCGCGGTGAGGTGATCCACCTAGTGGCGAACTTCGTTGAAACTATTGCTGTAGTGTTCGATCTCGTCGAAGAACCGCCAGATGTTCAGGCAATGGGTTTCGATCTCATCCAGCGCCTCAGGGGAGGGGGTCAGGCCCTGATTGTGGCAGCCGCGAATAAAGGAGATCTGACGGTACATGCGCCGCAGTTTGGGTTGCAGCTCGCTGATGCAGCCTTCAGCCATGCCACGGATCACATTACGGGTTGCTTCCTGCACCTCGGCTTTCATGGCCGGGTTGGAGAAGGTTTCAGCGATGGAATTGTAGATCACACCATGAAGTTTTTCAGCCGTCAGATTGCCCTTGCCGATGTAGTCGACACAGCCGGCGCGGATCGAACTGACAACCGCTTCTGTATCTTCACGACCGGAAATCATGACCACCGGGACCTCCGCAGTCTCCAGTTGCTGTTTGACCACGGCGACGGCATCCAGCCCCGAGGCGTCGCGCAGCTGATGGTCAATCAGACAGAGGTCGACGATATTCTCGTCCAGTGCTCTTTCAAAGTCCTTGATATCCGAACAGGTGATCACATTCACAGATCTGTCCGCTTGGGCAATCAGCCTTCGCATCCGTGTTCTGTCAAATTCACTGTCATCCAGCACCAGGACACATAGGTTGCCAGAGGGCAGTGTCGCGTGGTTGGTTTGTGTCGTAACCTCAGTACCATTCATGATAACGCCCTTTCCAAAGACTGGCCTGAGACTGTCATTTTGCCGCTAACAAATGATTAATATGCCCGCCTAGTGTCGTTAAGACTTTAACCAGACAGCTATGAGTTGAGCGCGCGCCTGCCCTGAATGCGGCCGATTCATGAGCTGTTAAGGGTGTTTTTGGTGGTTTTCTATGAGGAACAGGCTCAATGCCCACAAGATGTCGGGTAATCAACAGAAGATATTTTATCTATGAAATACTATTGGCCAACTGTTTGACCTCGTCTCAGGTTGGGCCGCCATCTCGCGGCCCATACCGATACTTGCGTGGTTATCGTGCCTGACAGGTGTCAGATCATCAGGCCGACGAGACCGGACAGGGTGACGGGGACAAACAGGAACCCCTGGGGAATATCCTTGTAGCGCTGGCCGTTCAGAACCGGCACGGCCAGCCCCCAGAGGGCATATGAGGCGGCCAGAGCGGTGGCGATGATCGCGGCGACGACTGGCCCGTTCAGCAGCGCAGGCCATAAAAAGAGCGCAGCCACCGCAGCGAGGTTAATGCTCACCAGGTGCCAGCAGTAGTAGTTTACATATCGTACCTCGGCAGACAGCTCGCGCGCGTTTAGCAGGGGGCGTGCAACGCTCTTACCACCGGCGAAGATGTGCAACAGCGTGTTCGCGACCATCAGGCCTCCTGCTGCCAGTAACCACATGTTCATGGGCGTCAATGCTCCTAATTGGGTTTGCATGAATGGATACAGCTATGCACCGGCCCCCATGACTGGCCCATAAGACAGATTGCCATCGCGACAATTCGCGTGGTCCAATCGTTTGCCGCGGCTCACTGCATGATGCGTGTCAGCTCGCTCCATTGCGTGTGGGTTACCGAGTCTTTTCCGGCGATCATCCAATAGGTGGCATGGTGTTTCAGCCGGTTCCGATCAAGGCGAACCAGCCGCCCCTCGGCCAGGGGCACGCGGCACAGAGGAAGCGAACCTAGCAGAACGCCGGCCCCGGCCTGTGACGCGCCAAGTGCCGACAGGAATGTGTCAAAACGCAGATGCGGTACTGGCGTTGTCCCGCCGCCGTGGCGGGCAACCCAATCGGGCCAGCCCGGGCGTGGACCGGAACAGGCAATGCGGGGCCAGTCGGTCCAGTCCTGCGCAGCCTTGATCAGAGCGGGCGCCGCCATCGGCGCGATTTCCTCGGAATAGAGCGGCAGCTTATAGGGGTGGGGCCAGTCCCCGGCGCCGTAGCGAATGCGCAGCACATCATCCTCGGGCGCGTCATGGGCGCCCAGCACCATGGTCTGGATCGCAAGCTGACCACCCGAAATCTCGCTCAGGGCTGCCAGCCTTGGCGTGAGCCACAGATCAATGACCGACTGGCTGGCGGAGATCGTCAGCTGGCGCCGCCCGGTGCCGAACAGCGCCTCTGAGCTGTCGCGCATCGTGTCCAGCGCCGACTGGATATGGGGCAACCAGGCCTCGCCCTCCACAGTCAGGGAAATGGCACGAGGGTGACGGTGGAACAGCGCCACCCCCAGCCGTTTCTCCAGCTGGGCGATGCGCTGCGAGATGGCGGATTGGGTGATCCCAGTTTCGTCTGCGGCTGCGGTAAAGCTGCCGCAGCGCGCCGCCGCTTCAAAGGCGCGGATCCATTCCAGCGGGGGCAGGGTTGAGCGCTGTTTTTGCATTAGCTGACCTTGGCCTAAGTGCAGAAATTCCTAATTTGAGATTATCCAGGACCGGTGGCAACATACAGGCAAAAGTCATCTTCCGCATTGCGGACCCTTTCTTGAGGACATCATGCCGTCAGTTACCGTTGCCCCAGCGGGCGATTATCTCACCCTGTCTCTTGGGACGTCTGAACTGCGGTTCCACGCGATCTGGCTGCGCGACAATGCGGGCGATCCCGAGACCCGTGCGACGGCCAATGGCCAGCGTCTGATCGCCCTGCGCGATATTCCGGCCGACACGGCAATTGCGGAGGCGACGCTTGATGGCGGCCACCTCCGGGTGCGGTTCGTCCCGGAAGAGAAGACCGTGGATTACGATCTGTCCTGGCTTGGGGATCATGCCTATGACCGGGCGCGTCAGGACGCGCGCGGCTGGCTCGCGGAGGGGGTCGAGCCCTGGGACGCGGGGTTGATGGCGGCCGTGCCCACCGGGGATTTTGCCGCGCTGGAAGCCGGTGGTGCGGCGTTGGACGATTGGCTTGGCGCGGTGACACGCTACGGGTTTGGCAAAATCGTCAACGGTCCGGTTGAGGACGGTGCACTGTTCCGGGTTGTGGATCTTTTTGGTCATGTCCGGGAGACCAACTATGGGCGTCACTTTGAGGTCCGTACCGAGGTGAATCCGACCAATCTGGCCTTTACCGGGCTTGGCTTGCAGGCCCATACCGACAACCCCTATCGCGATCCCGTGCCGACGATCCAGGTGCTCTACTGTCTCGAAAGCTCGGCTGCCGGCGGCGAGAACATGGTGGTTGACGGCTTTGCCGCGGCGCTGCGGCTCAAGGCGGAAAACGAAGCCTATTTCAACGTTCTGGCCGAGCATTGCGCGCGCTTTGAATATGCTGGCGAAGCCGCGGTCTGCCTGACCTCGCGCCGTCCGATGATCGAGCTGGCGCCGGATGGCGAGCTGATTGCTGTGCGTTTCAACAATCGCTCCCTTGCGGCGGTTCAGGATGTCCCCTTCGACAAAATGGCGCTCTATTATGCGGCCTATCGCCGGTTCGGCGAGATTATCGACGACACGGCAATGGAGGTGACCTTTCGCCTGAACCCCGGTGAGGCATTTGTGGTCGACAACACCCGTGTCCTTCATGCGCGCAAGGGCTATTCCGGCGAAGGAACGCGGTGGTTACAGGGCTGCTATGCCGACAAGGACGGGCTACGCTCTGCCTATGAGGCCCGGCGGCGTCAGGCCCTGGGGGAGGCGGCGGAATGACCAGCCGCAAACCGCAGCCAGCGCCGCATCGCCCGCCTGAGACACTCGACCGCGACACAATCGTTGCGTTCCTCGGCTCCATCTTCGATCGCCGCGGCGGTGAGGAATATCTGGGCGAGCCGGTGACCATGGGAGAGCATATGCTGCAGGGTGCCACAATCGCCGAAGAGAATGGCCAGCCGGAGGAAATCATCGTCGGCGCCCTCCTGCATGATATCGGTCATTTCACATCGGAGTTTGGCACCTATCACCCCGATGATACCGAAGACCGCCACCATGAGGACGCCGGGGCCGAGGTACTGGAGCGCTTCTTTCCCAGCGTGATCACCGATTGCTGTCGCTACCACGTTGCTGCGAAACGCTATCTCTGTGCGACCAAGCCCGAGTATTTTAAACGCCTTTCGCCTGCCTCGGTCCATACGCTGGAGCTGCAGGGGGGACCGATGACCGCGCAGGAAGCGGTGGAGTTCGAGGCCAATCCGAACCTCAAGGAGATCATCGCGGTGCGCTATCTGGACGAGGCGGGCAAGCGTGAGGGGATGAAGACGCCCGATTTCTGGCACTTCGCCCCGATGGTGCAGCGCATGGTCGATCGACACTGCGGCGCGGCGAAATAGGGACAGACCCGGATCATTGCGAATAAAAATGCGGCCCCTCTCAAGCCAGAGAGGGGCCGCAATCACGACACCTGAGCCAGACGTCAGACAGCTCGGTCCGGGCTCAGTATTCTGTGGCCCTCAACCGGAGATCACATCGCGTCCTTGAATAGCTGCGTAAGATTGGCTTCATCCAGAACGACAGGGTTGCCGCCGCAGGAGGGGTCGATCAGGGCGCCTCGGACCAGCTCGGGGATGGCGTCTTCGGTGACGCCGAGGTCCGCGAGGCCACGTGGGATACCGAGACTGTCGTTCAGCTCCTGCACATAGGCGCAGAAACCGTCAAAGCCGCAGTCGATGCCCAGATAGGCAGCTGCGGTGTTGAACCGCTCGCGGATTTCCGGCGCGTTGAAGGCCAGAACCGCAGGCATGCAGACCGCATTGGTGGTGCCGTGGTGGGTGTTGAACACTGCGCCGATCGGATGGCTCATGGCGTGGATCGCGCCGAGGCCTTTCTGGAAGGCGGTGGCCCCCATGGCCGCAGCCGACATCATCTGCGCGCGCGCCTCGATATCGGTGCCATCGGCATAGGCGCGCGGCAGGAAATCCTTTACCAGGCGCATGCCTTCCAGCGCGATGCCCTGCGACATCGGGTGGTAATGCGGGCTGGAGAACGCCTCGACGCAATGGGCAAAGGCATCCAGCCCGGTGCCTGCGGTGATGAACTTCGGCATGCCCACGGTCAGCTCGGGATCACAGATCACCACGGTCGGCAGCACCTTGGGGTGGAAGATGATCTTTTTCTGATGGGTCACACTGTCGGTGATCACAGATGCGCGGCCGACCTCGGAGCCGGTGCCTGCGGTGGTCGGCACGGCGATGATTGGCGCGATTGCATCGGCATCGGCGCGGGTCCACCAGTCGCCGATGTCTTCAAAATCCCAAACCGGTCGGGTCTGGCCGCACATGAAGGCGACCATCTTGCCCAGATCGAGGCCAGAGCCGCCGCCAAAAGCGATAACCCCGTCATGGCCGCCCGCCTTGTAGGCGGCAACACCGGCTTCGAGGTTCTTCTCGTTCGGGTTTGGGTCAACCTCGCAGAACATCGCCCGGCCAAGGCCCGCGGCCTCCAGGATGTCGAGGGTGGCTTGGGTGACAGGCAGTTCGGCCAGGCCTTTGTCGGTGACCAGCAGAGGTTTCTTCATGCCGACAGCAGCGCAGGCGTCCGCCAGTTCCTTGATCCGGCCTGCGCCGAATTTGATTGCGGTCGGGTAGGACCAGTTTCCAACAAGAGTCATAGGTGGGTTCCTGTGATGAAGCCGGGGAGGGGGCGCTGCCCCCGCTTGCCCTGCGGCAAGCCCCCCGGAGTATTTTTTGGAAAGATGACGGGGCTCAGCCCGTGACTTTTTTCAGGTGATAGGATTTCGGGCGGGTGAGGTTATGGAAGCCGATGATCGACAGACCCCCACCGCGGCCGGTGTTCTTGCAGCCGGTCCAGCACAGGCCCGGATCCAGATAATCGGCGCGGTTCATAAACACGGTGCCGGTTTCGATCTGATCGCCAACACGCGCGGCGCGCTCGACATCACGGGTCCATAGCGACGCGGTGAGGCCAAATTCGCTGTCATTCATCAGCGCAATCGCCTCCTCGTCAGAGGTGACTTTCATGATGCCCACGACAGGGCCAAAACTCTCGTCGCGCATCACCCGCATGTCATGATTCACATCGGTCAGGATCTGCGGTGTGAGATAGGCACCGCCGTCATCCTCGGCGAAGGGCGCGATATGGGCGACAGCACCCGCCGCTACCGCCTCGGCGATCTGGTCGCGCACCTCCTGTGCAAAGCGCACATTGGCCATCGGGCCAATGGTGGTTTCGGCCTCCAGCGGATTGCCCAGCTTGTAGCCTTTCACGATGGCCACTGCCTTCTCGACAAAGGCGTCGTAAAGGCTCTCATGGACATAGATCCGCTCGATGCCGCAGCAGCACTGGCCTGCGTTGAACATGGCGCCGTCAATCAGCGTGTCCACCGCCGCGTCCAGATCGGCGTCTTCCATCACATAGCCCGGATCCTTGCCGCCCAGCTCGGTGCCGACGCCGGTAAAGGTGCCGGCCGCTGCGCGCTCCATCGCCTGGCCGCCACCGACGGAGCCGGTGAAGTTCACGAAGTCAAAGGCCTTTGAGGCAATTAGCGAGGATGTGGTGTCGTGGTCGAGGAATACATTCTGGAACACATCTGACGGAACGCCCGCCGACTGGAAGGCCTGCGCCATGCGCTCGCCCACCAGGAGCGTCTGGGTGGCGTGTTTCAGAACCACCGTATTGCCCGCAATCAGCGCTGGCGCCACGGTGTTGATTGCGGTCATATAGGGGTAGTTCCAGGGCGCGACCACCAACACAACCCCATGGGGCACGCGCTTGATGTAGCGTTTGAAGGTGGCGTCCTCTCCAACCTCGATATCCGCAAGCGACTCTGCCGCAATCGCGGCCATGTGGCTGGCACGTTCGTTGAAGCCGCCAAACTCGCCGCCATAACGCACCGGGCGCCCCATCATGTGGGCCAGCTCCGGCACGATCTCGTCATTCATGGCCCCCACGGCGGCGACGCCGGCCATCACCAGGTCAATCCGCTCCTGCAGGGGGCGGGCGGCCCAGGCCGCCTGGGCCACACGTGCTGCCTTGGCACGCTCTGCTGCGGCCTCCGGTGACAGCG
Source organism: Phaeobacter sp. JH204B (assembly GCF_048055755.1). Taxonomy (NCBI): domain Bacteria; kingdom Pseudomonadati; phylum Pseudomonadota; class Alphaproteobacteria; order Rhodobacterales; family Roseobacteraceae; genus Phaeobacter; species Phaeobacter sp. JH204B. The sequence continues at coordinate 149,823 of NZ_JAYMXF010000020.1, forward strand.
TCTCGCGCTCGGCATAGACCGATCCGTCGATCGGTGAGATACATTTCAGGGTCTGGCCCATGGTCTTCCTCATGTGGTTTGACGGGGGCCACGCCCCCATCGTCATCTTTCCAAAAATACTCTCGCCGAAGGCTGCGCGTCTCAGACGCGCTCAAACCCGCGGGCAATCTCGTAGTCGGTCACGATCCGCTCGAAATCCTCGATCTCAACTTCCGCCGCACGGACATAGTGGTCAACCACCGCATCGCCCATGGTGGCCCGCAACATGGCCGAGCTTTTGAGTGCCGCCGCCGCCTCACGCAGCGTGCCGGGGATCATGCCGGTGTCGCCCTGATAGACATCGCCCTTGGTGGGGGCCTGCAGCTCAAGCCCTTCCTCGATGCCTGCAATACCCGCCGCCAGCATGCCGGCAATCGCGAGATAGGGGTTCATGTCCGAGCCGGGTATCCGGCATTCCACGCGGATTGCCTTGCTGCCGACACCGCAGAGGCGATAGCCTGCGGTGCGGTTGTCCACCGACCAGATGATACGGGTCGGGGCAAAGGTGCCCTTCATGAAGCGTTTGTAGCTGTTGATATAGGGCGCCATGAAGGCGGTGTAATCCGGCGCGTATTTCAGCAGACCCGCCATGTAGGCCTTCATCAGCGATGACATGCCCAGCGCGTCGCTCTCGTCATAGAAGGCAGGTTTGCCGTCCTGCCACAGCGACTGGTGGACATGGGAGGAGGAGCCGACCTTCTCGTGATGCCATTTCGGCAGGAAGGTGACGGCATGGCCCTGCTGCTGGGCGATCTCTTTTACCGCATGTTTGGCAATGGTGTGATATTCCGCCGTATCCATCGCGGCGGCATATTTGATGTTCAGCTCTTCCTGACCGGTCTCGGCCTCGCCCTTGGAATTCTCGATCGGCAGCCCTGCATCCCACAGATGGTTGCGGATCGGGCGCAGGATATGTTCCTCACGCGAGGTCTGCAGAATGCTGTAGTCCTCATTGTAGCCCGAGATCGGCTGCAAATCGCGGAAACCGGATTTGCGGATTTCGTCAAAGCTCTTCTCGAACAGGAAGAATTCCAGCTCGGTGGCGCACATCGCGTCAAAACCCATCTCTTTGAGACGGTTCACCTGACGTTTCAGGATGGCGCGGGGAGAATGGGGGACTTCCTCATGGCTGTGGTGATCCAGCACATCACAGAGCACCATCACCGTGCCAGCCAGCCAGGGCACCGGGCGCAGCGTGGCCAGATCCGGCTTCATGACATAATCGCCATAGCCGTTTTCCCAGCTGGTCGAGGCATAGCCTTCCGGCGTCGCCATCGCCAGATCGGTGGCGAGGAGATAGTTGCAGCAATGGGTCTCTTCCCAGGCGCCGTTCACAAAATGCTTGGCGTGAAAGCGTTTGCCCATCAGCCGACCCTGCATGTCCACAAGGCACACAAGAACTGTATCAACGGTGCCGTCGGCAACCTGGTCTTTGAGCGTATCGAAGGAGAGCATGAGCAGCCCTTTGTGTTCTGAGGCCACAACTTTCTGACTAAAAAAGTTGAGCAAATTCCTTGGGAAGGAATTTGGCCCACCGCACGCGGGCCAAATTCGGTTTTCTGTGGCAGCCTTAGCCGTAGCGATAGGGGCGGCCAGCCTTCTGCATGTCGGCGTTGTACTTCTTGATGATCTCGACAACGCGCGCTTTGGTCGGGCTTTCGGCGGCGATCTCGTCCCAGAATTTGACGGCGGCGTCTTCGACCTGCTGCCATTCATTGTCCGGAATCGTAGTCAGTTTCATCTTGTCGCCGTTCACGCGCAAGGAGGCTTCGCCACCCCAGTACCACCACTGGCGATAATAATGCGACTGATCACAGCAGACACGGAACAGGGTCTGCAGGTCCTCGGGCAGCTCGTTCCAGCGGCCCTGGTTGGCAAAGAAGGAGCCAGCCCAGGCGCCGGAGATGTTGTTGGTCAGGAAGTAGTTGGTCACATCCGCCCAGCCGACGGTGTAATCCTCGGTGATGCCGGACCAGGCGATGCCGTCCAGCTCGCCAGTCTGCATGGCAACTTCGATGTCTTCCCACGGCAGGGTGACCGGCACCACGCCGAACTGGCTCAGGAAACGGCCGGCGGTCGGGAAGGTGAAGACGCGTTTCCCATTGAGGTCGGCCAGCGAGTTGATCGGATCCTTGGTGGCGAAATGGCAGGGGTCCCAGGCGCCTGCCGAGATATGCTTGACGCCGACCTTGGAGTATTCCTCGTCCCAGATCTCGTTCAGACCATATTGGTTGAACAGCACAGGCACATCGAGCGAGTAGCGCGAGGCGAAGGGGAAATAGCCGCCAAAGACAGTGACTTCGGTGGGCGAGGCCATCGAGTCGTCATCCGACTGCACCGCGTCGATCGTGCCGCGCTGCATGGCGCGGAACAGCTCGCCGGTGGGGACCAGCTGGTCGGCATAGTAGAGCTCGATCTGCATGCGGTCGCCTGCGATCTTGTTGAACATGTCGATGGCGGGTTTCACCACATGCTCGGCCAGTGCCGCACCGGCATAGGTCTGCATACGCCAGGTGATTTTCGACTGAGCCAGCGCAGGTGTGGCCAGCGGTGCGGCCAGGGCGCCGACACCGGCGGTCTGTATAAACTTACGTCTTGTCGTCATGTCTCTTCTCCATGTTGAATGTCCGGCCCCCTTGCGGAGCTCTTCTGAGGGTTATTTTCCGTAAACATAGTCCGGCAGCCACAGGGCAATCTGCGGGAACATCATGACCAGGGCGAGTGCGACCACCATGACAGCGGCAAAGGGGATGATTGAGACGTAGATGTCTTTCAGCCCGATTTCCGGTGGCGCCATCGCCCGCATCAGGAACAGGTTGTAGCCAAAGGGCGGCGTCATATAGGCGATCTGGGTGGTGATGGTATAAAGCACACCGTACCAGATCAGATCGAACCCCAGCGCCCCCACAAGCGGCACATAAAGCGGCGCCACGATCACCAGCATCGCGGTGTCATCAAGGAACGTGCCCATCACGATAAAGCTCAGCTGCATCAGGATCAGGATCATCCAGGGGCTGAGACCCAGCTGCGTGGTGAACAGATCCTCGATCGCCTTCACCGCGCCCAGACCATCAAAAATTGCGCCAAAGCCAAGCGCGGCGAGGATGATCCACATGAACATGCAGGAAATCCCCAGGGTGGAGCGCACCGAAGTTTCAAACACCTCCTTGTTCATCCGACCTTTGAGAATGGCCGCGACAAAGGCGGTCATCGCACCAATGGCGGAGCTTTCCACCAGCGAGGTCCAGCCATTCACAAAGGGCACCATCATCGCGGCAAAGATCGCCAAGGGCAGCACGCCGGAGAACAGCAGGCGATATTTTTCCTTCATGAAGACATCATGATAGAAGATCGGAACGCCTCTGGTGACAAATGCCAGAACAGCACCGGCAAGAGCCACGCCCATTGCGGGTTTTGCCTCGATGATGCCCATCTTGACCACCAGCGGCACCAGCACCAGAAGGGCCAGAACAATGTAGTTCAGGCGCAGCGGATGATCGCTGATGCGCTCATATTCGGCGAGATCCTCGGGGCTCATGGCGGGGCCGAGTTCGGGCTGCATCCGGGCGCGCAGATAGATGTAGATGATGAACATGGCCGCCATCAGCAGACCCGGAACAACACCGGCGAGCCAGAGCTGACCAACCGGCTGGCGCGCGATCATCGCATAGAGCACCAGCACGACGGAGGGCGGCACCAGAATGCCGAGGGAGGATCCGGCCTGAATGGTGCCGGTGACCAGCGTCTTGTCATAGCCACGGCGCAAAAGCTCGGGCAGGGCGATGGTGGCGCCGATGGCCATACCAGCCACCGACAGACCGTTCATCGCCGAGATCAGGACCATCAGACCAATGGTACCAATCGCCAGTCCGCCTTTGACCGGTCCCATCCACACGTGAAACATCCGGTAGAGATCATCTGCGATCTTCGATTCCGACAGCACGTACCCCATGAAGATGAACATTGGCAGCGTGAGCAGAGGATACCATTTCATCAGCTTCATGGCCGCGGAGAAGGGGATTTCACTGCCGCCAGTGCCCCAGAGCAGCAGACCGGCCACAGCGCCGACGAAACCGATTGCGCCAAACACACGCTGACCGGTCATCAGCATCAGCATCATGCCGGCAAACATCATAATGGCGATGAGTTCATAGGACATTAGAAGTCGTCTCCGCGAAGGCGTCCGAGATCACGGAACAATTCAGCAAGGCATTGCAGCAGCATCAGAAAGACGCCGAAACAGAGGATGGTTTTGATCGGCCACATGAAGGGGCGCCACGCGGTGGAACTGCGTTCCAGATAGCCGAGTTTGGCGCTGGCGGCATCGACGCCTTCTCTCACAAGGATTGTCAGCAGCTCTCCGAAGAACTGAAACGGCTCAAGCCCGAAATACCCCAGCGAATAGGCGGTGGAGCTGACGGCGCCATAAAACAGGATCCCCAGGTAGAACATCAGGAACAGCACGGTGACAGCATCGACCATGGCCTTGGTCTTGAGCGACCATGCGCCATAGAACAGATCCATCCGTACATTGCTGCCCATCTGGATCGAGTAGGGACCGCCCAGAATATAGTAGGCGACCATGACAAACTGCGCGGTCTCCAGCGTCCAGAGTGACGGGTTGAAAAAGGTCTTTGACACCGAGGACCACAGAAGCACCCCAACCAGCACAAAGATCAGATACATGGCGAAACGGCCAATCACGCGGTTCATCGCGTCAATGGCGCGTACATAGCTCTTGATGGCACTAGGCATTGGCTGCCTCCTTACTGGTCAGCGCGCTCAGGGCCGGGCGCAGCAGACACAGCAATTCGTCTGTCATGGCGGCTTCCTGTTCCGGGGTCTGCAACAGATCGTTACGCACTTCGATCATCACATTGGCCAAACCATTGTTCTGACCATGCAGCACCAGCGAATGTGTGACACCGTCCTGCGGGCCATAAGGCGCGTTGCGCTCGATCTGGCGGTCGGGCAGGGCCGGGGCGGCCTCCAGCATCGCATCGGCCAAGCGGCTGTCCGCATCGTGCAGGATGCCGATTTCGACGCTGCGCGGGGTGCCGTAAAAGATCGGGGTAAAGCTATGGACCGTCACCAGCATCGTCTCGCGGCCTGCGGCCCTGCGATCAGCGATCACCTGCGCCACGGCCGCGCAGAAAGGGGTGTAGACGCTGTCGACCCGTTCGGCCCGCGCCGCCGCATCCAGATCACGGTTGCCGGGGACTTCGATCAGTTCCGATTTCGCGGGCATGGCACTGGCAGCTTCGGGCGGGCGGTTGCAGTCATAGACCAGCCGCGACACCCTGCTTGCGACCAGCGGCGCGTCCAGAGCCACCGATAGACCCTTGGCCACCGCCAATGCGCCGGGATCCCAGGCGGCATGGCTGGCGCGGTCATCCTCCGACAGGCCAAGCCCCTCATACCGCGCCGGAATGTGGTTGCTGGCATGTTCGCACAGCACCAGCACATCGCCGGTGCCCGCTGCATTCCAGATCTCTACTGCCTCGTTGGGCAGTTCCGGTGCGGCGGCAGATGGAGCGTTGGAATCGCTCAGTGACATTGGGCACTCCCTGATTTTGGAAAAATGTTTTCACGTACAACTTTTTGTGTCAATATATTTTCAGCATCAGTTTGATCCCCTCGTGTCGGGGGTGGCCCTGTCTTTGGGGCGCTGCATAAATTGTAGGCAAACCAGAGGGATAGCCGGACAGTGACAAAACCGCCCGCCACCGTGCGCGAACTCATCCGGGAGCAATATGCAACCCTGACCCAGGCAGAGCGCAAATTCGCAAATGCCCTGCTGGCCAATTATCCGGCGGCTGGTCTGGCCTCTATCACCATTGTTGCCGCCAATGCCGATGTGTCGACACCCACCGTGGCGCGCATGGTGCAGAAGCTTGGTTTCAAAGGATATCCGCAGTTCCATCAGGCCCTGCTGAAAGAGCTGGAGGCAAAGGGATCCGGCCCGACCCAGCGCCGGGCCAACTGGGCGTCGGAGGCGCCGGAGGGGCATCTTCTGAACAGATTTGCACAGGCGGTGACCGACAACCTCAGCCAGACCTTTTCCAACGTCGATTCAGAGCAGTTCGATGCGGCGGTCCGGCAGCTGGCCGATACTGAGGGTCGGCTCTATGTGGTTGGCGGGCGCATCACCCGTGCGCTTGCGGATTATGCCTTCACGCATTTTCAGGCCATTCGCCAGCGGGTCACACATATGACCTCCTCCTCGGCGACCTGGCCGCATTACGTGCTGGATATGGTGGAAGGCGACACGCTGCTGATGTTCGACGTCCGCCGCTATGAGACCAACCTGCAACGGCTGGCCGAACTGGCCTCGGAACGGGGGGTGCGGGTGATCTTGATCACCGACCAATGGTCCAGCCCTATCGGATCTGTGGCGGCGCATACCTTCAATTGCTGGGTGGAAATCCCCTCGGCCTGGGACTCAAACATCTCAACCATGATGCTGCTGGAGGCGATGATCTCGGCCGCACAGGAGGAGCGCTGGGACGAGACGCGCGCGCGCTACGAGAAACTCGATACAATCTTCGACACCACGCGGCTGTTTCGCAAATTCACCTGAATCCCCTCGCAGCCGTGGTTGTTCATAGTCAGAGAAACGTGTCCAACAGATACAAAAAAGGGAGGCCGCTGGCCTCCCTTTTTTGTATCTCGGAATTTAAGTGTTTCAGTAGCGGTTGCGGACCGCAAGGCCGATCAGCACGCCCAGCCCCAGTGCGCCAGCTACGGCAAGCGCCGGATTCTTCTTCACGAATTCCTCACTCTGGGAGGCAAGCTCATTAACGGTCTGGGACGCGGTTTTTGCACCCTCAGTCGCCATCTCACGGACCGCCTGAGCATTGCGTACCGCCATATCCTCCAGCTGTTCGCCGACTTCTTTGGCTTTTGCCGCAATCGGCTGGGACGCCTCTGTCAGGGTGTCCTGCTTGCGTCGCGCAGCGGTCGATTTCTTCGGTTCAGTCTGTGTCTGAGTTGCAGCCATGATGAAGTCTCCTTTCCACCACTCAACGTGCGCCGAGCCGCGAAAGTTCCATGGAACCATCGCCGCGCGGTCTGAGTTGGGACGGTATCACAGCACGACATGATATGAAGGAGAGGACCATGCTCTACTGGGCTTTGCTATTCTTTGTTGTCGCAGTCATCGCTGGCCTCTTCGGCTTTGGCGGTGTGGCGTCTGCCTCTGCCGGGATCGCGCAGATTTTGTTCTTCGTGTTCCTTGTACTCTTTGCCATCGCCATGGTGGTTCGGGTGGTAAAGGGCAGATAGCGTGGAGACGACAATGCGAAAGCGATAAGGGGCGGATGCTGTGGCGTCCGCCCATTTTCGTTGCCCATCTGTCCCCGGCGCCTGCGCGCCCGACATCCGTGAGAAGGTCTGACACCGGCGAGAAATATGGGAACCTCTGTCAGGAGCACACGTTGGGGTGGCGAGACCGACATAGACAAAGGAGATGATGAGATGAGCGAAGCGCTTTCAGTTGTGCCCAGCCGTGATGACGTTAGCACCGGTGTCCGTGACACCTCGGTGATCGCCAGCGGGCTGGCCGATGTGCTGGCCGATACCTATCGCCTCGTGTTCAAGACCCATGCCTATCACTGGAACGTCGAAGGGCCGGCCTTCTACTCGGTCCATAAGCTGACCGAAGAGCAATATGAGAATATGTTTGCAGCGACCGACGAGCTGGCGGAACGGATCCGCGCGCTGGGGCATCTGGCGCCGTCGAGCCTTGCCGATATCGTCAGCCGTTCAAAGCTTGAAGACAAAACCGGCTCGCTGACGGCTGCGGATATGGTTGAGGATCTCGCTCATTGCCATGAACGCGTCGCGCACCGCCTTCATGCGCTGGCCGAGTTGGCGGGCGATCGCAAGGATATCGTTACCGAGGATCTGGCGACGGCGCGCTCCGCCTTTCACGAGCAGGCCGCCTGGATGCTGCGCGCCATCGCCAAGGGCTGAGGCCTGACGAAAGCTTGGGCGCCGCCTGACAGGGTGATCCGGCACGAGAGACGCGCGCGGCGGTGATCCCGGCGCGGCGGCGATCTCAAGCGAAAGAGTGGAAAACATCCGCAACTGCCGTCCAGACACAAAAATAGCCGCCTGATCACAGGCGGCTATTTGATCAAAACAGGTTTGCGCCTGGTTTAGGCCTTCAACGTCTCGGTCGAGGAGAAGAACATCGCCTGGCTGACCGCCGAGCGAACCTGATCCTCGGTATAGGGCTTCGAAATCAGGAAGGCAGGTTCCGGCCCTTCGCCGGTCAGCAGCCTTTCGGGGAAGGCAGTGATAAAGATCACGGGGCAGTCAAAATGATTTTCAAGGATCTTGTTCACCGCATCAATGCCGCTGGAGTTATCCGCAAGCTGGATATCCGACAGGATCAGATCCGGTGTCTCTTCCCTCGCGAGTTTCAGCGCGGCATCTTCAGTCCGGGCAATGCCGGTCACCCGATGTCCCATTTCGCTGACGATCCCTTCAAGATCCATCGAAATGATCGCCTCATCCTCGATGATCATGATGCGACCCGATGTGGATTTCGACATCTCCTGATAGGCGATCTTCACCAGCTCACTTGCTTCATCGGCGCCGATTTCCATGATCTGCGCCACCTCTGCGGTGCTGAAATCCTCAATCGTGTGAAGCAGAAGCGCCTCGCGGGTATTCGGGGTAAGCGCACGCAGATGCTTCTGCGCCTGGGTCTCCAGCCCGCTGTCGGGCATATCCAGCTCAACCGGGGCACCGCTGGAACTCCAGATAACATGGAAAGCGCGGAACAAAGCCACCTTTGCTTTCAGCTCAGCCTCATAGCGGTCCGGCTCGGCCAGGATCGCCTCCAGAGTTGCAAGGGCATAGGTGTCACCGCTGGTCTGGCTACCTGTCAGCGCCCGCGCATAACGGCGCAGGAACGGCAGGTTAGACCCGATCTGATTAGCAAGAATTTCTCCTGTCGGGGCGGTCATTTGATATGTCCCTTTTTTTCTGAATACATATGGAACCATACGTCTGGTCACTGCGTTTGGTTCCAGAGTGTGCGTAAAAAAATATAGTTGGATCGTATGGAAAAGCACAAGGCAACAGAAAAACGCGGCGACGCGATCGAGCGAGAGATCGACAGCAACCTGAAAAAGGCGTTTGATACGCTTGCGTCGGAGCCTATCCCCGACCGGTTCGCAAATCTTCTCGACCAGTTGAAAGCCAAGGGCGCAGCGCCGATCGAAAGCGCCAATCGTGATGAGGATGACTCCTGATGGGCGATCCCAGAGACGAGCTGGTGGACCACCTTGGTGCCATGCGTGCGTTTGCCATCAGTCTGACCCGGAATACGGCCATGGCCGATGATCTGGTGCAGGATACCTTGGTGAAAGCCTGGACCAATATCGACAAATTCGAGGAAGGCTCCAATATGCGGGCCTGGCTCTTTACGATCCTGCGCAACACGTATTACTCTCTACGCCGTAAACGCCGCCGCGAGGTGGAGGACGGCGATGGCGTCCTGTCCGAGCAGCTTTCGCAGAAACCTGATCATGACGGGCGCCTGAACATGCGCGATTTCAACAAAGCTTTCGAACAGCTGAACGATGAACAGCGCGAGGCGCTGATCCTGGTTGGCGCCGGCGGGTTCTCTTATGAGGAGGCCGCAGAAACCTGCGGCGTCAAGGTCGGCACGATCAAGAGCCGGGTGAACAGAGGCCGGGCGCGGTTGGCCGAGCTGATGAATCTGAGCGAAAACGAGCCGCTGGAGCTGACTGACACCGTAACTGCAGGCATCGTGTCGCAGCAAAGCGTGGCCTGATATGAAACTGGGGCGGGCACTGGCTGGCGGGCTGTTTTTTCGGCTCGCAGCTCTCATGACCTTGGCATTGCTGCCATTGGGCATGATTGCCATCTATCAGACCTACACGGTGATAGATGAGGCCGCGCGCCTGTCCCGGATGGCCATCCTTGCCCGCACCGAACGGGCCGCCATGGGAGAGCGGGAGCTGTTGCAACGCACCAGCGGCGCCGCTGACGCCCTGGCGGCGGCCACCCTGCCGCTGCGCAATCAGCCCGCAGCCTGCAATCTCGCCCTGGCCGCCTTTGTCAAAGCGCAGCCGACCTATTCCTTTGCAGGCCTTGTCACGCCCGAGGGGCAGCCGGTCTGCAGTTCCAAGGATGTGGGCGCCGCGATCGCCGAAACAGCATTTTTTGCAAAAGCGGTCGCGCGCGGCGCGCTGACCTATGGGGTGGGGCGCAGCCTTGATGGAAATGGGGATTTCGAACTCTCATTGACAACGCCGGTTCGCGAAGGTGGCGAAATCGTCGGCTATCTGACCCTCGCCATTCCGAACAGATTGACCAGCGCGTTTTTCACCGAGAGCTGGCAGCTGGAAGGCATCCGTTTTGCCACAATTAATCGGGACGGCGATATCCTGTCCTCTTCGGAGCCGCTGCCTCAGGCCGGGTTGATGCTGCCCCAGACACCCGCGCAGTCGGATCTGATCAGGCGGTCTGGCGACACTTTCTTTGCAATGTCAAAATCCCAGGAAGAACGGTTCTTCGCGGTGAGCGACATCGTTCCGGGCCAGGTCGCCGTTGTGGGAAGCTGGCCAGCTGCACAGGCGCAGATGGCAACAGGCATGGGCGGCTGGGCCTTCACCCTGGCCTTTCCGGTGTTGATGTGGCTCGCAGGCATGGTCGTCGGCGTATTTGGCCTGCATCGTCTTGTTATCCGCCATCTCAGTGACCTGCGCGCAGCCATGCGGCGCTATGCGCTAGGCGAGCGGAAACAGGCCCAGCTGGATCTGCTGAACCCGCCGCGCGAATTTGCCGAGGCCCAGCAGTCCTTTAACCGCATGGTGATGATCCTCAGCAAGGCCGAAGAACGCCGGGAGATCGACCTGCGCGAGAAAACCGTGCTCCTGCGCGAGGTGCATCACCGGGTAAAGAACAACCTCCAGCTCATCGCCTCGATCATGAACATGCAGGCAAGATCGGCGCGCTCTGACGAGGCGCGCAACGTGCTTGCCCAGCTTCAGCGCCGGGTGCGTGGGCTGGCGGCGATTCACCGGTCCCTGAACACCAATCCAGATGTCACCACCGTGGATGCGGCCGAGCTTATTACGGCTCTGGCCAAGGAGATTGCCTCCCTGTCGCATGGGCGCGACGGCGCTGTCGCCATCGAAACCGATCTGGCCTCGGTCCAGCTTAATCAGGACGATGCGGTGAATCTGTCGATGCTGGTGGCCGAAACGCTCACCAATGCTGTCAGATTTGCGGGTGTAGACGGCGACGGGCGACGCGTTGTTGGTGTCTCCTTTGCAGAACAGGAAGGCGGCTACTGTCGTCTTACCATCCGCAACGCGCTGGACCCGCAGAACGGGGCCGAAAGCGAAGAGCGCCAGTTCACCAGCGGGCTCGGCGCCCGGCTCATCAAGGCCTTCGTCGCACAGCTCGAGGGTGAGGCCAAGACGACGGAAACAGAAACAGAATTTACCTATGAGGTCGTCTTTCCGCATAGCGACGACACGGCGGCACAGGGGCTTGCGGAAAAAAGGGGTGCGAACGACAATGCCGACCTGCGAAACACAGGATGACGCGGCGACGGATCCAGAGGTCTTTGAGGTTCTGGTGACCGCTGCCGAGGCATGGCCTGCGTTTGAGCGGGCGGTGCTCAGCGCCAAAACAGAGGTGCGTGCTAGTTTCCGTATCTTCGACTTCTCTACCGCATTGCTGAGCGACGAGGCGCGCGCCATCGGCGAGACATGGGCGGATTTGGTCGAACATGTGGTTGCCCGAGGTGTCCATTTTCATCTGGTTGTCAGCGATTTCGACCCGGTGATGGGCCAGGAACTGCATCAGAAAACGAAACGCACCGTGGCGCAGGCGCAGGAAATCGCCGTGCGCCTCGCGCGCCGCGCGACCGATGATCCGGTCGGTGACCTTCATGTCGAGGGCGCGCTGCATCCGGCGCGGGCAGGTCTGTTGCCACGGTTGGCGTTTGGCCCGTTCATCAAGATGAAGAAGAACAAGATCTCGGACCGCATGCCAACCGGACCAGCAGGCGCCACCGGGTTCCCCAGTCGTGGCCTGTCCGATACCCCCGACGATGGTCTTCTTCCCGAAGTGCGCCCGGTCACCCACCATCAGAAGCTGGCGGTGATTGACGAAACCCTACTCTATGTCGGCGGGCTGGATCTCAACGAGCGCCGCCGCGATACGCTGGAGCATGATGAGCCGTCACAGCAGACCTGGGCGGATGTCCAGGTGCTGGTCAGCGGCCCCGAGGCCCGCGAGGCCGCGCAGCATTTGCGGCATTTTCAACGCTATGTCGCGGGCAAGGAAAACCCGCCCGAAGGCAAATTGATCCGCCGGACGATTTCCGCGCCGCGTCGTTTCGGATTCTGGGCGCTGTCCCCCCGCACGGTATTGCGCGAGATCGAAGAGGATTATCTCGCCGCCTTCGAACGCGCCGAACATCTGATCTATCTCGAAACCCAGTTTCTGCGCTCCAGCGTACTGGCAGACGGGCTTGCCGCTGCCGCCAGACGTAACCCAGACCTCTCTCTTATTCTGGTGCTGCCCGCGCTGCCCGATGATGTGGCTTTTGAGGGCAACCGGGATCTGGATGCGCGCTATGGTATGGCCTTGCAGGGGCAGGCTCTGGACATATTGCAAGCAGCTTTTGGCAGCCGCGCGACCATCGCCAGCCCGGTACAGCCGATCCTGGCCGATCGCGAAGCGCCCTCGGTGCTGGCAGGCTCACCGGTGATCTATGTCCACAGCAAGGTGCTGATCGTTGACGATAGTTTTGCGATGGTCGGGTCTGCGAACATGAACGGGCGGTCGATGCGCTGGGACACTGAGGTGGCGCTGCGCATCACCCGCAAGGACCGCGTGGCCGAAACCTGGCGCGCGATGTGCAACCACTGGTGGGATCAGGGCCAGATGCCGGATGAGGCGCGCAGGCTGGAGACAGCTTCGGACTGGTGGCGCGCAGAGGTCGCACGCAATGGCCTGCGCCTGCCGGAGTCGCGCAACGGCTTTCTGGTGCCCCATGATCCGGACAAAATGGCCGATCTTCAGCAGCCCCTTCCGGGCGCGACCGAGGATGTGGTCTGACCCGACGGGATGACAGGGCCTGATGGCGCCACTGGGGCGCGCAGGCGGCAGCCCGGTGGCCCGGTGGTCTGGCTCAACTTGGCTGGGTATCGGGGCCTTGTGACCGGCGTGCCTCTGAGGAGGCGCGCAACAACTGACCGGCCCACAGCAACGTCGGCAGCGCCACGATCGCGCCCACCGGACCCCAGATCCACAGGCCAAAGACAATCGCGAGAAACACCACCAGCGGGCTCAGATGCAGCTGATGACCGACAAAAGCCGGGGTGACAAACTGCGCCTCGATAAGGTTCAGCCCAAGGAACAATGCCGGCGGCAGCAGCGCCGCCGCACCGCCAAGCTGGGTCATCCCGACGAATGTCAGGCCGGTGATCATCATCAACGGGCCGAGATACAGGATGAAGTTCAGCAGCATGGCCGCCAGCCCCCAGATCAGCGCGCTGTCGATGCCGATCACGGCAAGGCCGATTGCGGTGGCGACGCCAAGCCCTGCGTTGACGATCGTCACAGCAGCGAAGTAACGCGCCACCTCATGTTCCGCGCGGTAGAGCCGTTTGCCCAATGCCCCCGCAGCAGCATAGATATCCGTACGTGTCAGCACGAAGAAGAACAGCGTGCCGATGAAGATAAACACCTGCGCACCAAAGTTGGGCGCCACCCAGAGCGCATCCATCAGCGTCGGAAACCCGCTGGCCACATCCGCCTCGGCGCCGCGTGTGCCGACGGTTCGTTCAATCTCCTGGCTGATGGCTTCGATGCCGCGCAGAAGGCCGGACATCATGTAGACCCAGCTTTTGATTTCACGTTTGATTTTGGGGAGATCTTCAACAACGCCCGAGATCAGAGGCTCCAGCGACAGGAACAGCAGCACGATGATGGCGCAGGAGAATAGCAGAAGGCTGCTCGCGACGATCACGCGGGCCACGCCAATGCCCTGTAGCCGGTCGGCAATGGGTGAGACGACAATCCCCACCACCACGGCAAATATGATGGGCGCAAGGATCGGTTTGGATACATAGAGTGCAAGGCCGAGGGCAAGTGCCGTCAGAATGAGCAGCATCATGCGCGCCGCACGGTCGGACAGCATCGAATTGAGCATGGCGAATGGCCTTGTCTGAGAGAAAACCCTCCGGCCCGGTCGGGCCAGAGGGGAGGGCAGCGTCAGTTCAGAGAGGCTTCCAGCGCCTCGCGGCCTTGGCTGAGCTGGTCGTGCAGCGCGGCCTCGCCTTTGTTGGCCAGCTTGCGTAACTCCTGTTGCAGGGTGTCGCGCGCCTCAGCCATCAGGGCGTCGCGTTTGTCGCCCAGCAGTTCATCTTCCTGCCGGGTTTGCGGCAGAAGGGCCGCGACAATCGCGCCAAGACCAAAGGCGAGACCGCCGGCGACCAGTGGCTGCGCCGCGATGCCATCCTGCGACGCGCGGCTGAGCTTTGCGGCTCTGCGTTCCAGTTCTTCCTGGATCTGGATCGCGGAAAGACGTGCCTTTCGCACCTGCTTGCGCGCTTTGGGAGGCAGTTTGTCCAGCCCGTGGTCCAGCGCCGCACGCAGACGCCTGGCGCTGGGGCTTTTGCGCTGGCCCGCATCGGGGCTGGGCACGTGAGCCATCTCAGCGCTGGTCGACGCGGTCACCGGTCCCGCCGGTTGCGCCTGTCCTTTCGGATCACGTCGCTTGCCGGCTCCCGACATTAGCAGCGCGATGCCGGTGCCGACGAGCGCCAGCGCGGCCGGGTTGGCACGCGCGGTCGACCACAGCTGCTGCGAAATCTCACCGCCATATTGCGATGCTGTAGCAGAAACTTCCGTCGCGATGCGCTCCGGCGACAGGCTCGCCGCCAATGTGTCGAGGGATTTGGACAGCGCCACGCGGTCACGGGCGATTTCGGTCTCAAGCTCGGTCAGATCGGTATCATCAGACATGGCGTGTGGTCTCCTTCAAGGCCTTGAGGTCGCGTTGCACGTTCCGCAGGCTGCGATCCGGCATAAGGGCTGAGGGTGACAGGCGGTTGACGCCCAGCATAACCAGCCCCACGGCAAGGGCGATCAACGGCCCGCCGACGATCAGCGCGGCGGTCCCGACGCTAAGGCCCATAGCGGTGATCGCGGCGACAAGCGCGGCTGCAAGGACATGCAGCCCCACAATGGCCAGCACGGCACCCACCGCGATCATCGCGATGGCAACACCGGCGCGCGACAGGTTGCGCGACAGTTCTGCCCGCGCCAGTCGCAACTCGTCCTGTACCAGCTGCGACATCTGTTTGAGCACGGTCACCAGCAGTCCCGGCGCCTGTGACGGGCTGGCAGAGGTGTTCTGATCTTCCATCACGAAACCCTCCGCGTCGGGCTCTGCGTCATGCCGCCACGGCTGTAGTCACTGTCGCTGGCCGGGGAGCCGTCACCGGTCTCATAGGCGGCCCATGGGTCGCCTGTTGCGTCATCGGCGACGGCGCGGCCCGTCGTGGCGTCCGGGGCTGTCGACTTCAGGAACCGGGTTGCGGCAAAGCCGAGAAGCGCAGCCCCCCCAAGAAACAGCATCGGGTTCTTGCGGGCAAAAGCGCCGGTATCGCGCAGTACTTTTTCCAGATCGGCTGTCCGGATGGTATCCGCAACCTGCTCCAGCCCCTGAGCCAGCTGTTGGGCGGCCTGAGCCTGAAGCGAGCCTTGCGGCAGCTCGGAGGCAGCGGCATCAGCAGCACGCGCAGCGGCGGCGGCCTCACCTGCGGCTTTGGTCTGGGCTTGCTCCGCGCGTGCTCTGGCCTCGCTGCGCAGCGTCTCCTGCGCCTGTTCCGCGAGTTCCGTCGCATGTGTCTTGGCGCGCTCGACGTGGCGTGAAGTCGTGTGTTGATCGGTCATGTGCCTCTCCCGTTCTGTTTGGATGGCTTGTGATCCCAACGCGGCCTGCGACGGTTGGTTCCCGATCTCTCTGGACTTCTGTCTGTTCCACCTCGCGGTGCCCAACGCGCGATCATGAACGCCGACATGGCAGCGCCCTCTGGGACGCGGACTCCAGAGCAGTCTTCGCGATCGGCGATAGCGCACCGGCTGATTTTACGGGAACCAAGCCGATACCGGCACGTTGACTAGGCGACGATACCCAAATGACAGGAGCCAAGACATGAACGAGCAACAGATCAAAGGGAACTGGGCAACCCTGAAGGGCAAATTCCATGAGGCCTATGGCGATTTGACAGATGATGATGTCGAGAAGGCCAAGGGCGACCGCGAGCAGCTGCTTGGCCTGTTGCAAACAAAATATGGCAAGGCCCGCGAAGAAGCTGAGCGCGAGTTGGATAAGTTCTTCGCCTCGGTCTGACCCCTCCATCTGATGTCCTGTGGTTTGGCTGCCGGACAGGCGACCGAAAACTGCGCGGGGTGACACTCTGACCCCGCCTATCGAATTGAGACGAAAGGAATTTTGACATGGCACGACAGACCGAAACCCAGCAGGAGGCGATCTCTCAACTGTGGCACCAGCTGGAGAAACGCCGCACTTCGATGCTGGCTGTGCGTGACAGCGACCAGCATCCGCAGCCGATGACGCATTTCGCGGATGCAGAGAATGGCGCGATCTGGTTCATCAGCTCCTCCGACAGCGATCTGGTCCGGGCAATCGGCCTTGGTGCCGACGCCCAGTTGACCCTTGTCTCTGACGGTCAGGATTACCACGCAAGCGTGCGCGGACCGCTGGAGGTCACCAATGACCCCGATAAGCTCGATGAGTTGTGGAGCTTTGCCGTCGGCGCCTGGTTTGAAAAGGGCCGTGACGACCCCAAGGTGACATTGCTCAAGATGACCCCGCGTGAAGCAGCGGTCTGGGCCTCGCAGGGCAACGCCGTTCTGGTCGGCCTGAAGCTGCTGCGCGCCAGCCTGAGCGAGACCGAGGGCCATCCGGATGTCGGCGTGCACCACGTGCTTCAGCTCAATACCTGATCGTCAGCACGTCGCGCGATCACGAAAAATGGCGCTGTCCCGTGTTGGGGCAGCGCCATTTTTTAACGTTTCAGGCTTCGGTCAGATGTGTTTATGCCTTTCGCGAGCGGGGGCCGAAGAGCAGCCAGCAGATGAAGCCAAGGATCGGCAGGATCAGCACGAAAACAACCCAGATGACTTTCTTGCCGGTGCCTGCGTTGGACCCGACAATCGACACGATTGCCCAGATGGATAGCAGCAGGACGATCAGCCCGCCGATGCCAGCATATTCTACCATATATAATCTCTCCTTGTCGGGGTATGGGCGCGGTCAGGCGCTGCGCAGCGCCTCGATCAGCGCGTCCTTGTTCATAGTCGAGCGCCCGTCGATATCCAGCTCGCGGGCGCGGTCCATCAGCTCGTCTTTGGTCCAATCCTCATATGGGGGCGCCTTACCGCCCTTTTCAGATGGGGACATGTCATCATTTGCCTGCGCGTTGGCTATGGCGGCAGCCTTCGACTTGCCATAGCCCTTGTCGCGCAGAGCCTCATAGGTGTCTTCCTTCTTGATGGATGCGCTGTGGTCTTCGGCCATGGGGTGCTCCTCTTTTCCAAGCGCAACGCAGAACCTGAATAATTTGTTCCGCCCTCCCATATTGCCGCATTGCCATCTGGCCGTGGCGATTGGCGTCATCACTCCGCGTTCTGCCCGTCGCTCAGCAGGTCGCCGCCACCATCGGGGGCGTTGCGTTCGCGGGCGGCAGCCTCCTCATTGGCGTCCTCGACACGGGCTGGATCCGACGCTGCCGGCAGGGGGGTCTCGGCTGGGGCGGCGGCAGGTTTAGGTGCCGGGGCCTTCTGCGATTGCTGCTGGGCCACGGGTAGCAGGCTCGCGGCGTCCCGAGCATCAACACGCAGGCGGTAGATCGGCTCCGGCAGGCCAAACCCATTGCTTTCCAGCGCGGTCTTGGCAATCCGAATGGCCTCGCCACGGGCTTTTTGAAAACTGCTCTGGGTCTGATCGACCCAGCCGGTGAAGGTCAGGATCACATTTGAATCGCCAACCTCCTTGACCCAGGCACCAACCGATGGATCCCGCAGGACAAAGGGCAGCGATTGCAGGGCATCAACCGCCGTCGACAGGGCCGCGGCCAGATCGGCGTCGGCATCAACACCCAGTTCAAACTCGAACCGCCGGTTGGCATCTCGGGTGTAGTTGACGATCCGGCCCTTGAAGACCGTCGCATTGGGGATGCGGATATGGTTGCCTTCGGGTGAGATCAGGATGGTCGCGCGTGAGGTCAGCCGGGCAACGGTCCCCATATCGCCTGCAATCTCGACAAAATCATTCGGCCGAAACGGTTGCCGCAGGCTGAGCAGAATAGAGGCGATGAAATTCTCCACCGTGTCGCGCACCGCAAAACCAACCGCCAGACCAGCAACACCAGCGGCCCCCAATACGGCCCCCAGCAGCGCTGTTGCGTTGAGGATATCCAGCGCCACCACCAGCCCAAGGACGATAAAGGCAATGCGCGCCACACCGCTATAGACCTCCGCGATAAAGGAGTTTGGCGCCAGACGCTTCCAGATCCGCAGCCGCGTCGTCAGCAGCCAGCCAAAGGCGGAAATCATCACGAAAACCAGCATCGCGACAAAGAAAATCGGTGCATTGGCAATGATATTTCGGGTCCGCTCCTTCAGCCGGGAAAAGGCCGAGTCGAGCCGCTCATCAAGCCGCCCATTGATCGCGGTCCGGTTTTCGATCGCCACGACACCGTCAATGCGTTCGACCATCGTGGTCAGCTGGGTCTGGCGCGGATTGTCCAGAACCTCGCCCGACAGGGTCACAACGCCACTTGACACAGAGACCCTCACCTTGTCGAAGCCGTCGATTTCTCCCAGCAGCTGGACAATCCTGCGGCGGATCTGGGCGTCCGGGGCGGCTTTGCTATCGAGCTGGATTGCGCTGTCGGTCTGCACCGGATCGCTGGTCGCCTGAGCGGCGCCGGGATGCGGCAGCAACAGGCAGAATGTCAGCGCCATGACACTCAGAAGCAGCGCAAGCCGGGATTGACGGAATGCCCGGGCCAGGGGCCGGGCGGCGGCGCCGACGGGATGGGGGGAGCGGCGGGCAGGGCGGTGGGGCATTGGCATCCTCGGTCTGGAACGCATCGGAAAGGGGCGCGTGGCCCGCTGGTTGTAATACCCGTCAGGCCATTGATCGCGCTGCAATGGTTCTTCGAGTTACGGGGAACGTCAACCGCCGACCGCCATCAGCACCGCAATATCCGGATACGCGCGGGATCGGACAGAAAAACCCCGCCAGAACTGGTCTGACGGGGCATGAATCGGGCGGCGCTTTACTGTGCTTCCTGAGATTCCTCGGTGATCGCGTCGCCAAGGTCGGAGACGTCACGGCCAAAGCCCTCGGTTGTTTCGCAGGCAGCCAGACCGGCCAGGGCAAGAGCGGCAATAATCAGTCGCATGTCAAATTCCTTTTGTTTCGCGGCGCGAACGCCGGTGTCAGATCCAAGTATCAGTCCCGAAAAATCGGGGCCGGTGTCGCACCGGCGGAGTATGGGGCGCGGGCAAAGCCCAGTCGCGGCCCCGGGTGGCCCCGATCTGGCGGGGCCTGCCCCGTCTCGTCACGGGGTTGCGCTGGGCTAACGCCTCTGCTGCCGGATCGGTTCCCGCCGAGGCTGCTGGCAGTCAAAGAAAAACACCTGACCTGCCTCGCGGGCGAGCGGTGTTGTCGTGCGCATTGTCCCGCGCTCGTCGGAACCGTAGGCGCGTCGAAGCGTTTGCTCTCCAGAGACACAGAACAGACACGGAACCCGACGCGTGACAGGTCGGACAGAGCGCCGAAGCGCGCACCGCAGGCCAGACAGGAGGCAGATCACAATGACAGCGCAGGACCATCCCGTCGGCGAGATAATCGAGGCGACGACCGAATTGCTGGAAGAGGACAGCATCAGCGTTGCCGAGGTTGTCGAGGATCTTGGCCATTCCTCGATGGCGGCGACCCTGTTGCTGCCCGCGATGGCGGTGGTGTCGCCGCTCAGTGGCGTGCCGCTGTTCTCGACTGTCTGCGGGCTGCTGATCTTTCTCATCGCTGGGCAAATGGCGCTTGGCCGGGATCACCTGTGGCTGCCGGATTGGCTCCGCCGACAGCGGGTCTCCTCGGAGCGGGCGCGCAGTGTGCTGGGGCCTATGCGCCGGATGGCCCGATTTCTCGATCGCCATACCGAGGCGCGGGTGAAGATCCTGCTGCGCCAGCCCTTTGTCACAGTGCCGCGTATCCTGTGCGCCCTCTCTGGGCTGGCGATGCCGTTTCTTGAACTGGTGCCCTTCAGCTCTTCCACTCTGGGGGCGGTGGTCAGCAGCCTTGCCGTCGCGATGCTGACCCGCGACGGGCTGGTAATGCTGGTGGCGCTGGCGCTGCTGGCGGTGGCCGGCGTCGGCCTGCCTTACCTGCTGCTATGACGGGGATCAGCCCGGCAGGGTGTGGCGGCGCCGGACTTGTGCAGGGCGACCGGGCAGCGACAGCGCAGCATCGCCGCGTGCGCTGCGGCTGATCACCTTGCCCTTTGCCACCACTGCCAGACGGGCAGGCCGCAGGCGCAGTGCCTCGGTCGGGGTGGCCGCATCCAGCACCACCAACGAGGCGCGATCGCCTTTCTTCAGCCCGTAGCCGTCCAGCCCCATGATCGCGGCATTGTTCTCGGTCACCATGGTGAAACACTGCGCCATCTCGTCCGGGTGGGTCATCTGCGCCACATGCATCCCCATGAAAGCCACGTCCAGCATGTCGCCGGTGCCAAGGCTATACCAGGGATCCAGTACGCAATCCTGCCCCCAGCCCACCGTTACGCCATGGGCTAGCAATTCCTTCACGCGGGTCAGGCCGCGCCGCTTGGGAAAGCTGTCGTGGCGACCTTGCAAGACGATATTGATCAGTGGATTGGGGATGGCGGCAATCCCGGCTTCGGCAATTAGTGGCAACAGCTTGGAGACGTAGTAGTTGTCCATCGAGTGCATGGAGGTGAGATGGCTGCCGGCCACGCGCCCCTGCAAGCCGTGGCGCAGCGTCTCCTGCGCGAGTGTCTCGATGTGTCGCGACAGCGGATCATCGGTTTCGTCACAATGGATGTCGACCTGCAATCCACGATCCGCCGCGATCTTGCATAGATCGCCCAGAGACTCCGCACCATCCTGCATACTGCGTTCGAAATGCGGAATGCCGCCCACCACATCGACGCCCATATCCAGCGCGCGGATCAGGTTCTCGCGACCGTTCGGCGCCCGGTACAACCCATCCTGCGGAAAGGCGACCAATTGCAGGTCGATGTACTCCTTGACCGCCTCGCGGACCTCCAGCATCGCGGTCACGCCCCGCAGGTGGTCGGGCGTGGTATCGACATGGGTGCGGATCGCCAGCAGCCCCATGCTGGCCGCCCAGTCGCAATAGGTCAGGGCGCGGCTGACCATATCCTCGACACTGGCCTCCTCGCGCAGCTCTCCCCAAAGGCTGATGCCCTCCAGGAGCGTGCCAGAGGCATTGACCCGCGGCAGCCCGTAGGAGAGCGTCGCATCCATGTGGAAATGCGGATCGACAAAGGGGGGCGTGACCAGATCGCCGCTGGCCTCGATGGTTTCTCTGGCCGCCGCGTCAATGGACGGCGCCACCTCGGTGATGATGTCACCGGTGATGCCGATATCCGCGACCGAGCCATCGGGCAGCGTGCCGCCCTTGATCAACAGATCCAACATCATCTTTCTCCCTTGTTGAATGGCACCATCAATGCGGCAGGCACCTCGGCGCGGCGCGACATCACGATCAACGCCAGTATCGACAGAATATAGGGCATCATCAGGAACAGCTGGTAGGGCACCACCGCGCCGATCCCGGTCTGTTGCAGGCGGATCTGCAAGGCATCAAAGGCGGCAAAGAGGATGGCGCCCAACACCGCCTTGCCCGGTCGCCACGCGCCAAAGACCACCAACGCAATGCAGATCCAGCCGCGCCCGTTCACCATATCGAAAAAGAAACTGTCAAAGGCCGAAAGCGTCAGGAACGCGCCTCCCACCGCCATCAGGCCGCTGCCCACCACCACCGCCCCCATGCGGATCGCGGTCACTGACAGCCCCTGTGCGGCCACTGCCGATGGGTTCTCACCCGCCGCGCGCACCGCCAGCCCCAGCGGCGTTCGGTAGAGCACATAGGCACAGAGCGCCGCCAGCACAAAGGCGGCATAGGTCAGCGGTGTCTGGGAAAACAGGGCCGGGCCGATCAGCGGCAGATCCGACAGCAGCGGGATTTCATAGGGCTGAAACGCCTCGATCTTGGGCGGCGAGGACACCTCCGGCAGCACCACGCGGTAGGTGTAGAAGGTCAGCGACGTGGCCAGCAGTGTCAACCCGATGCCCACCACATGCTGCGACAACCCGAAAGTCACGCTGAGCGTCGCATGCAGCAGGCCAAAGGCCATGCCGGTCATCAGCGCCACACCAACCCCGCCCCAGAGCGGCATCCCGGCCCAGACCGCGATCCAGCCGGAGAAGGCACCCGCGACCATGATCCCCTCGATCCCGAGATTGAGCACGCCGGCCCGTTCGCAGATCAGCTCCCCCAGCGTGGCAAAGATCAGCGGCGAGGCGATGCGGATCGCAGCGGCCCAGAAGCTGGCGGAAAGCAGGATTTCGAGAATGTCCATCTCAGTCCCTCCGCAGCCGGAATTTGCTGAGCAGGATCGCCAGCACCATCAGCAGCAGAGCCGAGGCCAGCATGATATCGGCCAGATAGCTGGGAACACCTGCGGCGCGGCTCATACTGTCCGCTCCGACAAAGATCGCGGCGACAAACAGCGCTGCAAAAACCACGCCAATCGGATGCAGCAGCGCCAGCATGGCCACAACGATGCCCGTGTAGCCAAAACCGGGGCTGAGATCGAGCGTCAGCGCCCCCTTTAGGCCGGCCACCTCTGAATAGCCCGCCAGCCCGGCCAGCCCGCCGGACAACAGCGCGGTTTTCAGGATCACCTTTGTGACCGGAATGCCCGCAAATCGCGCGGCTTCGGCGTTCTGGCCAACTGCGCGCATCTCATAGCCCAGCGTGGTGCGGGTGTTGATCACCCAGATCACCAGCGCTGAAATCAGCGCCAGCGCAAACCCCCAGTGCAGCCGCAGCCCGTCCACCACCCGGGGCAGCCGCGCGTCGGCGCTTAGCCGGGGTGATTTTGGCCAACCCATGCCCATCGGATCCTTCAGCGGCCCTTCCAGCAGGTAGGAGACGAACAACAGGAATATGAAGTTGAACAGCAGCGTGGTGACCACCTCATCCACCCCCAGCCGCGTTTTAAGCAGCGCAGGCCCCAGCAGCAGCACCGCCCCCGCGATCAGAGCCGCCGCACCAAGCAGGGGCAGCAACAGCGGTGCAGGCAGGTTCAGCGCGCCGGTGCCCAGAACAACGGTGATCACAGCCCCAGCATAGAGCTGCGCCTCGGCTCCGATATTCCAGAGCTTGGCACGAAAGGCGACAGCAACCGCCAGACCGGTGAAAATCAGCGGGGTTGCGCGGTTCAACGTCTCAAGCAGCGCAAATTTCGACCCGAATGCCCCGCTCAGGATCAGGCCAAAGATCGACAGCGGTTCCCCCCCGGCGACCTGTGCAAGCGCGGCAGCAATGACAAATGTCGCCAGCAGTGCAAGGGCAGGCGGCAGCAGCCGCCGCTGCCAGCTTGGCGCGGCAATCGGTTCAAGCCGCATGGCCATCCTCCGTCTGTGGGGCATCCGACCGATCGTCAAACCCATGGCCGGCCATCCAGGCACCGAGTTCCTCGGGCTGTTTGCTGCCACGGGCAAAACCGGGGCTCAGACGCCCTTCGCTGATCACATGGATCACATCGGAAAGCTGCATGATTTCGTCCAGATCCTCGGAAATCAGCAGAACCGCCGCCCCGCGCGCGCAGGCTTTGGCCAATTGTTCATGCACATAGGTGACCGCGCCGATATCCAGCCCGCGCACCGGCTGGTTGGCCAGAATGATCTGCGGAGCCTGTTCCAGCACACGGCCAAGGATCAGCTTTTGCATATTGCCGCCCGACAGCAGCCGGATGCGCGTGTCGGGGCCGGGACAGCGCACGTCATAGCCTGCGATCACCGTCTTGGCGAAGTCACGCGCGGCCCGCCAGTTGAGCCAGCCACGGCGGCTGAAGCGGGTCGCATAGGTTTCAAGGATCGCGTTTTCGGTCAGGTCAAAATCGGCAATCGTGCCGGTCTTGTGCCGGTCTTCGGGGATGCGGGCGATCCCGCTGTTGATCGCCTCACGCGGGGACCAGCCTGCCGGGGTGGCGCCGTTCAGGGTCAGGCTGCCGGACTGCGGCGTGATCAGCCCCGAGACCAGATCAGAAAGCGCGGCCTGACCATTGCCGGACACCCCGGCCAATCCGGTAATCTGACCCGCCGCCAGTTCCAGTGACACGCGCTGCAATCCGGGTGTTGCCCCGATGCTGGGGGTGGAGACCTCATGCAGCTGCAACAGGGCAGGGCCGGGGGCGTTGGCGGTGAAATCCGCCGGCGTCACTTCTGCACCCACCATCAGCGCCGCCAGTTCGTCACGGCTGGTCTCGGCGGTACGCCGCTCGGCCACCAGCCGGCCATGGCGCAGCACCAGCACGCGGTCGGAGATTGCCATCACCTCATGCAGCTTATGCGAGATGAAGATCACCGACAGACCACGGGCGATGGCTTCGCGCAGCGTGGCAAACAGCGCATCGGTCTCCTGCGGTGTCAGAACCGCTGTGGGCTCGTCCAGAATAAGGATCCGGGCATCGCGGTACAGCGCCTTCAGGATTTCCACCCGCTGGCGTTCGCCGACGGTGAGCCGCGAGACCTTGGCGTTGGGATCGACTTTCAGATGAAACTGCTCCGCCAGCGCGCGGATACGGGCCTTTGCCGGTCCTGCCCGCAGGCCCAGACCCAGCAGCGGCTCCACGCCAAGGGTGATATTCTCCCAGACCGTCAGATTATCCGCCAGCGTGAAATGCTGATGCACCATGCCGACGCCGCCATCCAGCGCGGCGCGCGGTGCACCGGGGGGCAGGGCCGTGCCGAACAGTTCCACGCCGCCAGCGTCCGCCGTGTATTGTCCGAACAGAATATTCATCAGCGTGGTCTTGCCCGCGCCATTCTCTCCCAGCAGGGCGATCACCTCGCCTGCAAACAGGTCAAAGCTCACGTCATCATTTGCGGTGACGCTGCCAAAATGCTTGGTGATGTGTTGCAGGCGCAGCACCGGGCCACTGCCCGATGCCTGCGCCGTCTGGTCCGGCGTCATGCGCAGCTGCTCAGGAGGAGCCGGGCTCGGTGTCGTTGATCTCCACCACAAAAGAGCCATCCTTGATCGCTGCGCTGCGGCTGGCGATCAGATCCAGTGCCTCCTGCGGGATCTTGCCCTCAAAGGTGCCAAAAGGCGCCAGCGAGGCTCCGCCCTTCTTCATGAAGGAATAGATGCCATAGTCGGCAGCGGTGAAACTGCCGTCCCGCACCTTGGCGATGGCCGCATCCAGGGTCGGCTCAAAATGCCACAGCGCCGATGCCGCCACCGTGTCAGGATAGTCGCTCTGGGTGTCGATCACATTGCCAATGGCCAGCACGCCCTTCTCCTTGGCCGCGTCGGAGACGCCAAAGCGTTCCGCATAGAGCATATCGGCACCGTTCTCGATCATGGCGAATGCGGTTTCCTTGGCCTTGGGCGGATCGAACCAGCTGCCGATGAACGAGACCTGGAATTTGATATCGGGGTTCATCTCCCGCGCGCCCGCCATAAAGGCGTGCATCAGGCGGTTCACCTCAGGAATGGGAAAACCGCCGACCATGCCGATATTGCCGCTCTCCGACATGGCCCCGGCCACGATCCCCGACAGGTAGGAGGCATCCTGAATGTAGTTGTCGAAGACCGCCAGATTGGGCAGCGCCGGATCCTCCTTGAAGGAAGAGCCCATCAGGAAGGCCACATCGGGATAATCTGCCGCCACCTCGCGGGCCTCGGCCTCAACGCCGAAGATTTCACCGATGATCAGCTTGTGCCCCTGTTCGGCATATTCGCGCATCACGCGCGGATAATCGGTGTTCGAGGTGTTTTCGGAAAACGTATAGGTGATGTCGCCACGGTTCTCTGCGGCGAGGGCGGCAACATGGATCCGGCTGACCCATTGCTGTTCGACGGGCACGGTGTAGATGCCTGCAACCTTGATCGGCTCGGCCGCTGTGGCCCGAAGCGGCAGCGAGGCGGCAAGCCCGACGGTCAGCGCCCCGGCGGCACAGCTGAGCAGAAAGTGGCGGCGCGACATCCGCGCGCTGGTCTTGGTCTGTGTCATGTCATTTCCCCCTGTCGATGGCCCTGCGTTGGTGCAGGCTCTTTGGAACGTCGCCGGTCATGCCCGCGTGGTGTCGACGCTAGGGGGCTGGTCGTGACCCCGGCAATACGCGCCCTGTGTTCCGCAGGGGAAACTATAGGGGCGCGCTTCTCTTTTGGGCAAGGATGAATTCAGATATCGAAATTTGTGCGGTATTTGAACCGCTTGCCCTGCGCATTGCCTTGCTTTCGATGGGGCGGTATCCATGGTGCGGACCCGCCCTGTCGGCGCGGCCGACACCGAACGAGGATCACATGACACAGATTGAACGCAGCCACACCGGCCCCCGCATGAGCCAGATCGTCAAACATGGCGATACCATCTATCTGGCCGGTCAGGTCGGCACCGCCGGGGCCAGCGTCGCGCAGCAGACGCAGGATTGCCTCGACAATATCGACCGGCTGCTGGCAGAGGCGGGCAGCGACAAAACGCGTATCCTGCAATGCACCATCTGGCTGTCTGACATGGCTGATTTTGCTGCGATGAACGAGGTGTGGGACGCCTGGGTGCCCGGGGGGCATACCCCGGCCCGGGCTTGCGGCGAGGCAAAGCTGGCGCGCCCCGAGTTTCTGGTGGAGATGATCGTCGTTGCCGCGGCCTGAGGCTGATAATTGCAAAAGGCCCCCGTCAGCGATGGGGGCCTTCTTTGGGATCGGGCGACCTTAGCGCCGCCGCAGCAGCCAGATAAAGAAGACGCCGCCGACCAGCCCGGTGACCAGCCCGATCGGCATGTCCTCTGGCGCCATCAGGGTGCGGGCGGCGATATCGGCAGAGACCAGAAACAGCCCGCCGAATAGTGCCGAGACCGGCAGCACCCGGCGGTGATCACCGCCAACGATCAGCCGCGCCACATGCGGGACGATCAGCCCGACAAAGCCGATCATTCCGGAAAAGGCCACCATCACCCCGGTGACCAGCGCGCCGACGCAAAAGGTCATCAGCCGGAACCGCGCCACCGGTATGCCCAGGGTTGTTGCCGTTTCGTCACCGACGGTCATCGCATTGAGATCGCCAGAGCGGGACCAGAGCCACCCCCCGCAGAGCAGCAGCACCACCAGCGGATAGGCCAGGTGGCTCCACTGCGCGAGGCCAAGCCCGCCCAGCATCCAGAACACCACGGTATGGGTGGCGCGCGGATCTCCAAGGAAAATCAGAATATTGGCGCCTGCCATGATCACAAAGGAGACCGCCACGCCAACCAGAACCAGCCGGTCAGCGGTTGTCGCCTCGGCAAAGCGGGAGACCGCAAGGACCAGCGCGGTTGCGCCCAATGCGCCGACAAAGGCCAGCAAGGGCACTGTGAGAAGCCCGAGAAACAACCCGGTGTGAAGCAGCGCCAGAATGGCACCAAAGGCACCGCCGGCCGAAATGCCCAGCAGATGCGGATCTGCCAGTGGGTTGCGGGTCACCGCCTGAAGGCTGGCACCCACCATGGCCAGACCGGCCCCGACCATCATCGCAAGCAGCGCGCGGGGAAACCGGATATCCCAGACGATGGCCGCCTGACCCTTGGTCCAGCCTGCGGCGAAATCGGCGCCCGATCCGCCGCCCAGCTTGTCGGCGATGATCCCCCAGACGGAGGTCAGCGGGATGCCGACGGCGCCCACGGAGACCGCAATCGACAGGGTCAGGGCCGTCAGCACGGCCCCGCCCAGGATCCAGGCCAGCCGCCCGCGCAGGCGCCGCCGGGCACGCGCGCTCAGGCGCGGCTCAGATGCGTGATGTGCGTCGGCTGTGGACATATCAGTTGCTTACCGCATCCGCGCGGGCGGCGTCAAAACCGGTGGCCAGTGTCTTGATCGCGCGGATATTGCGCGGACCCGGTGTGGCTTCGACATATTCCAGCGTCACGAAACGGTCGTTCTTCACCGCGTCGATCTCGGCAAAGGCCGGGTTGCCCCGCATGAAGGCGCGTTTTTCCTCGGCGGTGACCGAGCCGTAGTTGACGATGACAATCACTTCGGGGTTGCGCTCGACCACGGCTTCCCAGGTGACGGTGGCCCAGCTTTTCTCCAGATCATCCATCACATTGCTGCCGCCCGCGGCCTCGATCAGCGCGGTGGGCATGGCGTATTTCCCGGCGGTAAAGGGCGAATCCTCGCCGCTGTCATAGACAAAGACCCGCAGCGGCTCACCCGTCTCGGGGCGGTCCTTGGCAAAGGCGGCAAGCTCGTCCTTATAGCCGGCCACCAGCGCCTCGGCGGTGTCCTCGACCGCAAAGATCCGGCCCAGATTCAGCAGGTCATTATACATGTCATCCATGCTGACCTTGGCTTTCTCGCCGATGTGAATGCAGCTCTCGGTCAGCTCATAGACCTTGATGTCAAACGGCGCGAGTGTCTCGGGTGTGACCTCTCCGCCCACTTTCATGCCGTAGTTCCACCCGGCAAAGTAGAAATCCGCACCGGCGCCGATCAGCACTTCCTTGGAGGGGTATTTGGCCGACAGTTCCGGCAGCTCCGCCACGCCTGCGCGCATGACCGGATCCAGCGTTTTCCAGCCGGAAATACCGGTGTAGCCGACCATGCGGTCAGCCAGACCCAGTGCCAGCATCATTTCGGTGAGATTGACGTCGTTGGAGACCGCGCGTTTTGGCGGTGCCGCAAAACTGACACTGCGGTTGCAGCTCTGCACGGTGGTCTCGGCCTGCGCCGCCGGGGCCAGGGAGGCACCAAGTAGGGTGGCGGCAAGCAGCGGCATCACAGTGGAAAGGCGGGCAAACATGATCAGGTGGTGTCCTTATGAAACAGGGAGATGAAAGGTAAGGTGATCCTGCCCGGAGGGGGCAAGTGTCTCGCGCCTCGCAGCGACGTTGAAGACCTCGCTAACGGTATCTTCGCTCAGAACGTCGCGCGGTGCGCCAAAGGCCAGAGTGCGGCCCTGCGCCATCAGCAGGATGTCGTCGCAGACCCCGGCTGCTATGTTCAGATCATGCAGGCTGGTGATGATGGTCACGTCGAGATCCCGGATCAGCTCCAGCACATCAAGCTGATGGCGAATGTCCAGATGGTTGGTGGGTTCGTCCAGCACCAGCAGGGCCGGCTCCTGCGCCAGCGCACGCGCCACCATGACCCGCTGACGTTCGCCGCCCGACAGGGTGCCAAAGGCACGATCGGCCATCTCGCCCAGTTCCAGACGATGGAGCATCCGGTCGACAATCGCCGCATCGCGGGCGCCCGGCGTGGCAAAACCGGACCGGTAGGGCGCGCGCCCCAGCGCGACAATCTCTGCCACGGTCAGGGCAAAATCGGTGGGTTGCTCCTGCAAGACAGCGGCAACGCGCTGCGCTGCGGCCTTGGGCGGAAGGGCCCAGATGTCGCTGTCGCCGACCTCAACCCTGCCGCTGCGCGGCTGGTTGAACCGGTAGATCACCCGCAGCAGGCTGGATTTGCCGGCCCCATTCGGCCCCACCACGCCCAGCACCCGGCCCGCGTCCAGATGAAAACTCGTCGGATGCAGGATCAGCGGAGCCATGCGGCCCGGCCCCCAGCTGACATCGGTCACGGTTACGGCAGCAGCAGTCATTCGGCAGGCTCCACCTGTTGCAGCGCCGCAGGGGCGGTGATGGCGGGCGCCGGGATCGCAGCGGCCGGGGCAGCCGGAACCAGGGCCGGGATGCGCGACAATGTGCAACGGCGCAGTTTTCCGGGGCGGTCAACCGAACTGCACCAGCCGTCAGCCAGCATCTGGTAGAGATCGGTGAAACTCAGGATATCGGCGAGATCCTCCTCGGGGCTGAGATCGCCAAAGACATAGCTTGCCTTGCCATCCGCCTGAAATCCGACGGTACAGGGATGGCTGCATCCGGCCATACAGGCCACGCCGGCAACCTCGATCGCCGCGCTGCCACGCCGGTCGAGTTCACGGCGCAGGGCCGCAATCAGCTCCGGCCCCGGACGGCTGCCCGGGGTCGCGCCCTTGCAGGATGTGCACACCAGAATACGGTGCCGTGCTGTCCCGTCCATAGCGCCCTCCGCGCAATCCGGTCAGGTGATGAGGGGGAAGGGGATCAGCAATGCCTCAGCGCCACGCAAAATCGTCCTGCCCGCCGGAACACCCCGCCCGGTCAATAGGTTTCCAGTCGATGGCAGGTCTCCTGACTTGCGGGTTGCTGCGGGCCTCGGCCTTCCCGGCGCCAGCGCCAGTGGTCAATCGAGGTCGCTCACCGCTCACAGTTGCGGGGGCAGTCGCGGATTCGGCGCCTGATGGCTACACCACACCGCGTTCCCTTTTCATCCCGTGACCGCTTTTGGGTCTTGGGAACCATCTCCGGTTTTGGGTAGATTTCTCGCCGGGGTTTGTAAAGGGGAAACCGTCTGCCAATGCGTGTGCCGCCAGGGCGGAGGTGGCGCCAATGCGCGCCTCAGGGCTCTTCGGGCTGAAGCAGTTCACCACCGGCGCCAAGCCGGGGGCGCGGCAGGTGCTGCAACAGGGTTGCCACCCGCTGGCGGCAATGCTCCCCGGTCCAGTCCGCGGGGTGAAACCGTGGCGGCAGGTCGGGGTGCCGCAGCACCACACGCCGCCAGCGGTGCACGATCAGGGTCCGAAGCGTGGCAATCTGCGCCGGATCAAGCGCGCCTGCCTCGGTCATCTTTGGCGGTGTCAGACCGCTCAACGTGGTGTCGAGCCGGGCGCAGGCCTGTCTCAGGTCATCGGGAAACAGCCGGTCCCGCAGCCAATCGGGCACCGTCAGTTCCGGCTGTTCCACCACAAGGAAATTGTCCCGACCCTGCGGCAGCGGACCGTGACCCAGCAGGGTCGAACGGTTGATCGCGACATAATTGGGCTGCTGCACCAGCGCATCCAGTGCGCTGTTCTGCCCATCCGCAGCCACCAGCAGGTGCCAGTCGGCGGGGGGCACGGTGGTTGGCGCATAGATGCGCGGGGTGACGGCGGCGGACTGACTGCGCCCCATCGGCGTCAGGAAATGGACCGACGCCCGGCCCGAGCGTGTGCTGTCGATCCAGCCATCCTTGCGCAGCCGGTGCAGCGCCACGCGGATCGCTTCGGGCTTGATGCCCATCGGCGTGATGATCCGGGTGAGGGCGCTGCCGCCGATCTGATCCCCCTCGCGCTGCGCCAGATCGCCAAACAGCGAGACAATAATCGACCACACCCGCTGGTTCTGCGGATCGCTGAGGGCGGTTACGGCGGTGTCAAACCAGAGGGTCTGCGTGTCGGTCATATAGAATAGATAAATCGCCCGGGCCGGTTAGGCCAGACCGGGCGAGTGTTTCACTGCAAACACCTGTCAGAAGGCATTCATCGTCAGCAGCTCATATTCGGCGGCAATCTCGTCGTCCTGATTGGTCAGGGTGACATGCCAGCGCACTTCGCCGTAGTCCTCGTTGCGGGGAGTTTTTTTCTTCACCGTCAGGCGCACCCTGATGCTGTCACCTGCCGAAACCGGCTTCATGAAGCGCAGGGAGTCGAGGCCGGTGTTGGCCAGAACCGGGCCTTCGTCAGGCTGCACGAACATGCCCGCCGCAAACGACAGCAGCAGGTAGCCATGCGCTACGCGGCCCGGAAAAAACGGGTTCCGCTTGGCGGCGGCGTCGTCCATGTGCGCATAGAAGGTGTCGCCGGTGAAATGGGCGAAGGTCTCGATATCCTCCAGCGTCACGGTGCGCGGCGCGGTGTGCAGGGTCTCGCCAATCGCCAGCTCGCCGAATTTGCGGGTGAACGGATGTGCCGGGCCCTTGATCTCTGCGCCGCCGGGGACCCATGTCTTGCCAATCGCAGACAGGATATCGGGCGAGCCCTGGATAGCGGTGCGCTGCATGTAATGTTTGACGCCGCGCACGCCGCCCAGCTCCTCGCCACCGCCGGCACGGCCCGGGCCGCCATGCACCATGTGGGGCAGGGGGGAACCATGGCCGGTCGATTCCTTCATCGAGTCGCGGTTGTTGAAATAAAGCCGCCCGTGGTAGGCGCCAGCCCCCAGCGCGACCTCTCGGGCCACCTCAGTATCATGGGTGATGACCGAGGCGACCAGCGAGCCTTCACCGCGATTGGCGAGAGCAATCGCATGGCTCAGATCACGGTAGCCCATGATGGTCGAGACGGGGCCGAAGGCCTCGGTGTCATGGATCCGCTGGGCATGGTCCGGGTCGGCGCAGTGGAACAGCATCGGTGGCACAAAGGCGCCGTTGTCGGCGTCTGCACCATCGACGGTGAAGTTCTCGGGATCACCGAAGACGCGCTCAGCTTCCTGGCCGATGATTTCCGCCTTTTCCAGCACGTCACGTTTCTGGCTGTTGGAGACCAGCGCGCCCATGCGGGTGGTTTCCAGGCGCGGGTCGCCGATCTGGGTTTTGGCCAGGCGGGCAGAGAGCGCCTCGATCACCGCGTCCACCTGCGCCTGCGGCGCGATGATGCGGCGGATGGCGGTGCATTTCTGACCTGCCTTGGTGGTCATCTCACGGCTGACCTCCTTTACGAACAGGTCAAACTCTGGCGTGCCGGGCTGCGCGTCCGGGCCCAGGATCGACGCGTTGAGGCTGTCCTGTTCGGCCACGAAACGGACCGAATTTTCCAGGATCACCGGGTTCGCCCGCAGCTTCAGCGCGGTCTGCGCCGAGCCGGTGAAACTGACCACATCCTGCATGGTCAGATGGTCCAGCATGTCGCCGAGGCCGCCGGACACCAGCTGTAGTGCACCGTCGGGCAGGAGGCCCGAGTCCAGCATCAGCCGCACCGCCAGCTCGGTGACATAGCAGGTGGCGGTCGCCGGTTTCACGATGGCCGGAACCCCTGCGAGCAGGGTCGGCGCCAACTTCTCCAGCATCCCCCAGACCGGGAAGTTGAAGGCGTTGATATGCACTGCAACCCCTTGCAAAGGCGTGCAGATATGCTGACCGAGGAAGGTGCCGTTGCGGGAGAGCTGCTCCACATCGCCGTCCAGATAAACATGCCCGTCCGGCATTTCGCGGCGCCCCTTGGAAGCGAAGACGAACATGGTGCCGATGCCGCCGTCGATGTCGATCATGTGGTCGGACTGGGTGGCACCGGTGTTGAACGACAGATCGTAAAGCGCCTGCTTGTGCTGGTTCAGGTGGCCTGCCAGCGCCTTCAGCATCCGGGCGCGGTCGTGGAATGTCAGCTTGCGTAAAGAGGGACCGCCCACCGTGCGGGCATGGTCGAGCATTGCCTGCACATCCAGCGCATCATTGCCGGCCTGGGCGAGAGGTGCGCCGGTAATGGCGCTGGCGATGTTGCGCGCGCCAGCCCCCGGTGCAACCCATTGGCCCGCAACAAAGCTGGAAACATCAAGAAGGCTCATGAGCGCGATCCTTTGCATCTGAACCAATGTGGTTCGGTCTGAGGTGAGAAGCTCCAAATATATTGACCAACCGGTCGGTTTATGCAAGGTCTTTGTTAACACATGTACGAGGGAGGCGCTGTGATGTCTGAGACGCTGCTGGTGAAGGACCACGAAAACTGGGTGGAAATCACCCTGAACCGCCCGGACCGGCTGAACTCTTTCAACGAAGAGATGCACCACGCCTTGCGCGCCGCCCTTGAAGCCGCGCGTGACAGCGGCGCCCGTGCAGTGCTGCTGACCGGCGCTGGCCGTGGCTTTTGTGCAGGTCAGGATCTTGGCGACCGCGACCCCCGCAAGATGGATGGCCCCCCCGATCTTGGGCACACGGTGCGGACCTTTTACGCGCCACTTGTGAACCTCATCCGCGCGCTGGACGTCCCGGTGATCTGTGCCGTCAATGGCGTGGCGGCCGGGGCAGGGGCCAATCTGGCGCTGGCCTGCGACGTGGTGCTGGCGGCGGAAAGCGCCAAGTTCATCCAGTCGTTCTCCAAGGTTGGCCTGATCCCGGATACCGGCGGCAGCTGGCATCTGCCGCGCCTGCTGGGCGAGGCCCGCGCCAAGGGGCTGGCACTGACCGCCGAACCGCTGCCCGCGAAAAAGGCCGAGGACTGGGGCCTGATCTGGAAGGCGCTGCCGGATGACGCGCTGATGGCAGAGGCCCGCGCGATGGCAGAGAAATTCGCCAATGGCCCGACGCTGGGCCTGGGGCTGACCAAACAGTGCATTCAGGCCGCGGCGGTCAACACGCTGTCTGACCAGCTGGAGATCGAGGCAGACGCTATGAAAACCTGCGGCGAAAGCGCGGATTACGCCGAGGGCGTCGCCAGCTTCCTGGAAAAACGCGCGCCCGCGTTCAAGGGCAAATGACCATGACCCCGAAAGAACGCGCCGAGAAATCCGCCGCCGCCATGTGGGGCGAAGACCATGCGTCCAAATGGGCGGGGATGGAGATCACCCATGTGGACGAGGGCGAGGCCACGCTGGAGCTGACCATCGCCCAGCATCACTGCAACGGCCATGGCATCTGCCACGGTGGTGTCACCTTCATGCTGGCCGACAGCGCCTTTGCCTTTGCCTGCAACAGCCGCAACCAGTCGACCGTGGCGCAGCACAACGTGATCAGCTTCACCGCGCCGGGACGGCTGGGCGACAGGCTGATTGCCACGGCCCGCGAGATTTCCCTGACCGGGCGCAGCGGTATTTATGACGTGACAGTGACCAATCAGGACGGCCAGCAGATCGCCGAATTCCGGGGCTTTTCCCGGGCGATAAAGGGCCAGCTGTTTGATGAGTAAGCCCTATTGCAAAGACAAGCTGTGGAGAACGCCATGGAAGACCTGAGCCCGAAGAAGGCAGATCTGGACCCGATCGAGATCGCCTCGATCGACGAAATCCGCGACCTTCAGCTCACGCGGCTGAAATGGTCGCTGCGCCACGCCTATGACAACGTGCCGATGTATAAGGCGCGCTTTGACGAGGCAGGGGTGCATCCCGACGATCTACAACAGCTCTCGGATCTGGCGAAGTTCCCCTTCACCTATAAGAACGACCTGCGGGACAATTACCCGTTCGGCCTGTTTGCGGTGCCGCGCAGTGAAATCATCCGCTTGCACGCATCCTCCGGCACCACCGGCAAGCCGACGGTGGTGGGCTATACGGCGAATGATATCAGCAACTGGGCCGATCTGGTGGCGCGCAGCTTGCGTGCCTCCGGCCTGCGCAAGGGCGACATGGTGCACAACGCCTATGGCTACGGGCTGTTCACCGGCGGCCTGGGTGCGCATTACGGGATCGAACGGCTGGGCGCCACTGTTGTTCCGATGTCGGGCGGGCAGACCGAAAAACAGGTGGGCCTGATCACCGATTTCAAACCCGACGGCATCATGGTGACGCCCTCCTATATGCTCAACATTCTGGAGCAGTTCCACAAGGTCGGCTTTGATCCGCGCGACTGCTCGCTGAAGGTTGGCGTTTTCGGGGCCGAACCCTGGACCGACGCCATGCGCAAGGAGGTCGAGGCGGCCTTTGACATGCACGCGGTCGATATTTACGGCCTATCCGAGATCATGGGGCCGGGTGTCGCCAATGAATGCGTCGAGACCAAGGATGGTCCGGTGATCTGGGAGGACCACTTCCTGCCGGAAATCATCGACCCGCAGACCGGCGAGGTGCTGCCGGACGGGGAGATGGGCGAGCTGGTGTTCACCACGCTGACCAAGGAAGGCCTGCCGATGATCCGCTACCGCACCCGCGACCTGACCCGGCTGCTGCCGGGCACCGCGCGCACGATGCGGCGGATGGAGAAGATCACCGGCCGCAGCGACGACATGATCATCCTGCGCGGTGTCAATGTGTTCCCCAGCCAAGTGGAGGAGCAGCTCTTGGCCACCGGCGGGCTGGCACCTTACTACCAGATCGAGCTGTATAAATCCGGCCGCATGGACGCGATGCGGGTTTATGTGGAGGCCAACCCGGATGCCGCCGACGAACTCAGCAAGACCGCAGCCGCGCGGATGCTGACCAAGCGGATCAAGGATATGGTTGGCGTCTCCAGCGAGATCATTGTAGGCGAGCCGGGATCGGTGGAGCGCAGCCAGGGCAAGGCCAAGCGCGTCGTCGACAACCGCAGCAAGGAGTAACCCGGCTTGGCCCGCACCATCGCAAAAGACCACGACCACAAGCGCGCCCAGATCCTGAAATCCGCGGCGAAAGTCTTTGCCGAGGAGGGGTTCGACCGTGCGTCGATGACCCAGCTCGCGCGCGAATGCGGAATCTCCAAGGCGAATATCTACCATTACTACGACAGCAAGGATGCCGTGTTGTTCGGCCTCCTTGATACCTATCTCAGCGCGCTGCGCGACCGGGTCTGCACGGTCGATGTGACGGGCTTGTCGCCCGAGCAGCGTCTGCGGCGCATCGTGTCGGAAATCCTGCTGGCCTATCAGGGCGCCGATCATGAGCATCAGGTTCAGATCAGCGCCATGGGCGCCCTGCCAGAAGCGCAGCAGAAACTCCTGCGCGCCTACCAGCGCGAGCTGGTGCAGCTGGTCAGCGATGCCCTTGCCGGGGTGGCCGCGCCAACAATTGCCAGGGATCCGGCCAGGCTGCGCGCCGTGACCATGTCCGTCTTTGGCATGTTGAACTGGTACTATATGTGGAATTCCGGCGCAGGCCCGGAGGCACGCGAGGATTACGCGCAGATGGTGGCGGATCTGACGATGAACGGCATTCGCGCGCTCTAGCAGGCGACCATCGCCGCCGCTTGTCATCCAGCGCCACGACCAGAACAGGCCCTGAATAGGCCCCGGAACAGGCAAAAGACCCGAATACGCAAAAGGCCGCCTGAAACGGGCGGCCTTAGGTGATTCTATCCACAGGTCACTGTGGCCAGAATGTCTTTAGATGGATGGGCGCGGAAACTCCGCGCCGCGATCCTTACAGCAGTTCCAGCGAACCTGCGGACTGCTTGCCGTCACGACCAGTTTCCAGCTCGTAGGAAACTTTTTGGTTGTCGTTCAAACCATTAAGGCCCGAGCGTTCAACCGCAGAGATGTGTACAAACACGTCCTTGCCGCCAGACTCAGGCTCGATAAAGCCGTAGCCTTTTGTTGCGTTGAACCATTTCACGGTGCCATTGGCCATCCGAATTCTCCAGTATCTATCTCCCCGCAGGGTGCGGGATCGTAAGGCCTGATATCACAGAGTAACCGGCGCGACCATGCCCACAATGTCATAAGTTCTGCGAAGAATGGGGGCTGTGATTTCTCGGGCACGCTCTGATCCCCGGGCAAGGATCTTGTCGATTTCGTCCTGATGCTGCATCAGCCGGGCCATTTCTGTGGTAATCGGCGCCATTTTCGAAACTGACAGGTCGGCCAGCATCGGCTTGAACTCGGAAAACGGCTTGCCGCCGACTTCGGCCAGCACCTGTTCCACCGACAGTTCGGCCATGGCGGCATAGATATTGACCAGATTGCGCGCCTCGGGCCGCCCCTCCAGCCCCTCAACCTCGGAGGGCAGGGCATCAGGGTCGGTCTTGGCCTTGCGGATCTTCTTGGCGATGGTGTCGGCATCATCCGTCAGATTGATGCGGCTGGCATCCGAGGGGTCGGACTTCGACATCTTTTTCGATCCGTCGCGCAGGGACATGACGCGGGTGGCCGCCCCTTCGATCACCGGCTCGGTCTCCGGGAAGAAGTTGACACCGTAGTCGTGATTGAACTTCATCGCGATGTCGCGGGTCAGCTCCAGATGCTGCTTCTGGTCCTCGCCCACCGGCACATGGGTGGCGTGATAGACCAGAATGTCCGCCGCCATCAGCGCCGGATAGGCAAAGAGCCCTAGCGAGGCGTTCTGCGCATTTTTGCCGGCCTTGTCCTTCCACTGGGTCATCCGCTGCATCCAGCCCATGCGGGCGACGCAGTTGAAGATCCAGGCCAGCTGCGCATGTTCAGGCACCTGGCTCTGGTTGATCAGGATCGACTGCTCGGGGTCCAGACCCGCAGCAATGAAGCCCGCGCAAAGCTCACGCGTGGATTTCTTCAGATCCGCCGGATCCTGCCAGACGGTGATCGCGTGCAGATCCACCATGCAGTAGATGCTCTCCACGTCCTTGGCCTGCCAGTCCACGAACCGCTTCAGCGCGCCAAGATAGTTGCCAAGGTGCAGATTGCCCGATGGCTGGATGCCGGAAAACACGCGGGGCGTGAATGTGGTCTCGGTCATCAAGAAACTCCCGTCTGGAATTAGGATCCTCGCTGGCTTAACCATGGCGGCAACCCTCGTCAACCGCGCGCGGATCAACCGGGCGGCCGGGCAGAACAGCAGAGCAGGCAAGCAGGAGCAAGAACACGATGGAATATCAAAAAGAGCCGTCGCCGGTGAACCCGCTGCCGCCCGTGGTGGTGGCGCTGGTGCTGATCCTCTTTGCCATCGAGGCCGGATTTTCCCTCGGCGCGCGCGGCATCATCGGCGGCCCCGAGGCGATTGGCTGGCGGCTACAGGCGATCCAGACCTATTCGTTCTCGTCCGACATCTTCTGGTGGATGTGGGAGACCGGGCAATGGCCGGTGGAGCATCTGATCCGCTTTGTCTCCTATCCCTTTGTGCATGTGGCCTTTACCCAGACGCTGTTTGTCTGCGTTTTCGTGCTCGCCATGGGCAAGATGGTGGGCGAGATATTTGGCGATCTGGCCATGGTTCTGGTGTTTCTGATATCCGGCATTGGCGGCGCCTTTGGCTATGCGCTGCTCACTCAATCGCCGGTGCCGCTGATTGGCGGTTTCCCCGCCGTCTACGGGCTGATCGGGGCCTTTACCTATATCCTGTGGCGGCAATTGTCGCTTGTCGGCGCCCAGCAAAGCCGCGCCTTCACGCTGATTGCCTTTCTGATGGGGGTCCAGCTGCTGTTTGGCCTGCTGTTTGGCGGCACGCTTGACTGGGTCGCCGATCTCTGCGGCTTTGCCACCGGCTTTGGTCTCTCCTTCTTCCTCGCCCCCGGCGGTTGGGCCCGCATCCGCAACCGCATCCGCCGGGAGTAGGGGGCGAAGGCCGCAGGATCGGACAGGGCGTTCTCAGTTCGATACTGGCAGCGGGAAAGGGCTGGTGGCGCCACTCTGGACGCCACCAGCCTGGCCTCAATAGGCCACCGATGGCAGCCAGGTCGCGATCGACGGGAACCAGATCACCAGGGCGAGTCCGGTCAATTGCAGCAGGATGAAGGGAACGACACCCTTGTAGATATCCGTCAGCGTGACCTCGGGCGGGCAGACGCCCTTCAGGTAGAACAGCGAAAACCCCACCGGCGGTGTCAGGAAGCTCGTTTGCAGCGTTACAGCGACGAGGATCACGAACCAGACAAGCTCCGGGTTATCCAGCCCATAGCCAGGTACCGACAAACTCATTGCCGCAATGATCGGAGCGACAAGCGGCAGGATGATGAGCGTGATCTCGATCCAGTCCAACACAAAACCAAGCAGAAATACGATGAACAGAATGAACAGGATCGTGCCCATTTCTCCCAGGCCCATGCCTTCGATGGTGTGGGTGATCAGCTCATCGCCGCCCAATTCGCGCAGAACAAAGGCAAAGCAGGTGGCACCAAGGAAGATCGCAAAGATATAGGCCGTTGTCTTGAACGTGTTCCGTGTCACTTCGACCAGTTTCGCGATTGTCAGCTTGCGATAGCCTATTGCCAGCAGCGTGGCCCCGGCGGCGCCAACACCTGACGCTTCCGTCGGTGTCGCCAGACCGGCAAAGATCGACCCCAACACGGCAAAGATCAGCGCCACGGGCGGCAGAACCGCCTTGAACACATCCCAGATCGCCGCCCAGTCCACCTTTTTGGCACCCTCAGGCAGTGGCGCCACATCAGCGCGCAGGGTTGAAATCACCACGATGTAGAGGATGTAAAGGCCCCCGATGATCAGGCCGGGAAACAGCGCCGCCATAAACAGATCACCCACTGACAGCGCCATCTGGTCGGCCATGATGACCAGCATGATCGACGGCGGGATCAGAATGCCAAGCGTGCCGGACGAGGCAATCACGCCTGCCGCCAGTGTCTTGGAATATTTCTGTTCCATCATCGCGGGCATCGACAAAAGACCCAACAGCACGACGGACGCCCCGACGATACCGGTCGAGGCGGCCAAGATGATCCCGATCGCAGTCACGGTGATGGCCAGGCCCCCACGCATGGTGCCGAACAATCTCTGCATCGAGGTCATCAGCCGCTGTGCCACGCCGCTTTCGTCCAGCATCAGCCCCATGAAGATAAACATGGGAAGGGCAACAAGAACGGCGTTGGACATCGTCGCGTAAACACGGTTCACAACCGCGCCAAGTGTCAGGTAATCGAGCCCCGTAAACGTGGCCTCCATGCCCGTCCAGAGCAGCATGTCATTGTCGCCGAGGTAAGCAATACCGCAGTAAAGAACGCCGATGCCCGACAGGACCCAGGCGACCGGAATGCCGGTGAACAGGACACCAACGAAGGACATGAACATTGCGATGACGAGCTTTTCCTCAGGCGCCTCCACCAGCCGCATCAGGGTGAACGTCACGATGGCGAAGCCAACCATCATCCACATGAGGGGTTTCAGACCAGCACGATCCGACGATGGATCGGCGCGGGTCACCAGCATGTAGAGGTCATGAATCAAGCGTGCGACAGCAGCCATGGCAATCAGAACAAAGCTGGCCGGGATAACAGCCTTCAGCAGCCAGCGCGCCGGTAGGCCGGTGGGGCTGTCGGACCGTTCGTTGACCCGGTAACTGTCCTGAAAATAATCGAGACCCTGATCAATCATCAGGTAGCAGAACGGCAAGATCAGAACCACGATCCCGACAATTTCGATCGCCCGCCGGGCGCGGAAGGAAAAGCCGGCACGCAAAACGTCGACGCGGACATGGGCGTCGGTGCTCAGCGCATAGGACACGCCGACCATGGTTGTCAGCGCATAGAGATGCCACTGCAATTCATCCAGCTTTGGAAAATTCAGATCCAGCGTATAGCGCATCCCAACCTGCACTATGATAGCAAGGATCAGGAGCACATTTGCCCACATAACGACGTGTCCGACGCCCTTGACCAGCCGGTCCAGCGTGGCTGCGAATTTCGGGTCTTTCCGGTCGTCGTTTTCGATTTCTTCCCAAAGCGGGTCATAGTGGGCGTCTTGGTGATCGTGAGATGTCGATGTCATTTCTTTTCCTCCCCTGAACCGGGCCTCCCCCGATCAGATCAAAAACCCGGACCGCAAAGCCGGTCCGGGTTAGATGTGTTACTGGCGTGGCAGGAATGCGTGGGCTTTCCACAGGGCGTAGCCTTCGCTGAACTCATTCAGGTCGGCGTATACCTTTGCAAAGAACTCATCGTTTGCGGCTTCTTCCTCGGCCACCTCGGTCCAGGTCGCGCGGAAGACGTCCAGCATCTCGGGTGTCCAGTCGACAATGGTCACGCCGTTTTCATCGACGTTCTTCTGCATCGCTGCAAACTGGATCGCCTCACCTTCGGCAAAGCTCTCGGTCATCTGCGCACGGCAGGTCAGCTCAATCTGGGCCTGCAAGGTCGGGTTCAGCTCGTTCCATTCATCCTTGTTGATGATCAGTTCAAAGATGGTGGCCTGCTGATGCCAGCCGGGGAAGTAATTGTACTTCGCCAGTTTGTGGAAACCGAGACGCTGGTCGATGGCGGGCATCGAGAACTCGGTGGCGTCGATTGCCCCTTTCTCCAGGGCCGGGAAGATCTCACCGCCGGGCAGCAGGGATGTGGCAACGCCCAGTTTCTGCATGACTTTGCCGCCCAGACCGAAGAAGCGCATCTTCAGGCCGTTCAGCTGTTCAACCGATGTGATTTCTTCAGCGAACCACCCCGAGGTTTCCGGGGCAATAATGGTGCAGGGAAGAACTTTGACGTTGAAACCGGCCTGATCGTACATCTCCTGATACAGATCCATGCCATTGCCGTAGTAGAGCCAGGCCATGTATTCGCCTGCTTCGGGGCCAAATGGGACAGCCGAGAACAACGGCGCTGCCGGAATCTTGCCGGCCCAGTAGCCAGCGGTGGCAAAGCCCGAGTTGATCTTGCCGGATGACACCGCATCAAGAATCTCAAACGCCGGAACCAGCTTGCCGGGCTCGTAGACCTTCATCTTGATGGCCCCACCTGAGATGGCCGCAAGATCCTCCGACACGCGAACGATCGGTGTGCCAAGCCCAGGCAGTTCAGTTGAAAAGGCGACCGGCGTTTTCAGCAGAATTTTGTCTGAGGCAAAGGCCGGTGCCGCGGCCAGAGCCGCTGCGGCGAGAGCTGTTGCTACTTTCTTCATGTCGTTTTCCTCCTTGATGACATGTGTCCGGATCTTTTTGCAGACCCGGTTGGGTAAGCCGGGGATCACGTCCCGGCCTTGTGCGCCTCGCAAGGCATCTTGAAACCTGTCGAGATTGGGCGCGCACCCGACCGGGTGCGCGTGGTTCTGCGGGTGCTTCCAAAGGGAACACTCTGGTCAGGGACAGCAGCCAACGGCGATCAAACATATTTTGACCCGCATCTGACTTTCCCGGATCCTGCGGTCTGCCGGCCCCGACATCCCCGGCGATTTCGACGGCGTGGCCCGGTTGGGCCGCACTCTCCGCGTCCGAGCCTCCGATCTCTTCACCGGAGGGCTGCTTTTACAAAGCGACGCGTGTCGCCAGATTTCTTTCATCAGCGATCCGCGCCGCGACCGAGGCGACGGCCAGATCCTGAAGGCCCACACCGGTGCCATCAAACACAGTGATTTCACTGTCACTGCTGCGGCCCGGATGGTCGCCGTTGATCACGGCACCGATGGGTGTGATGTCAGCTTCGTCGATCAGCCCGGATGCGATTGCATGTTGCGCCTCGCCAATGGTGATCGACTGGGCGATCTCATCCGCAAAGACGGTGGCCTTGCCAAAGAGCGCCGCGTCCACTTCCATCTTGCCCTTGGTGTCTGTGCCCATGCAGGCAATATGCGTGCCGGGCTTGATCCAGTCGGCCATCAACAGCGGTTCAAACGCCGATGTAATGGTGATGATCACATCCGCCTGCGCGCCCAGCTCTTCTTGCGTTACGGCTTCGAACTCCAGACCCAGCTCTTCAGCCACGGCGCCCAGACGCGGCAGCATGTCGGGATGCGGGTTCCAGGCGACGACCTTCTCGAAATCGCGCTGTTCGGCAGCGGCACGAAGCTGAAAGGTGGATTGATGACCTGCGCCCACCATGCCAAGGACTCTGGCGTCCTGTCGCGCCAGATGAGCAATTGAGACGGATGACGAGGCAGCGGTACGGACTGCTGTCAGGTAGTTGCCACCGACCAGCGCCTGAAGACGACCGGTATCTGGATCAAACAGAAAGATGGTGGACTGGTGGTTGGTCAGCCCCTTGTCCATGTTGCCGGGCCAGAAGCCACCGGATTTCACACCCAGAGATTTCCCCGCCCGGTCAAAACCCGATTTGAACCCATAGAGCGCATCGGCGTATCCGATCGCCTCGCGGATCACCGGGAAATTGTAAGCGTCTCCGCGCGCCATGGCGCCAAAAACAGCCTCTACCGCGTCAAAAGCATCAGCACGGCTGACGGTTTTTGCGCAGATCTCCTCGCTGACAATCAGCAATCCATCGGTGTCAGTCGGGTTGGTCATCGTCTTGTTCCTTTGTGAGTTCATTTTGCGGGGGCGGCGTCTAGCACCACGCCGCACCCCGCGCGCCAGTGGGAGGAGGGCTGGCGTTAATAGGCTTTGCCGCGGGCGGAGACGGGCCAGAGGGTTTCGACCTTGCCGCCCCGCACGCCGACATACCAATCATGGACGTTGCAGGTCGGGTCACAATGGCCGGGCACGAGCCGGAGCTTGTCGTTGACCTTCAGGGCTCCACCGGGATCTGCGACAACGCCATGCTCATCCGAACATTTGAGATATTCGACATCGTCGCGGCCGTAGATAAAGGGCAACCCACTGTCCACGGACTGGGTCTTGAGGCCTGCATCCACGATGGCCTTGTCGGCCTTGGAGTGGCTCATGACCGTGGTCAGGATGAACAAGGCGTTCTCCCATTCCCCAGCGTCGATGCGCTTGCCGTCCTTGTCGAGGATGCGGCCATAGTCGGCATCCATGAAGGCGTAGGAGCCACATTGCAATTCGTTGTAAACCCCCGAGTTCGACTCGAAGTAATAAGATCCGGTGCCACCGCCACCGACGATGTCACACTCCAGGCCTTCGGTTTTCAGCGTGTCGACCGCATCCCTGACCATGGCCACCGCAACGTCGATCTTCGCCTTGCGCTCGTTATAGTCGTCAAGATGCTGCATCGCGCCCTGATAGGCCTGGATGCCGGCAAATTTCAGACCTTCTGCGGCGTCGATGGCCTTGGCGATTTCCACGACATCGCGCGTGCTCGACACGCCACAGCGTCCTGCGCCACAGTCAATTTCGACGAGGCATTCAATCTGGGTCCCATGCGTCCTGGCCGCAGCCGAAAGGTCAGCC
This sequence comes from Phaeobacter sp. JH204B, assembly GCF_048055755.1. Classification (NCBI taxonomy): domain Bacteria; kingdom Pseudomonadati; phylum Pseudomonadota; class Alphaproteobacteria; order Rhodobacterales; family Roseobacteraceae; genus Phaeobacter; species Phaeobacter sp. JH204B. The sequence goes on from NZ_JAYMXF010000020.1 coordinate 194,622, forward strand.
ACATTGTCGATATCATCGACACAACAGATCGCGCGGGCGCCCAGCTTCGGCAGACGCGCAAGACGGTCGATCTTGGCGGCGTCGCGCACCTGGTTCGATACCAGAATATCCTTGATACCACCCCGGGCGAAGACCTCAGCTTCAGAGACCTTCTGACAGCAGACACCGCAGGCGCCGCCGAGCTCTTCCTGAAGCTTCTGCACGTCGACCGACTTGTGCATCTTGCCGTGGGTGCGGTGGCGCATACCGTGATCCTTGGCATAGTCGCCCATCTTCTTGATGTTGCGCTCCAGCGCGTCCAGATCCAGCACAAGGCATGGGGTCTGTATGTCAGCCTCATCCATGCCCGGTTTGGCCGGGATGTCGTAGCCCACTTCGAATGCGTCGAGATTGGTCATGTCCTTCATGTCCGTGCTCCTCTGTCGGGATTTCAGTAAGATGATTGAGATCAGGCGGCGGTCAGCCAGGGCAGCTTGTCGAGGTCGACATTGCCACCGGTTATGATCAGGCCGACGCGCTTGCCCCTGAAGGCCTCCGGGTTCTTGAGAACCGTTGCGAGCGAAACCGCCGATGATGGCTCCATGACCACCCGCAGGTGCTTCCAGGCCAGCTTCATCGCATCAATGATGTCGTGCTCGGAGGCTGTGTAAATCTCGGACACATGGGTCGAAACGAAGTGCCAGGTCAGGTCCTTGAGCGGCACCAGCAGCCCGTCCGCAATGGTCTTGGGTGCGTCATCGGCAATGATATATCCGGCCTTGAAGCTGCGAAACGCATCGTCGGCCTGTTCGGGTTCGGCCGCGATCACCTTGGTTTCCGGCGCAAGTGTCGACAGGGTCAGGCAGGTTCCCGAAATCATGCCGCCGCCACCGATCGGGGCCACAACCATATCGAGGCCGCCGGTCTGTTCCATGAATTCCTTCGAGCAGGTTCCCTGGCCAGCGATGACGCGCGGGTCGTTATAGGGGTGCACGAAGTCACCGCCGGTTTCGCTTTGCACTTTGGCAAAGGTCTCCTCGCGCGAGGTGGTGGAGGGCTCACATTCGGTGATCTTGCCGCCGTAGCGGCGCACCGTGTCTTTCTTGGCCTGTGGCGCGGTGTGCGGCATGACCACATTGCACGGGATGCCCCGCAACATCGCCGCATAGCTCAGGCAGGAAGCATGGTTGCCCGAGGAATGCGTCGCAACACCCTTTGCCGCCTGGTCATCATCAAGGCCGAATACGGCGTTCGAGGCACCGCGCACTTTGAAAGCACCCGGCTCCTGAAAGTTCTCGCACTTGAAAAACAGGTCGCACCCGGCGATCTCGTTCAGGTAATCCGACGTCCGAACCGGTGTACGGCGGATATGTGGCTTGATCCGCTCATGCGCGGCCAGCATGTCCTCGTAGGTGGGGATATACATGGGTTGGATATCCTTCATCACGCGGCCGCTTTGGCTGCGGTTGCATGGGTGCTGCGGAAATACTCCTGTGCGGCAGTCACCCCGCTGCCGAGTTGGACCGGATAATCGAGATCGGCCATCGCCATCTCAATGGTGGCAAGACCGGACAGAACCATGACGTCGGTCAGGCTGCCCAGATGGCCGATGCGAAAGGCCTTGCCGTTCATCTCGCCCAGCCCAATCCCGAAGGACACGCCGTAGGCGTCAAAGGCGTGCTCGGTCAGCGCATTGCTGTCGAACCCCTCTGGCACATAGATCGCGCTCACCGTGTCCGAGTAGAGCTCGGGCGATTGGGCGACCAGCTTCAGCCCCCATGCCTGAACCGCGCGGCGCACGCCTTCCGCCAGCCGGAAGTGGCGGGCGTAAACGTTCTCCAGCCCCTCTTCAAAAAGCATCTTCAGGCTTTCGCCCATGCCGTAAATCAGCTGCAACGGCGGCGTATAGGGAAATCCGCCTGAGGCGTTGGCCGCCATCATGTCGCGGAAATCAAAGAAGGTACGGGGCAATGTGGCGGTTGCCATTGCGTCCAGCGCTTTGGGGCTGACACACAGGATGGCCATGCCGGTGGCCAGCATGAAGCCCTTCTGCGACCCGGATACCGCGATATCCACGCCCCAACCGTCAAAGCGGAACTCCATCGACGCCAGCGAGCTGACGCAATCCACAAACAGCATCGCCGGGTGGCTGGCGGCGTCCATTGCCTTGCGAACGCCCGCGATGTCCGACCGCACTCCGGTCGCTGTCTCGTTGTGGGTGACCAGAACGGCCTTGATCTTATGGTCCTTGTCCGCGCTCAGCACGGCTTCGAATTTCTCGGCGGGCGCACCGCTACCCCAGGCGCATTCGATGATCTGAACATCCAGACCATGACGCTGGCACAGGTCGATCCAGCGGTGGCTGAACATGCCGTAGCGCGCCACGAGAACCGTATCGCCGGGGCTGAGGGTATTTGTGACAGAGGCCTCCCAGCCACCGGTCCCGCTTGCGGGAAAGGTGATGATCTTGCCATTGGTCGAACCAAACACTTTCTTTGTGCCCTCCAGAACCGGTGCAAATGTGCTGACAAAATCCGGAGCGCGGTGGTCCCGCGTCTGAACATGCATCGCCGACAAGAGCCTCTCGGGAATGTTGGTGGGGCCTGGAATAAAGACTGGATTTTGATCTGACATCACTCGATTCTCCGCTTTGGTAAGTTAATATTACCAGTTGGAAGACGCGCTGCAATTTTCTTGAAAAAGATTTTCAGTGGCGAAGAATATTTACTTAGTCACTGATATTGATGAGTTTTACATTTTTCATATCCCGTCCGCTGTTCGTCTTGAAAATATTTTTCACTTCGATACCTTTGAGGCATCGCGAGATATGAGGCAGGAATGACGGTGCAAAAACAGAAACGGTCCCGTGGCAGACCGAAGTCACAATTCACCGAAAGCAGTGCAGGTACGCTTCAGTCTTTGGATCGTGCCCTTGGTGTGCTGACAGCTATTGCACGCGCGGATCGTCTGACGCTGACGGATTTGTCGTTGACCGTTGGTGTTCCCACAGCCACGACCCATCGCATTCTGATGACCCTGCAAAAGCACAACTTCGTCACCTTCGATGAAGACCGCCAGGACTGGCTCATAGGGATCGAGGCCTTTCGCACCGGCTCGTCCTTTCTGAAACGCCGAAACCTTGCCGAGATCGGGCGCCCCGTCATGCAGTTGCTTATGGAGCAGACCGGGGAGACTGCGAATCTGGCGGTGCCCGCCGCCGCGGAGGTTGTCTTTATCGGGCAGGTCGAAACGCATAATCCGATCCGCGCGTTCTTCCCGCCGAGCACGCGCACGGCCATGCATGCCTCCGGCACCGGCAAGGCCATTCTGTCACAGCTGTCAGAAGAGAAAGTCACCCAGTTGCTGACAAAAGCGGGCCTGCAGCAATTCACGGCCAATACCCATACCAGCCCGAAATCCCTGTTCGAGGATCTTGCGCAGATCCGCGCGCGTGGCTGGTCCTTTGACAGCGAAGAGCGATACGAAGGCATGTCGTGCATCGGCAGCGCGATATTTGATGAATTCGGCAAACCCTGTGCTGGTGTGTCAATTTCAGGCCCAAGCATCAGGTTTGATGACGCGCATGTTGCACAGTTCGGCGCAGCGGTGTCCAAGGCCGCCGCCGAAATTACCCTCAGGAGCGGCGGCGTTATCCCGGAGCAGATCTGATCCGGATGAGTGCAGCGCCGGTTGGGATGGCCCCTCTGCCCAGCTCTCTTGCCGCGCACCTCACCAATCAGCGCGATGCGCAGCAACACGAACCTCTGCCAGAACCCAACTTGGCGGGGGCTACCGACGCACCGGCCGCACCCCCGTCACCCCTGTCACCCCGTGTCGCCGCCCCGGCGGACGGAGCGTTTCAGGTCGCCGAGGCGCACCGCCCCGATGATCTGGCCGACGCCGAAATAGACCACCGCGCCCAGCACGATCAGGCCCAGCAGTGCGAGGTAGCGCCAGCTGGGCAGGTAGAACAGCCAGCCAAAGCTCTGTACCACGCCGAATAGCGCCAGCCCCATGATGGCGGAGGCCGCCAGGATGCGCAGGCTCCGGTCATAGAAGCGCTGATCGAAGCGCGCGACCTCTCCCATACGGCGGGCCCCCAGCCACAGGCAGGCGACCATCGCCCAGCCCGCCACCGTCGCCGCGATGGCGGGGGCGATCCAGCCCAGATAGGGTTTCAGACCAAAGGCAAGAGCGGCATTGATGACCATCGCCACCAGCGCATAGCGAAATGGCGAACGGGTGTCCTCGCGGGCAAAGAACAGCGGTTGCAGCACCTTTTGCAGCACAAATGCCGGCAGGCCCGCGCCATAGATCGCCACCGCCAGCGCAATGGCGGCCACATCCTCGGCCCCGGTGGCGCCACGCTCATAAAGGACCGACACCAGCACAACAGGCACCGCCAGAAACGCCGCAGTCGAGGGCAGGGTCAGCAATAGCGAAAATTCCCCGGCACGGGAAAACGCATCGCGCCCGCCCGCATCGTCCCCCGCCCGCAGACGGCGCGACAGATCCGGCAGCAGCACGATGCCAATCGCAATCCCCACCACCCCCAGCGGCAGCTGATAGAGGCGATCTGCCACAAACAGCCAGCTCACCGCGTTTTCAATGTCAGAGGCCACCTGCTGGCCGACCACCAGATTGATCTGCGTGACCCCCATCGCCAGTGCTGCCGGCAGCGCCACACGGACGAGCTTCTTCATGCGCGGGGTCCAGCGCGGCAGGCCGGGGCGCAGGCGGATACCGGTCCGGCTGGCGGCGATCCACACCAGCGCCAGCTGTGCAACCCCTGCAACCGGAATGGTCCAGACCAGCCAGGTGATCACCTCGCCCCCCAGCACCGCGCCCGCCACCATGGCCGCGCAGGCAAAGATATTGAGCAAGACAGGCGCCGCCGCCGCCGCCGCAAACCGACCGGTGGCATTCAGTACGCCGGAAAACAGCGCCGCCAGCGACATGAACAGAATATAGGGAAAGACGATCTGCCCGTAGCCCACCGCCAGATCAAACCGCGCATCGCCAACAAAACCGCCCGCGGTGGCCCAGACCAGGGCCGGCATGAACACCATGCCAATCCCCACCAGCAGCAGCACGGTCACCGCCAGCAGGTTAAACGCCTCCTGCGCAAACCCCTGCGGATCCTCGCCGCTCTCCAGTCGCTTGGCAAACATCGGCACAAAAGCCGCGTTGAACGCGCCCTCGGCAAAGAAGCGGCGGAACATGTTCGGCAGCCGGAAAGCGGCCACAAAGGCATCCATCAACGGACCCGGCCCGATATAGGCGGTGATCAGGATTTCACGCAGAAACCCCAGGATGCGGCTTGCCAGCGTCCAGAATCCGACGGTGAGAAAGCCCGACAGCAGTTTGATCGGCTTCATGATCCGGCCCGCTTTGCCCCTTCGGCGATGGCGTTGCGCAGCTTGGCCTCCAGCGATTTCTGTTTGGATTCGGAGTAGTATTTCAACCCGAACATATCCTTCACATAAAACGCATCGACCACCTGCTCGCCATAGGTCGCGATGATCGCATTGGCGATATAGATATTGGCCCCCGCCAGTGTGCGCGCCAGATCATAGAGCAGACCGGGGCGGTCGCGGGTGTCGACCTCGATGATCGTGTAGATCTCCGAGCCATCATTATCAAAGGTGATATGCGTCGGCACGTTAAACGCCCGCTCGCGCTTCTTGATCTTGTCGCGCGATTTCAGCGCCTCGCCGGTGATCACCTCGCCCTTCAGGGTCTTGTGGATCATCTCGCGCAGACGCGGCAGCCGGGCGGCCTCATAGGGGTGACCTTCGGAATCCTGGATCCAGAAGGCATCCGTCACATAGCCGTCCTTGGTGGTATAGGACCGCGCATCCACCACATTCGCGCCCACCAGTGCCAGCGCGCCGGCAATCCGGGCAAAGATGCCGGGGTGATCGGCCATCGAGAAACAGGCGCGGGTGGCGTCGCGATCCTCATCGGGGTGCAGGCGGATGATCACCCCACCCGGGTCGTCCAGATCGGTCAGTTCGCGCAGCATCTCGGCAAAATCAATATGGGCCGTCACATGCAAGCCCTGCCAGTAGGGGTCATAGTGGCGGGCGGTCTCGATCTTCAGATCGGCCTTGGGCCAGTCGGGCAGGGCGGCGCGCAGGGCCTTCTTGGCCTCGGTGCCGCGATGGGCGCGGTTCAGCGCCTCTACGCCATTCTCCAGCGCCTCGCGGGTCTGGTTATAAAGCGCCCGCAGCAGCGCGGCCTTCCAGTTGTTCCAGGTATCCGGCCCGACGCCGCGAATGTCGCAGACCGTCAGCAGCAGCAGCAGGTCCAGCCGCTTGATCGTCTTTACCGCCTTGGCAAAGCCGCGCACCGTGCGCGGATCGGCAATATCGCGTTTCTGCGCCATATCCGACATCAGCAGGTGATAGCGCACCAGCCATTCAACGGTTTCGCTTTCGCTTTTGTTGAGACCAAGCCGGGGCGCCACACGCCGGGCAATCTGCGCCCCCAGGATCGAATGATCCTGCTCGCGCCCCTTGCCGATATCATGCAGCAGCATGGCGACCATCAGCACCTTGCGATTGACCCCCTTGCGGATCACGGTGGAGGACAGCGGCAGCTCGTCCTCCAGCTCGCCCCGCTCGATGGCGGCAAAGTTGGAGATCACCTGAATGGTGTGCTCATCCACCGTGTAGGAGTGATACATATTGAACTGCATCATCGCCACGATCGGCTCGAATTCGGGCACAAAGGCGCTGAGCACCCCCAGTTCGTTCATCCGCCGCAGCGCGCGTTCCGGGTTGCCGTGTTTCAGCAGCAGATCCAGAAAAATCCGCCGCGCTTCCTTGTCGTTGCGCATCTCGTCGTCGACCAGATGCAGGCTGGCGGTCACCAGCCGCATGGCATCCGGGTGGATCAGCATCCCCGTCCGCAGCGCCTCCTCAAAGATCCGCAACAGGTTCAGCTTATCCGCGCAAAAGGCTTCGGGATCAGAGACATCCAACCGGTTGTGCACCACCACATAGCCGGGTTTGACCCTCGGGCGACGGCGGAAAATCCGCTCCAGCAGCGGCTCGCTCTTCTGATGGGTGGCTTCCAGTTTGGTGAGAAAGATCCGGGTCACGTCACCCACCTTGGTGGCGTGGCGGAAATACTCCTGCATGAAGACCTCGACGGCGCGGCGACCAGCCCGATCCTCATAGCCCATACGGGCGGCGACCTCGACCTGTAGGTCGAAACTCAGCTGCTCGGTGGCGCGTTTGGTCAGCAGATGCAGATGCGCCCGCACTGCCCAGAGGAAATTCTCCGCCTTGGCAAAGGAATCCAGCTCTTCCGGGCTGAACAGCCCCATCGGCACCAGTTCGGCGACATCCTGCACCTGGTACAGGTATTTGGCGATCCAATAGAGCGATTGCAGGTCGCGCAGCCCGCCTTTGCCTTCCTTGACGTTGGGTTCCACCACATAGCGTTCGCCCTGTTTCAGGTGGCGCGCATCGCGCTCGGCCAGCTTGGCCTCGACGAAATCGCGGGCGTCCTTGGAAAACAGCTCCGCATTGAGGCGCCGATCCAGATCAGCCGCCAGCCCGGCATCGCCATCCAGAAACCGCTGTTCCAGCATGGCGGTGCGAATGGTGAAATCCTCGCCCCCCAGACGGATGCAGTCACGGATGGTGCGGCTCGAATGGCCCACCTTCAGGCGCAGATCCCACAGGATATAGAGCATCGATTCAATCGCGCTCTCGGCCCAGGCGGTGATCTTGTACGGGGTGAGGAACAGCAGATCCACATCGGACTGCGGTGCCATTTCACCGCGACCATAGCCGCCAACGGCAATCACCGCGATCCGCTCGCCCTGGGTCGGGTTGGCCAGCGGATGCAGCAGGCTGGTGGCGGTGAAATAGGCGGCAGTAACCAGCCCATCGGTCAGATAGACATAAGACCGGGTCAGCGCCCGCGCCGCAAAGGGTTCCTCGGCAAAGGCCTCGGCGATGGCGGCGCGCCCGGCCAGATTGGCCTCGCGCAGGATTTTCACAACGCCAGCGCGCAGCTCCGCCGCCGAGCAATCCCGCGACAGGGCGGTGATGGCGGCGCGCACGGCAACGGCGTCAAAAATTTTGCCGGGGTCGCAGATCAGCGGCCCCAGCAAGGGTGGCAGATGGACGGTGTCCGGCAGCGCTGGATCAGAATCCGGCACCGGCGAAGCTGCTGGGAGCTGGGTCAATAACCACAACCTTCTGTTCTTGGATTGTCGCAACCGCAAGGCCGCGTTCATTGGTGCCATCTGGGCGCAGGCGGAAGATACCACCGGTGCCCTGGAACCCATTGCCACGGGTCAGTGCCGCGCCGGTCAGCGCGTCGGATTTGCCGGCACTCACCAGCGCACCGATTGCGGCAATCCCATCATAGGCCAGACCACCGATCGGATGCGGCGCGGCGCCATAGCTGGCCTGATAGCGGCTGCGGAACTGCTGCGACCGGTTGGTGTCGGGCATTGCGAACCAGCCACCCTGCACACCCGGCAGGGCCAGCGTCTGTGCCGGGATATCCCAGCGGGTGAGGCCGATATACTGCGTTACCGCAGGATCGACACCGGCTTCGGGCATCAGCTGCGTCAGCAGGGGCAGGGCGCCTGCGGTATTTGCCGTCAGGAACACCGACTGCGCGCCGCTGCTGGCGACGGTTGACCGGATCGTCGGGATCGCGTTGATCACGCCCTGCTGCGACAGCTCATAGCTGACGGAGCCGTTGATATTTGCCCCGGTCCCGGCGGCGGCACGTTCGATTGCCACGCGGCCGGCCTGACCTGCGGGGTCACTGCCGCTGACGATCACCATATTGCCCTTGCCCTGACGGCTGGCATAGCTGGTCAGGCGTCGCGCGGTATTGTCAAAGGTCGGCCCGAGGATGAAGACATTGCCGCCGGCAATGGCGGTGTTGTTGGAAAACGCCAGCACATTGACGTTGCGCTGTGCGGCGACCAGACCTGCGGCATTTGCGGCCTCGGCATAGACTGGCCCCAGAATGATCCGCGCGCCATCGTTGATCGCGGTGGTTGCTGCGGTTGCGGCCTGCTGCGGTACGCCGGCGGTGTCATAGATCCGCAGGTCGATCTGCGCCCCGTTGAGATCGGCGATCGCCATGCGGGCAGCGTTTTCAAGGCTCTTGGCCAGCAGCGCGTCACCGGGCTGCGCCGAGCCACGCGGAACCAACAGGGCGACCGGAACCGGTTTGGTCGTGTTGATCGACGGCCCGCTGCCAGTCGGCAAGGTGTCACAGGCGGCCAGTGCCAGCGTCGAAACAACGGTTGCAGCGGTCAGTGCCGCCTTGCGGGCGTGTTGAAAAACAGCAAACATAATGGACTTGAAACTCCCTTGTCCGGCGGCGTACGCCGTGTTGGTACCTGAGGGATCATAAACGACCAACAAGGCGGGTCCAGCGTGAATCACAAGATCGTCCATTTGCCATGCGGGCTCTACTTCGTCGCGACGCCCATCGGCACCGCGCGCGACATCACTTTGCGGGCGCTTGACGTGCTGGCCTCCGCCGACATGATCGCCGCCGAGGACACCCGTTCTCTGCGTAAGCTGATGGAAATCCACGGTGTTCCGCTCAATGGGCGGCAGATCGTGGCCTATCACGATCACAGCGGCGCTGGCGCGCGCGGACGGCTTCTGGCGGCGTTGGAGGCGGGGCAGTCCGTGGCCTATGCCTCCGAGGCGGGTATGCCGCTTATTGCCGATCCGGGCTATGATCTCAGCCGCGCCGCCGCCGAGGCCGGGCATCTGGTCACGGTTGCGCCCGGCGCCTCTGCGGCGCTGGCGGCGCTGACATTGGCCGGACTGCCAACGGATGCGTTTTTCTTTGCAGGCTTTCTGCCCAACGCCAGTGGCGCAAGATGCAAACGGCTGGAGGAGCTGGCCGCCGTCCCCGGCACGCTGGTGTTTTACGAATCGCCCAAGCGGATTGCCGCCTCGCTGCGCGACATGGCGGGCGTATTGGGCGACCGGCCGGCGGCGCTCTGCCGTGAAATCACCAAGAAATTCGAGGAGGTGCGCCGCGATACCCTGCTGACCCTCGCCGAAGGGCTGGAACAATCCCCGGTGAAAGGCGAAATTGTGGTTCTGGTGGACCGTGCGCGCGGCGCCAGTGTCAGCGATGGCGATCTCGACAGCGATCTGCGCGCCGCCCTAAAGGACAACTCCGTGAAAGACGCCGCCTCCATCGTTGCCGAAATGCACAATCTGCCGCGCCGCAAGATCTATCAACTGGCGCTCGACATGGCCAAGGATGCAGGCTGAGCATGGCCGGGCGGGCAGATACCCCGCCCGGACGGCCCTCTGCGCGCGGGCTGCGTGGATCTAGATCCCATCACGCCGGATACGCCGCGGAAGAGCTGGTCGCCCGGTTTTATGAACGCGGGGGATACACAGTCGCGGCGCGCCGCTGGCGCGGCGGTGGCGCCGAAATCGACCTGATCCTGCGGCTTGGGGCGATGGTGATCTTTGTCGAGGTCAAGCACAGCGTCAGCCGCGATGAGGCGATCGCCCGCATCAACAGCACCCAGATGCAGCGCATGATGACCAGCGCCGCCGGGTTTCTGGCCGGCGAACCTGCCGGGCAGCTGACCGAGTCGCGGCTGGATGTGGCGGTGGTCGATGGCACCGGCAGGGTTGAGGTGATGGAAAACGCCTATGGTCAGGGCTGAGCGTCTCTGCCATTGAACCTGTCGCCAAGCTGGGTCATGTATTCGGCGTGGGCGGTTTGCCCATGTCATTTTGCCCATGTCATGAGGGACTGACATTATGAAAATCGCCTTTCAAATGGACCCGATCACCGACGTTGATATCAATGCCGACAGCAGTTTTCGCCTAGCGGAGGAAGCGCAGGCGCGCGGGCATAGCCTGTTTTTCTATGGCCCCGACCAGCTGGCCTATCAGGAGGGCCGCATCACCGCGCGCGGCCATGATATGACCGTTCAGCGCGTGGCCGGACACCCGGCGGAGTTGGGTCCGCGCCGCGAAGTCGACCTGAGCGACTTCGACGTGGTCTGGCTGCGGCAGGATCCGCCCTTTGACATGCACTATATCACCTCGACCCATCTGTTGGACCGGCTGAAGGGTCAGACGCTGGTGGTCAATGATCCCTTCTGGGTGCGTAACTACCCGGAGAAACTGCTGGTTCTGGATTTCCCGGAGCTGACGCCGCCCACCGCCATTGCCCGCGATCTTGAGACGATCAAGGCGTTCAAGGAAAAACATGGCGATATCATTCTGAAGCCGCTCTACGGCAACGGCGGTGCCGGCGTGTTCCGGCTGGACCGCGACGACCGCAACCTGACCTCGCTGCATGAGCTGTTCACCGGCTTCAGCCGAGAGCCGCTGATCGTGCAGAAATTCCTGCCGGATGTGAGCAATGGCGACAAACGGGTGATCCTGGTCGATGGCGAAGCCGTCGGCGCAATCAACCGGGTGCCTGCGGCGGGGGAAACCCGTTCCAACATGCATGTCGGCGGCCGACCGGAGAAAATCGGCCTGACCGACCGCGACCGCGAAATCTGCGCCGCCATCGGGCCATTGCTGCGCGAAAAAGGGCAGGTCTTTGTCGGTATCGACGTGATCGGCGACTACCTGACCGAGATCAACGTGACCTCGCCGACCGGCATTCAGGAGCTGGAACGCTTCGACGGCGTCAATATCGCCGAGAAGATCTGGCAGGCGATCGAAGCCAAGCTCTGAGCTCTCGCGTGAGAACACGCCTCAGGCGGCAATCCGAAAACTGATCGCTTCGGCGATATGGGGGCGGCGGACATCCGGCGCCCCATCCAGATCGGCGATGGTGCGGGCGATGCGCAGCACCCGGTGATAGCCACGCGCGGTCAGCCCGAACCGGTCCGCCGCCTGCAACAGCAGGGCCCGACCTTCGCTGTCGGGCGTCGCCACCTCCTCCAGCAGCTGACCCTCGGCATCGGCATTCTGCCGCAGCTGGGGATGTTGGCGGTAGCGGCTGGCCTGGACCTCCCACGCGATGGCAACCCGCATGGCCACCTCCGCCGAGGTTTCGCCATCACCCGGCAGGTCCAGATCGGCAAAGCCGACCGGCGGCACATCCACCCGCAGATCGAACCGGTCCATCAGCGGCCCGGAGATACGGCCGAGATAATCCGCCGAACACTGCGGCGCCCTTGCACAGGCGCGATTGGCATCGCTGAGCGCGCCACATTTGCAGGGGTTGGCCGCCGCCACCAGCATGAACCGACTCGGGTAGCTGACATGGGCATTTGCACGTGCCACATTCACATGGCCGGTTTCCAACGGCTGGCGCAGCGTCTCCAGCACTGCCCGGCTGAATTCCGGCAGCTCATCAAGAAACAGCACACCATTATGCGCCAGGCTGATCTCGCCCGGCTGCGCCCTGCGCCCGCCCCCGACAATGGCCGCCATCGAGGCGGTGTGATGCGGCTCGCGGTAGGGGCGGCTGCGCCGAATGCCGCCTTCGTCGATCAACCCGCAAAGCGACTGGATCATTGAGGTCTCCAGTGCTTCGGCCGCGCTTAGCGGCGGCAGGATCGAGGGCAGCCGCGCCGCCAGCATGGATTTCCCCGATCCCGGCGCGCCGACCATATAGAGATGATGTCGACCAGCCGCGGCAATCTCCAGCGCGCGCTTGGCCCGTTCCTGCCCCTTCACATCGCGCAGATCCTTTCCCGCAGGGGGATCAATCACCTCGCCGGGGGCGGCGGGGGGGATCACCATCTGCCCGGTGAAATGCGCCACCACATCCGCCAGACCGCCCGCCGCGATCACCGTCGCATCGCTGACCCAGGCCGCCTCCGCACCCGAGGCCTTCGGGCAGAGCAGCCGCCGTCCTTCGCTCGCGGCGGCCATGGCGGCAGGCAGGGCACCCACCACCGGCACCAGATTGCCATCCAGCGACAGCTCGCCCAGGGCAATGGTCTCAGAGGCCGCCTCGGGCGGGATGATCCCAATCGCCGCCAGCAGCGCCAGCGCGATCGCCAGATCAAAATGGCTGCCCTCCTTGGGCAGATCGGCAGGCGACAGGTTTACGGTGATCCGGCGCGAGGGCAGGGCAATCGACATCGTCGCCAGCGCCGATCGGACCCGCTCGCGGGCCTCGCTGACCGCCTTATCCGGCAGGCCGACGATGGAGAAAGCCGGCAGACCTGGGGCGACCGCACATTGCACCTCGACCGGGCGGGCCTCGACGCCTTGAAACGCAACGGTATAGGCGCGCGAAATCATCTCTCCCCTTTCCGCTTTGGGTGGGGAGAGATGCTTGGCCAACGTGGTTTCGGAGTCGTTAACGCACCGGCGATGCCGCTGCGGTTTTACGTTTTATTCACCCTGATGCCGGGGGACGCCGGGGCGATGCCGGGGACAGTGAGGTCAGCTCAGCTGCCAGGGTTTGCGCGGCAGATCAATCGGGTAGGGATCGGTTGCATAGCTCACCTCGTCAATGCGGTCCTGCCAGCGGCGCAGCACCGGGTCGGACAGGGTGACGCGGCAATAGGCACGCATCTCGTCCGAAACAGGCAGATCAAAGCCGACGATGCGAGCCGCCACCGGCGCATAGAACGCATCCGCGATGGAATAGCTGCCAAACAGCCAGCCATCCTTGCTGCCGGACACATCGCGTGCATGGGCGAACAGTGTTTCAATCCGCTTGAGATCTGCCAGCACCGCGTCAGAGGGTTCAAACCCCTGATAGATATGTGCCAATTGCATCGGGCAGGCGCTGCGCAGCGCACCAAAGCCCGAGGCCATCTCGGCCACCAGCCAGCGTGCCGTTGCCCGCTGGCGCGGATCCTGCGGCCACATGCCAGCCTCCGGGTGCCGTTCCGCAAGCGTTTCGGCGATGGCGACGGTTTCACCAATCACCGTGCCATCCGGCAATTGCAGCGTCGGCAGCAGCCGTGCCGGGGCCAGTGCCGCCATCTTCTCCGCCATGGTGCCCGAGAACATCTCGACCAGCGAGACCTCATGAGGCAGGTTGAATTTTTCTAGCATCAGCCAGCCGCGCAACGACCAGCTGGAATACTTGCGATCACCGATATAGAGTTGATATGTCATGTCGCGAGGTTAGCGCGCCTCAAGTCATTCTCAAACGGAATATTTGTGCGCTAACCCATCACGGAATGTGATTTATTCTACCACGCCCCCAGCCGCGATCCCGGCTGCTGCCCTGATGGGTGATCTCGGTGACCGACAGGTTGTCGATCCGATGCGAAAAGGCCTCCTCGGCGGTCAGCTGCTCGGCGCGCTGGATCTGCGTCAGGATCTGGCCGAAATGGCCAACCACCACCAGATCCCGGCCGCGATGCGCCTCGATCAGACCATCGATGGCTGCGTTTACCCGCGCGCAGACCTGATTCCAGCTCTCGCCGCCGGGCGGGGCCACATCGCCGGGGGTTTCCCAATAGGCGCGGATACGCTCGGGGTCTTCGGCATCAATCTCGCGCCAGCTGCGCAACTCCCAGGCGCCGAAATGGATTTCGCGCAGCGCCGGCTGGTCCGCCAGCCGCTGCCGGTCGCGCCCGATGGCCGTCGCCGTATCGCGGGCCCGGCTGAGGTCGGAGGACACCACCAGCGCCTCGGGGGGCAGGTACCCGTGCAGCCGGTCTAGCGCGGCGGTATCGGAGAGATCGGCGGGCAGATCGGACCAGCCAACCATGGATTTGGCATGGGTCGGGCCGTGACGGACCAGAAACAGTCTCGTGATCGCATCGTTGCTCATAGCGTTCCTTTCAGCACCTGCGGCAGCCCGGCGGTGACCAGCACAGCCCGGTCGGCCACCCCGGCCAATGCGATATTCAGCCGGCCCTGCGCCTCGCGGAACTGCCGGGCCAGCGCATTGTCGGGGACGATGCCATGGCCCACCTCGTTTGACACCACCACCACCTCGGCGGCGCAGCGCTGCAAGGCGGCCATCAGCGCTGCCTGCTCAACAATCAGATCCGCCTCCGCCAGCATCTGATTGCTGAGCCACATGGTGGCGCAGTCCAGCAGGCAGATCTGGTCGGCGCGCAGCGAGTCGAGCACCGGCGCGAGGTCCCGTGGCGCCTCATGGGTGGTCCAGCCGGCGCCGCGCTGATGCAGATGGCGGTCCACCTTGGCCCGCATCTCCTCGTCAAACACTTGTGAAGTGGCCAGATAAACCCTGTCTTTCCCTGAGTTTAGGCAGATTTCCTCGGCATAGGCCGATTTGCCCGATGCCGCACCGCCCAGAATGAATGTGACTTTAGTCGGCACTTTTATTACCCTGAAGCTATCGAGTGTTGCGTGACTGGGTAGCCACGGGTGCGGCGCAACACAAGATGTGTTGACCACGGGCGCGCGTCAGGCCCGCAGAGATGGCGCTGATTTCAGAGGTTGATTGCACCCGGACCGGCCCGCTGTGGCGGCGCATTTCGCGCCTGTCCAACCACGCTGGCGGCCGAGACGACAGTCCCGAGCCTGATTTTCGGGAATTTACCAAGACTGAAGTGATCCAAGAGGGCGCATCGCCCGTATTCAGATCAAAATTCATCTACGGGGAAGAAAAATGGCTCTTGATACCATGATCGAAAACCCGTTGCCCAAGCGGGCAATGAAGGCGGAATTGCTGGACGCTGAGACCGAATTGCGACTGGCCTACGCCTGGCGGGATGAGCGGGACGTGCAGGCGCTGCATCGGCTGATCAATGCCTATATGCGACTGGCGATCTCCATGGCCTCCAAATTCCGCCGCTACGGCGCGCCGATGAATGATCTCATTCAGGAGGCCGGGCTGGGCCTGATGAAGGCGGCCGATAAATTCGACCCTGACCGTGGGGTGCGCTTTTCGACCTATGCGGTCTGGTGGATCAAGGCGTCGATTCAGGACTATGTGATGCGCAACTGGTCGATGGTGCGGACCGGGTCGACCTCGGCGCAGAAGTCGCTGTTTTTCAATATGCGTCGGGTGCAGGCCCAGCTGGAGCGTCAGGCCCAGTCCGAGGGCACCCAGCTGGATCAGCACCAGCTGCATCAGAAGATCGCCACCGAAATCGGTGTGCCGCTGCGCGATGTGCAGATGATGGACGGGCGGCTGGCCGGGGCGGATTTCTCGCTGAATGCGGTGCAATCGGCCGAGGAAGAGGGCCGCGAATGGATCGAAGCGCTGGAGGACGACAGCGCCCAGGCCGCCGAGCTGGTCGAGGAAAGCCATGACACCAGGCAGCTCAGGATCTGGCTGGTGGAGGCGATGCAGGCCCTGAACGACCGCGAACGCTTCATCATCACCGAACGCAAGCTGCGGGACAAGCCGCGCACGTTGGAGAGCCTCGGCACGGAGCTGGGCCTGTCCAAGGAGCGTGTCCGCCAGCTCGAGGCGGGCGCCTTTCAGAAGATGCGCAAATCGCTTGAAACCTGCTCACGGGAAGTTCAGAACTTCCTCCTATGACATCTCACATACCTATCATGATCAAAGGCGTGTCCGACTTCGGGCGCGCCTTTTGCATCTGCGCGGCGGCATGGCGACCGATCGCCGTCGGCGTTCTTGTCGCGGCTGCCGTCATGACCGGCACGGCCCGCGCGGACGAACACAGTGGACAGGTCCGCCCGCCTGCGGTGCTGGCCAGCTCGGTGGCGGAGGTGCTGCCGGTTCTGGCCGGGGCTGACGTGGTGTTTCTGGGCGAGATCCACGACAACCCCGCCCATCACGCGGTGCAGGCAGAGATCATCACCGCGCTCCAGCCCGCCGCTGTGGTCTGGGAGATGATCACGGCGACGCAGGCGGCAGCGCTGACACCGGATCTGTTGCAGGATGGTCCGGCACTGGCAGAGACGCTCGACTGGACGCAGTCCGGCTGGCCTGAGTTCGCGCTTTATCAACCGGTCTTTGCCGCCAGTCACGGGGCGGCGCAGTTCGGCGCGCTGGTGCCGCGAACGGGAACCCGCCGCGCGATGGAACAGGGCGTGGCGGGGGTCTTTGGTCCTGATGCGGTGGCCTATGGGCTCACCACCCCGCTGGATGAGGCAGAGCAGGCGGCGCGTAAAGCCGATCAGCTGGCCAGCCATTGCAATGCGATGCCGGGCGAGATGCTGCCGGTTCTGGTTGAGCTTCAGCGGCTGCGCGATGCGGTGCTGGCACGCGCTGTTGTTGCGGCGCTGGATCACGCCGCCGCAGACCCGGTCAGGCAATCTGGCGGCCAGAATCCGGGGCCGGTCGTGGTGGTGACCGGCAATGGGCATGCCCGGCTGGATCGTGGCGCGCCGCTGGCCTTGCGGCAGGCGCGCCCGGCGCTGAAGATCACCGCTCTGGGCCAGTCCGAGGGCGGGCAGATCGAGGGGGCGTTTGATGTGGTGATGGAGGCAGATCCAATCCCGCGCGCCGATCCCTGTCTGGCCTTCCAGTGAGGGGCACGCGCGCGCTGCGGCAGACCCCCCGCGGAAAACCGTTTCACACTGGCGACAGGGCGCAGTAGAGTTTGCCGGGATCTGCGGCAAGGATAGGCAAATGCTGGCGAACAAACGTATTCTCCTGATCATCGGTGGCGGGATTGCCGCCTATAAATCGCTGGAGCTGATCCGCCGCCTGCAGGATCAGGGCGCCGAGGTGGTGCCGGTCCTGACCAAGGCGGGCGAGGAATTTGTAACTCCGCTGTCCGTTTCGGCGCTGGCCGGGCAGGCGGTGCACCGCGATCTCTTTGACCTTACCGCCGAGGCGGAGATGGGTCATATCCAGCTGTCGCGCAGTGCGGATCTACTGGTGGTGGCCCCGGCCACGGCGGATCTGATGGCGAAGATGGCCCATGGTCACGCCAATGACCTGGCCTCAACCCTGCTGCTGGCCACAGATACTCCGGTGCTGCTGGCTCCTGCGATGAATGTGCGCATGTGGCAGCACCCCGCGACCCAGCGAAATCTGGCAAGCCTGATGGCGGATGGTGTGTCCTGCGTCGGGCCGGATGAGGGCGGCATGGCCTGCGGCGAATTTGGTCCCGGCCGTCTGGCGGAACCGGACGCCATTGTTGCCGCCATTGCCGCGAAACTGTCCGATGGACCGCTCAAGGGGCGGCGCATCGTCGTGACCTCCGGCCCGACGCATGAGCCGATCGACCCGGTGCGCTACATCGCCAACCGATCGTCGGGCGCGCAGGGGACAGCGCTGGCCCGTGCTCTGCGCGATCTGGGTGCTGAAGTGGTCTTCATCACGGGCCCGGCCAGCGTTGCGCCGCCCGATGGCGTCGAAGTGGTGGCCGTTGAGACCGCGCGGGAGATGGCCGAGGCGGTGTCAGCGGCGCTGCCCGCAGATGCCGGTGTCTTTGCCGCGGCGGTCGCCGACTGGCGTGTGACCAGCGCATCGGATCGCAAGCTGAAGAAATCCAAGGATGGGCTGCCGGTGATGGAATTTGCCGAGAACCCCGACATTCTCAAGACCGTGTCGCGGCTGGAGCAGGGGCGACCGGGACTTGTCGTCGGCTTTGCGGCCGAGACCAATGATGTGGTTGACAATGCCACCGCCAAACGCCTGCGCAAGGGCTGCGACTGGATTGTCGCCAATGACGTCTCCCCGGCAACCGGTATCATGGGCGGCCGTGAGAACGCGGTGATCCTGATCTCCGATGCAGGCGCCGAAAGCTGGCCGCGCATGGACAAGGACGCGGTTGCCCGCAAGCTGGCCGACCGCATTGCACAGGCGCTGGCGGAGACGGGCTGAACAGAGCCGCACAGGACGAAACCAAGAGGGATCAGGCACAGAATGGTCGATATCCGTATCACATATGACGAAGGCGCAGACCGGGAGGTGCCGCTGCCCGCCTATCAGACCAGCGGCGCGGCAGGCGCCGATCTGCGCGCCAATCTGCCGGATCGCGCCAGCCTGACGCTTGCCCCCGGTGCCCGCGCGCTGGTGCCCACGGGCCTGCGGCTGGCGATCCCCGAGGGCTATGAGGTGCAGATCCGCCCGCGCTCGGGTCTGGCGCTGAAACATGGCATCACCCTGCCCAATACCCCCGGAACCATCGACAGCGACTATCGTGGTCCGCTTGGGGTGATTGTGATGAATGCCGGCGAGGCCGCGTTTGACATCGCCCATGGGGACCGCATTGCGCAGATGGTGGTGGCACCGGTGCTGCGGGCGGAGTTCCAGCTGGTCGAAACGCTGGATGAGACGCCGCGCGGGTCTGGCGGTTTCGGCTCGACGGGGCAGGGCTGATGCTGTCGATCCTTGTCCTTGCAGCATTGATCTGGTGGGGCGGCCAATTCCTGGGGCTGGGACGCCGTTTGCGGTTCAGCCTGTTGGCATTGCTCTATGGTGCGATCCTGACGCTGCATCTGACCCTGCCTGCGACCGCGCCGCTGCGGCTGGCCACCGGGGAAACCGCCGCCCCCTGGCTGATGCTGGCGGGGGCCGTGGCGCTGGTGCTGGGCTACCGTCAGGGGCTGCGTGTCCTGCGCAATCGGGCGCGGCCGGAGGCGGCCGACAGTGAGGCGACCCCGCCCCGGTCGCAGAAATTCTCCGAGACAGAGCTGGAGCGCTACGCCCGCCATATTGTCCTGCGCGAGCTCGGTGGCCCCGGGCAGAAAAAACTGCGCAACGCCCGCGTGCTGGTGATCGGAGCCGGTGGTCTGGGCGCGCCTGCGCTGCAATATCTGGCCGCCGCTGGCGTCGGCACAATCGGCGTTATCGACGATGATCTGGTGGAGAACGCCAATCTGCAACGGCAGGTCATTCACCGCGATGATGATATCGGGCGGCCCAAGGTGTTTTCGGCGCAGGCCGCGATGGTGGCGCAGAACCCCTATGTGGAGGTGCGCCCCTATCATCGCCGCCTGGATGCCGAGATCGCGGCGGATCTTTTTGCCGATTACGATCTGATTCTCGACGGCACCGACAACTTCGAAACCCGCTATCTGGCCAATCGCACGGCGGTGGCGCTGGGCAAGCCGTTGATTTCAGGCGCGCTGTCGCAGTGGGAGGGGCAGATCTCGCTGTTCCAGCCCTCGGTCAGCGGCCCCTGCTATCAGTGCATCTTTCCCGAAGCACCTGCGGCCGGGCTGGCGCCCAGCTGTTCCGAGGCCGGGGTGGTCGGGCCGCTGCCCGGTGTCATCGGCGCGATGATGGCGCTCGAGGCGGTGAAGGCGCTGACCGGTGCCGGTGCGGTGCTGCGTGGTGAGATGCTGATCTATGACGGCCTTTATGCCGAAAGCCGCAAGATCACCCTGCGCGGCCAAGCCGATTGCCCGATCTGTGCCGGTGGCGCCGATGCCGGCGTGGAGCCTGACGCGGCGCTCATCAGCAGGCGCGCGGAGGGGGTCTGAGGGAACCAGACGCAGCGATTGATCAATCAAAACCAAAGGGGAGGACAAAATGACATTCAACATGACCCAGGGCGCGGTGAAAACCATCGCCGCTGCAGCAGGCCTGGCCCTGCTGTCTACCGCTGCCACGGCGGCGGATCTGCCGGACCTTGAGGGGCGCGAAGTGGTGGTCTCGGTGGAGAACGCCTATCCGCCGCTGCAATTTGTCGACCCTGCCAGCGGCACGGCCATCGGCTGGGAATATGACGCCATGGCGGAGATCGCCGAGCGGATCAACATCACAGTCGTCTATGAAACCACCAGCTGGGACGCAATGATCCCGGCGGTGAGCGATGGCCAGTATGACATGGGCATGACCGGCATCACCATCCGCGACGACCGCAAGGAAAAGGTCGATTTCTCCGACAAATATCTGACCTCGCAGATGCGCATGATCGTGGCCGGGGATGAGAGCCGCTTTGACGATGCCGCCAGTTTTGCTGCCAATGCGGATCTTCTGGCCGGGGCCCAGCCCGGCACCACGCCGTTTTATGTGACCGTCTATGATATCCTTGACGGCGATGAGGCCAACCCGCGGATCAAGCTGTTTGAAACCTTTGGCGCGGCGATTCAGGCGCTGCGCACGGGCGATGTGGATCTGGCGCTGTCGGACAGCACCGCCGCCAATGGCTATGTGCAGGCCTCGGACGGGGCGCTGAAGATCGTGGGCGAGCCGCTCGGGACCGAGGATTTCGGCTTCATCTTCCCCAAGGGCAGCGATCTGGTGGCGCCGATCAACGCCGCCATTGCCTCGATGGAGGCGGATGGCACGCTGGATGCGCTGAACACCAAGTGGTTCCTGGAGTATAAGCTGGGCGGCTGACCCGGCGGCAGACTATGACCAATCCCCGGCCCTAGCGTCGGGGATTTCCACATCATGGGGCAGAGATGAACGAGCAAGAGCCAAGACCGGGCAGGCAAAACCGTTGGGCGGACAGCAAAAAAGAAGATTTCCCATGGTGGCTGGCGGCGGTGATCCTGATCGGGGCGACGCTGATCTGGCGGGTGGTTTCGGATGATCTCTATCTCAATATCCTCAGCACCCTGATGCGTGGCGTCCAGCTGACGATCTTTGTCACGCTGGTGAGCTTTTTCCTGGCCTCTCTTCTGGGGCTTGGGCTGGCGCTGGCTGCGGGATCGCGCTGGCTGGTGATCCGGCAGGGTGCGCGGTTCTATATCGAGGTGGTGCGGGGCATCCCGATCATCGTGCTGCTGCTTTACGTCGCCTTTGTGCTGGCGCCAGCGCTGGTGGAACTGCGCAACTGGATCGGCGCGCAGATCGGGTTGGACCCGATCCGTACCCGCAATTTCCCACTGCTGTGGCGGGCCATTATCGCGCTGATGATCGCCTATTCCGCCTTTATATCAGAGGTGTTCCGCGCCGGTCTGCAATCGGTGGATGCGGGCCAGATCGAGGCGGCCAAGGCGCTGGGTCTCAGCCGCTGGCACCGCTTTCGCTTTGTCGTGTTTCCGCAGGCGATCCGCACCATCCTGCCGCCGCTTGGCAATGATTTTGTGGCACTGGTAAAGGACAGTTCGCTGGTTTCTGTGCTGGGGGTCGCCGATGTCACCCAGCTGGGCAAGATCACGGCGGTGGGCAATTTCCGCTATTTCGAGACCTATAATGTGGTGGCGCTGATTTACCTCACGCTGACAATTGGCCTGTCGCTGCTGCTCAGGCGGTTTGAGAAACACCTGCGTCGCCGCGAGGAGCGCCGGTAGCGGGCAGGCTCCGGCGGCAATCGGTGAAATTCTCTCGACTGTGCCTCTGGACGGCGGGCAGGGGCGGGCATAGCTTCCTCACAAAGGAGATTTGCCATGACCAATCCGCTGCTGTCCAACTGGGACACGCCGTTTGAAATTGCCCCCTTCGACCAGATCAAGGACAGTGATTTTGCACCTGCGCTGGATGAGGCGCTGGCTGCGCATAAGGCGCAGATTGACGCCATTGCCGCCTCGGACGAGGCGCCGACATTTGCCAATGTGATCGAGGCGCTGGAAACCCCCTGCCGCGAGCTGGAGCAGGTTTTGTCAGTGTTCTACAGCGTGGCTGGTGCGGACAGTAACCCCGAGCGCGAAGCGTTGCAGCGGGCGTTTTCCCCGAAGCTGGCGGCGCATTTTTCCGCCATCACCGCCAACAAGGCGCTTTATGCGCGCGTCAAATCGGTGTGGGATCAGCGCGATACGCTGGATCTGACCGAGGAACAGCAGCGCGTCCTGATGCTGACCCATCGCGGATTTGTGCGCGGCGGTGCGGCGCTGGAAGGCGCGGATGACACCCGTATGCAGGAGATCAAATCCCGGCTCGCGACCCTTGGGACCGAGTTTACCCAGAACCTGCTGGCGGATGAACGCAGCTGGTATATGGAGCTCGGCGAAGAGGATCTGACCGGCCTGCCGCAGTTTGTCGTCGATGCTGCCCGCGCGGCGGGCAAGGACAAGGGGCTGGAGGGGCCGGCGGTCACGCTGTCGCGCTCGCTCATCACTCCGTTTTTGCAATTCTCGCCCCGCCGCGACCTGCGCAAGACGGCGTTCGAGGCCTGGGCCGCGCGTGGTGCCAATGGCGGCGACAGCGACAACCGCAAGATTGCCGCCGAAATTCTGGCCCTGCGCGAAGAGCGGGCCAAGCTGCTTGGCTATGAGAATTTCGCGGCCTACAAGCTTGAAACCGAGATGGCCAAGACCCCGGCCGCAGTGCGCGATCTGCTGATGCAGGTCTGGGAACCGGCCAAGGCGCAGGCGGAAGCGGATGCCTGGGTGCTGACGAAGATGATGCAGGATGATGGCATCAACGGCGAGCTGGAGCCCTGGGACTGGCGCTATTACGCGGAGAAACGGCGCAAGGCAGAGCATGATCTGGATGAGGCGGAGCTGAAGCCATATTTCCAGCTGGACCGGATGATCGAGGCGTCGTTTGACTGCGCGACACGGCTGTTCGGGTTGGAGTTCACGCCGCTTGATGTGCCGCTCTATCACGAGGATTGCCGCGCCTGGGAGGTGACCCGCAATGGCGCGCATGTGGCCGTGTTCATTGGTGACTATTTCGCCCGCTCCTCCAAACGCTCCGGTGCCTGGTGTTCGGCAATGCGCAGCCAGGCGAATTTCCCCAAGGTGCAGACACCGGTTGTGATCAACGTCTGCAACTTTGCCAAGGGGGATCCGGCGCTGTTATCTTATGATGATGCGCGCACGTTGTTCCACGAGTTCGGCCATGCGCTGCACCAGATGTTGTCGGATGTGAGTTACGAGAGCATCTCCGGCACCTCGGTGGCGCGCGATTTTGTCGAACTGCCCTCGCAGCTCTATGAGCACTGGCTGGATGTGCCGGAGGTTCTGGGCAAATTCGCCACCCATGCGGAAACCGGCAAACCGATGCCGGTGGAGATGCGCGACCGGGTGCTGGCGGCCTCGACCTTTGATATGGGGTTCCAGACGGTGGAATATGTGGCCTCTGCACTGGTGGATCTGGCATTTCACGACGGGCCTGCGCCCAAGGATCCGATGGCCAGACAGGCCGAGGTTCTGGCCGAGATCGGGATGCCGTCGGCGATCATCATGCGCCACGCCACCCCGCATTTCGCCCATGTGTTCTCGGGCGACGGCTATTCCTCGGGCTATTACAGCTACATGTGGTCGGAGGTGATGGACGCCGATGCCTTTGCCGCATTTGAGGAGGCGGGCGGTGCTTTTGACCCCGAACGCGCCAAGGCGCTGGAGGCGCATATCCTGTCGACCGGCGGCTCGCGCGATCCGGCGGAGCTGTACACGGCGTTCCGGGGCCGACTGCCCGGTGTGGATGCGTTGCTGAAGGGGCGGGGGCTGGCGGCAAAATAATCCGCACAATGGTTTTTTCTGAAATGTGAGAGGGCAGGTGCGATGCGTCTGCCCTCTCTCGTTTGTGGTTGTGCCCCCGTGATCTGCGGTGAGGGGGCGCAGGCCTGCCTAGAACAGTTGCAGGTCTTTCTGACCGCTCTCAATCTCGCTGAAGCTCGGCATGTTCTGGATCGCCCAGGGCACCGGGGCGGCGCCAGGCATCGGCACTGTCGGTTTCATCGCCGCCGCCATGCCAAAGCTTGGCTGGTCCAGTT
The DNA here is from genome assembly GCF_048055755.1 of Phaeobacter sp. JH204B. Classification (NCBI taxonomy): domain Bacteria; kingdom Pseudomonadati; phylum Pseudomonadota; class Alphaproteobacteria; order Rhodobacterales; family Roseobacteraceae; genus Phaeobacter; species Phaeobacter sp. JH204B. Next base: position 219,010 of record NZ_JAYMXF010000020.1, read on the forward strand.
CGCCGCGGATGTCGCGCAGCAGGGTTTTGTGATCCGGCATTGACTTCAGGATGTTCGCCAGATCCACCTTCGCGCCCTTCCACCACTGGAACCAGATCGGTTTCTTCAATGGGCGCAGACGATCCCGGATGCCGGGGCCATAGCCGGTATCATAGACCTGTTTTCCAAGAAGCACGGTCTGGTAGACCCGGTAATCAAACAGGGTGGCAAATTCGATATCATGGGGCATCGGCAGGCGGTGCTGCCAGAGTTCAAGGTTCTCGGCAAGGCGATCCGGGATCTTCATCTCCGTGCGGGCGTCGATCCAGTATTGGTCATCGGTGCGGTTGCCGAGCCGGTAGTGCAGGCAGATGAATTCCAGCACCTCGTCATAGAGCTTGTCCATCTGCCGGTTGTATCGGCTGCGCAGGGAGGGGGCGATCTCGCGCGTTGGCAGATGTTCGGCAAACCAGCGCACGGCGTGGTCGATCATGTGGATCGCGGTGCTTTCCAGCGGTTCGATAAACCCGCCGGCCAGACCGATGGCCAGACAGTTCTTGACCCAGGCATTGCGCACGCGTCCGATCCGCATCGGGATCACCCGTGGCGTCGCCCCTTTGCCACTGTCCCCCAGCCATTCAAGGTATTCATCCGCCGCCTGATCATCGGTGCGATGGGCCGAGGAGAACACATAGCCGGTGCCCACGCGATTGTAGAGCGGCACGCGCCACGTCCAGCCGGCCCCAAGGGCGGTGGAGCGGGTCAGGCTTTCGATTTTTTCCGGGTCGGGATGTTCAATCTGCAAGGCCATAGCGCGGTCATTGGGCAGGTAGTCGGAATAATCCATGAACGGCTCACCCAGCGCCTGATTGATGATCAGCCCGCGGAAACCGGTGCAGTCGATGACCATTTCGATATCGTGGCGGCCGCGCTGTTCCAGCATCAGGTGGCTGACATTGCCCTGTTCATCCAGTTCGACCGATGTCACCTCGTCCTGAATATGCTCAACACCGCGTTTGGTGCAGACCCTGGTGAGCATGCCTGCAAATTTCACCGCGTCCAGATGATAGGCATAGCCAAACCGCTGTTCGAACTCCGGTTGACCCAAGGGGCGCGCACCCTTGCACAGGCGGCCCAGATCATCATGTGGCGCGATGGACTGGGTGAAATCCCGGTCGCCGTTGCCAAAGCGCAGGAAATATTCCGCGGCCTCCAGCCCCTCCAGCAGCTGACCATGGGCAAAGGGGTTCACATAGTCGATGCGATTGCCCTTCGGGTCCTTGTTCCAGTTGCAGAATTTCACACCGAGCTTGAAGGAGGCGTTGGTTTCGCGGAAGAAATTGCGTTCGGATATGCCCGCCTGACGAAGCGTCTTTGGCATCCGTGGCACCGTTGCCTCTCCGACGCCGACCGTGGCGATATTTGGGCTTTCGATCAGGCAGATCCGCGGGCAGTCCTTTGGTGCCGAGGTGCGGGAGAATTCCGTCTCCAGGATCAGCGCCGTCATCCACCCCGCCGTGCCGCCGCCAACGATGGTGATCTTCCTTAAGCGATTGTTCATCTAGTTCCGTCCCTGTTTTTATGTTTTTTGAAGAACCGTAGCGCAAGTTTCTCGCATTTGGCCAGCCATTATGGCGCTAAGCCGGTCTGGACGGGGCTGAGCAGACCCGACGTCGCGCTGATCGTGGTTTTGCGGGGACATGGCCGGGGGCGGATTGGGGCTGCACTATTTGGAAATTTCGATGATGATCGGTGCTGTGAAAACGTGGCCCGGCATGGTGCGTCGGGGTGGCTGTTGTCCAAACACGGGTCATCACCGGCGCGACCTGTGGTCGTCCGGGGGATGCTGCCGTGCTGATCTGCCAGTCTTGGAACTGGGGACTTGTTCTGCAACCGGGCGGTTGCGGCATAAAGTGGACGGCGCCGCCACGGGGGCGGAGAGGGGCGGGTTGATGGCCCGCGTGCTCAAATTCTCTGCACAGCCTCACACACTGAGGCCCGGTTCCTGGTCGGAGCCGGGGTGCCAGACCCGGATCCTGCAATCGCGATTGCCCGAGAGACTAGCGCAAGGGTCTGAAACGATCCTGAGCGGGGCGGGCGGCAGGTTTGCTGGATGTTAAGATCTGCCGCCCACCTGGGTGATCAATAGCCCAGATTGCGGTCCACCTGATGGCGCAAGGGCTGTCCGGCCTCGCCCAGGCGGATGTTTTCGGCAATCACCCGTGCGGCAGTGATGGCGCGGGTTTCGGCCGCGATATGGGGCGTCACGGTCACATTGGGATGGGTCCAATAGGGATGATCCAGCGGCAGCGGCTCCACCCGGAAGACATCCAGCGTGGCATGGCCGACCTGACCACTGTCGAGCGCGGCCAGCAGGGCATCATCGTCAACGAGCGGGCCGCGTCCGGGGTTGATGATCCGCGCGCCACGGGGCAGCAGGGCGAGCGTGTCACGGTTCAGCGTATTCTCGGTGGCCGGTGTATCGGGCAGCAGCAGGATCACGATTTCGGCGGCGCTGAGCGCTGCGTGCAGCCCGGCCTCGCCGTGGCGGCAGGTGATGCCGTCGATGGATTTTTCGGATCGCGACCAGCCGGTGACCGGGAAGCCCAGCTTTGCCAGCATCTGCGCGCAGGCCTGCCCCAATGCGCCAAGGCCCAGCACGGTGACCGGCCGTTCCTCGGCCAGCGGCGGCACCACGGGGTCCCATCTGTCCTGCGTGCGGATCGTGCGGTCGATGCCAAGGTGATAGCGCAGCACATGGCCGGTGACCCATTCCACCATGCCTGCGGTCAGCCCCGGATCCACCATCCGGCAGAGCGGCATCTTGAGGGTCTGGTTGCCGACGATCTTTTCCACCCCGGCCCAGAGGCTCAGCACCGCCTTGCAGCGGGTATAGGGGGTAAAGTCCTGAAGGTCGGAATTGGGGGCATAGACTACGTAATCGACCTCTCCCGGCGCGTGATCGAGGCGCAGCTCAACCTCCAGCCCGGCCTCGGCAAAGGCGGCGCGCAAAGGTGCCTGATAGCTGGCCCAGCGTTCGGGCAGGGCGGCGAACTGGACGTTGATCATGTGGCAAACACCCCGTCCATATCGGCAAATCCCTTGATTTCGATCGGATTGCCTGCGGGATCATGAAAGAACATCGTGCTTTGCTCTCCCGGCTCGCCCGCAAACCGGGTGGTGGGGGCGATGGTGAAGTCAACACCCGCCGCCTCCAGCCGGTCAGCCAGCGCGCGCCAGTCACCCTGCGGCAGGATCACCCCGAGGTGGGGCATCGGCACCATGTGTTCGCCGACCCTGCCGGTCTTGGCAGTGGCAAAAACTGGCCCGAGGTGCAGCGAAATCTGATGGCCGAAGAAGTTGAAATCGACCCAGGTGTCGGTGCTGCGCCCTTCCTGACAGCCCAGCAGATCCCCGTAAAAGCCGCGTGCCCTGTCGAGATCATCCACGTGATAGGCGAGGTGAAAAATGCTCATCTCTGTGCTCCCTTAACTCTGTGCCTAAGGGGATAGGCGGTGAGGCGTGCAAAGGGTAGCTTGTTTTTCTATGTTCAGACATAAGGATAACTATGGATACACGATTTCTCACCAGCCTGATTGCCACGATTGAAGAAGGCTCCCTTGCGGCGGCGGCGCGGCGTGAGGGGATCACCGCCTCGGCCATCTCGCAGCGGATTGCCGCATTGGAGGCTGATGTGGGCGTGGCGCTGCTGTGCCGGGCGGGCCGGGTCATGCAGCCAACGGCGGAGTGTCGTCGGCTGCTGCCACGGATGCGTGACATGCTGCGGGCAGAGGCCGAGTTGCGGGGAGAGTTGCGCGGCGCCGCGCTGACCGGGCGGTTGCGGCTGGGCGCGGTATCGACGGCGATGGGAGATTACGCGGGCGCGATCCTGCGGCATCTGAGAGCCGCCGCGCCGGAGGTTGCGTTGCAGCTGGTGCCCGGCACCTCTGAGGGGCTTTATGCGGCGATGGAACAGGGGCAGGTCGATGCAGCCCTGTTGATCGAACCGCCCTTTCTGCTGCCAAAATCCTATGTGTTCACCGAGATTGCCCGGCAACCCATCGGGCTGTTGCAGGCTGAGAAGGCCGCTGAAGAGCCGCTGCCCTATCTGATCTACAGCCGGGACGCCTGGGGTGGCGCGCGCTGCTGGCAGGCGCTGACGCAGAGGGTCGAGGCGCCGGAGATCCTGGCGGAACTGGATGCGCTGGAACTGATTGCCCAGATGGTGGCAGAGGGCACTGCGCAGGCGGTTGTGCCGCTTTGGGAGGGGGTGGGACGATATGGCGGGCTGCGGTTCACGCCCTTTGATGATGCGGAACGGCGGCTGGGCGTGCTTCTCCATCAGCGCGATGCGGACAGCGCGCTGACGCGGGTCTTGCTGGCAGCGCTCTAGCCGACGGCTATCGCGGGCGGTGGATATTGGCGCTTTGCACCAGACCAAAGGCGGCCAGTAGCACCAGCATCGCCGACCCCCCGTAGGAGACCATCGGCAGCGGCACGCCGACCACGGGTGCCAGCCCCATCACCATCGACATATTCACCGCAAAGAACAGGAAAAATGTGATGGCGACGCCCAGCGTGACCAAAGAGGAAAACCGGTCCCTGGTGGCAAGCGCCGTGGCAATGCAGAACAGGATCACCAGCATGTAGATGAACAGCAGGGTGAACCCGCCGATAAACCCGAATTCTTCGGCCAGGGTGGTGAAGATGAAATCGGTGTGTTTCTCGGGCAGAAAGTTCAGCCGTGACTGGGTGCCCTGCATGAAACCGCGGCCGGACCAGCCGCCGGACCCCAGCGCAATCTTCGACTGGGTGATGTGGTAGCCGGCACCGAGCGGATCCTGCGAGGGATCGAGAAAGGTGTCGATGCGGCGGAACTGATAGTCTTTCAGCAGCTGCCAGTCGGTGCCCCGGCTTTTGAACACGGCCGCGACAAGACCCACTGCGGCGCCGATGACGGCGGCAAAATAGGCCCAGTGCACACCGGCAAGGAACATCACGCCCCCTCCCGCGGCCATCAGCAGGATGGAGGTGCCAAGATCGGGCTGGCGCAGCACCAGAAAGGTGGGCAGCAGGATCAGGATCACCGGCAGGATCACCCATTGCGGCCGTGAACAGCGCTCCGGTGGCAGCCAGTCGTAATAAGCGGCCAGCAGCATCACCAGCGTGATCTTCATCAGCTCCGATGGCTGTAGCCGCATAAAGCCAATGTCGATCCAGCGCTGTGCCCCCATGCCAACGGTGCCGAAGAATTCCACCGCCACCAGCAAGAGCACCGAGACCAGATAGGCCAGTACCGAGATATTGCGCCAGAACCAGATCGGGATCATGGCCACCACCAGCATCACCGAAAGCCCAAGCAGGAAGCGTTTGACCTGCGGTTCCACCCAGGGGGAGAAACTGCCGCCCGCCACCGAATAGAGCATCAGAAAACCGACGCTGGCTACGCTGGCCAGAAGCAGGGTCAAGGGCCAGTTGAGATAGAGGATCTTGCGCAGGCCGGTCGGCACCGATTGCGCGTTATTGGCAAGATAGCTCATGGCTGTCCTCTTGTCGCTGTCTGCCCCTGTTCACGCAGGCCCATCTCAGGCCTGACCACTGTCGCTGTTGCGGCTGGTGCGCTGGATGCGTTCACGTTCCAGACGGTCCTGCTGGGCTTCGATACGGCTGCGGTCCTTCTTGGGGTAGGCCTCAAGCGGTGGCGTGCCATTGTAGAGCGCCTGTAGCAGCACGTCGCGGGCGATCGGCGCCGCCGCCTTGGAGCCGCCACCGCCATGTTCCACCACCACCGCAACGGCGAATTTCGGGTTGTCATGGGGCGCGTAGCTGACAAACAGAGCATGGTCGCGCCGTTCCCAGGGCAGGTCCTCGTTGCGGATCACCCCGGCGGCGCGCTCTGCGGCGGTGATATTGCGGACCTGACTGGTGCCACTCTTGCCCGCCATGCGCATGCCCTCGGCGATGATCCGGGAGCCGTAGCCGGTGCCGCGCCGTTCGTTGCTGACCGAATACATGCCCCGGCGGATCGTGCGCAGATTGTTCTCGTTGACGCCAATCGGCTCTCCGGCGCCGCTGGGCTGTTCCACCCCGTCGATGGATTTCAGCAGGCGCGGCGTCACCGAACGCCCGGTGGCCAGACGTGCGGTCATCACCGCCAGCTGCATGGGCGAAGCCAGAAGATAGCCCTGCCCGATAGAGGAGTTCACGGTGTCACCAACCAGCCAGTCCTGACCGTAGGTCTTTGATTTCCATTCCTTGTTGGGGGCGATCCCCTTGGCCACGGCGGACATTGGCAGATCATGGCGCACGCCAAGGCCAAAGCGTTTTGCCATGGCGGAAATCTTGTCGATGCCGACCTTGATGGCGAGATCGTAGTAATAGACGTCGCAGGAGCTTTTGAGCGATGTATTGAGATCGACATGGCCATGGCCTGCGCGTTTCCAGCAGTGGAAGCGGCGGCCCGAGACCTCCAGATGGCCGGGGCACCAGACGGTATCTTCGGTGCCGATCAGGCCTTCTTCCAGCGCGGCAAGGGCGGTGATCATCTTGAAGGTCGATCCGGGCGGATAGGTGCCCTGAACGGATTTATTGGCCAGCGGGCGATAGGGGTCTTCGGTCAGCATCCGGTAGTCGGCTACCGAGATACCCCGCACAAAGAGGTTGGGATCAAAGCTGGGCGAAGAGGCAATGGCGCGCACATCACCGTTTTCGCAGTCGATGACCACGGCGCTGGCGCTCTCGAGGCCAAGCCGCGCCTGGGTGTAGTTTTGCAGATCGGCATCGACGGTCAGCTGCATGTCGGCGCCGGCCTCGCCTTCGCGGCGATCCAGCTCGCGCATGACGCGACCGGTGGCGTTGACCTCGACACGTTTGGCGCCGGCCTTGCCGCGCAGCACATCCTCGCGCTTGGCCTCGAACCCGACCTTGCCGATCTGAAAGCGCGGGATCATCAGCACCGGTTCTGGGTCTTCCATCTTGCTGAGGTCATAATCCGAGACCGGCCCGACGTAGCCGATCACATGGGCAAAATCCTCATGCTGCGGATAGACCCGCGTGAGGCCGACCTCGGGCGTGATGCCGGGCAGGGCGGGGGCGTTGACCGCAACCTTGGAGATGTCGTCCCAGCTGATCTGATCGGCCAGGGTGATTGGCAGGAACGGTGGCGAGCGGCGCATTTCAGCCATGGCGCGTTCGATGTCTTCGGGGTCCAGCGTCAGCAGTCGCGACAGTTTGTCGATGACGTCGCCCACATCGCCGGCATCCTCGGGCACCACGGTGATCCGGTAGGACTGCGCGTTCTGCGCCAGAATTGTGCCGTTGCGGTCGTAGATCTGCCCCCGTGCCGGGGGGATCAGGCGCAGGTTGATGCGGTTTTCCTCGGCCAAGAGGCGGAACTGGTCAGCCTGATCGACCTGAAGGTGACGCATCCGCATCGCCAGACCCCCGGCAAAGGCCAGCTGCAACCCGCCCAAGAGCAGGGCGCGACGGCTGAGTTTGCGATGTGAGGCCTCGACATCCTTGACGTTGCGTTTCATCAGCGGCTTCCCAGGGCTTCTGCCTCGGCGGGGGAGAGTTTGCGCACCCCCAGCAGGCTTTGGCTGGCCAGCGCGACCAGCGGATAGATCAGCAATGTTGCCACCATCTGGATCAGAATCAACCCCAGCGACGGCTGCACCACCCCCAGAATCGCCAGGATCAGCCGGTTGAGCAGGGTCACGGCGGTGACGGTCACCGCCACCGTGAACCATTCGCCGAGAAAGGCGGTTTCACGGTGCGGCTGAACCTGTGATTTCAGAAAGCTGGAGGCCAGAACCACCAATAGCGCCATCAGGCCCGGTGGCCGCTGGAACAGCAGATCGGCCAGCAGGAAGGTGAGGGCAATCAGCAGCGTCGGCACATAGTCGGGACGCCGCAGCGACCAGGCCAGGACCAGCGCCAGCATCAGATCCGGCGGCGCCCAGCGAGAGGGCAGCGTATCCAGCGGCAGCAGGTGAAAGAACATGATCACGAGGGCCAGCGCCGGAAAGGCCGCGCGCATGAGCCAGATCCGCGCCGGGGCGTTATTGGCCATCTCCGGCCTCCGCCGCCGCCCCATCGCCCAGCCCCTCGGGCCGGGGTTGCGGAATATTGATGCCCGGTGCCGGAACCACCAGCCCGCCGGGATCCTTGATCACCTCAGATCCGTGATGGCGCAGCACCCGCAGGAATTCCAGCCGCTCGTAATCGGCCGAAAGGCGCACCCGCAGGCGGCCAAAACGGTCCTGCGTGACCTGCCCGATCAGCAGACCTGCCGGGAACACCTTGCCATCGCCCGAGGTGACCACCCGGTCGCCGGGGCGGACCAGATCGGGGTTTTCGAGAAAGTCGATCACCGGCGCCGGGCTGTTGTCGCCAGCCACCAGCGTGCTTTGCCCGGAGGGCTGGATCAGCGCGGGGACGGAGCTGGCAGCATCGGTGAGGAGGATCACCCGCGCGGTATCCTGCCCGGTGCCGGAGATCCGCCCGACAAGGCCGATGCCATCCATCGCTGCCCAGCCGTCGCGCACCCCGTCACGCGCGCCGACGTTCAGGATCACCGACTGGCGAAAGGGCGAGCCGCTGTCGGCCATGACCACACCGGTGACAAAGGTCAGGCGGGGGTCGAGCCGCACATTGTTGAGATCCAGCAGGCGGGCGTTTTCCTGTTCCAGCTGTAGCGCCGCTTCTTTCCAGGCGCTCATCTGGCGCAATTCGCTGCGCAGTTCGCGGTTCTGTTCGGCAAGCCGCTGATAGCTCTGAAAATCGCGCAGCAGGTTGATGGCGCCCTCAACCGGGACCATGGCCCAGTCCATGCTGGGAACAACGGCATCGACGATTTGGGCGCGAAACCTCTCGACCCTTGGGCTGTCGATCCGCCAGATCAGGAAAATCGCCAGCAGGCACAGGCAGATAACCCCGGTCAGCAGGCGGCGCAGCGGGGCGGTATAGTCATCACGCTGGGACCGGTCTTTGGCCAAGGTATTCCTTCCCGGCGCCGGGCGTCGGCCATCCTAGCGATGGCCGGACCGCTCAGCTGTCGTAATCAATGGCATGTGCCAGCTGTTTTTCGTATTCCAGCGCCTTGCCGGTGCCAAGCGCCACGCAGTTCAGGCTTTCATCGGCGATGGAGACCGCCAGACCGGTCTGTTCGCGCAGAGCCAGATCCAGATCGCCCAGCAGCGCGCCGCCGCCGGTCAGCATCACGCCGCGATCCACGATATCCGCCGCCAGATCCGGCGGTGTGGTTTCCAGCGCGGTCATCACCGCTTCGCAGATCTGCTGCACGGGTTCGGCCAGCGCTTCGGCGACCTGGGCCTGCGAAATCTCGATTTCCTTCGGCACGCCGTTCAGCAGGTCGCGGCCGCGGATCTGCATCGACTGGCCGCGGCCGTCGTCGGGCATCCGGGCGGTACCGATGGAGGTCTTGATGCGTTCGGCCGTGGCCTCGCCCACCAGAAGGTTCTGCTGACGGCGCAGGTAGTTGATGATCGCCTCATCCATCCGGTCGCCACCAACGCGGACCGAGCGCGCATAGACGATGTCGCCCAGCGACAGAACCGCAACCTCGGTGGTGCCGCCGCCGATGTCCACGACCATGTTGCCGGTGGGATCGGTGATCGGCATCCCGGCACCAATGGCGGCGGCGATCGGCTCGGCGATCAGCCCGGCGCGGCGGGCGCCTGCGGAGAGCACCGACTGGCGGATCGCGCGTTTTTCAACCGGGGTTGCGCCATGCGGGACGCAGACGATGATCTTGGGCTTGGAGAAGGTGGAGCGTTTGTGCACCTTGCGGATGAAATGCTTGATCATCTCTTCGGCGGTGTCAAAATCGGCAATCACCCCTTCGCGCATCGGGCGGATCGCCTCGATGGAGCCGGGGGTGCGGCCCAGCATCAGCTTGGCATCCTCGCCAACTGCGAGCACTTTTTTCACGCCGTCCTTCACATGATAGGCGACAACGGAGGGTTCCGACAGGATGACACCGCGACCCTTGACATAGACGAGCGTGTTCGCCGTGCCGAGGTCAATTGCCATATCAGACGTGAACAACCCGCCAAGACTTCCAAAGATCGACATGTATTAGGACCCTGTAAAACTGCCACCTGTCCCGCGACTCTGCTGAGCGCGGGCTTTATGTCTTATAAGCAGCGCCGGGAGGTGGCGAAAGGGCGGATTCCGATCAAAAGGCGCCTTTTCGCCGCCACTGCGGGGTGCCCCATGGGAAAGGCAGACAACCGATCCGATTGGCAGTGTGGGCAGGTGTGGCGCGGATCTGATAAGCGCCCCCCTCAAAACCGCACGCCTCCGGCAACTATCGGAGGCGGTACAGGGCCGCGCGATGTTGCTTCTCTTGTTTGCACAGCGTTGTTAAGCTTGATCCTTGCGGATGTTTGGTCGGCGAAGGGAACGGCGATGAAGCGGCGAAATTTCTTACTGGCTGGCGGGGCCTTCGGCATGGCAAATCTGATCACAGGACAAACTGCCGTTGCCGGGTCCGGATTTTTTGTCCCACCGGAGGAAGCGCCGCATCAGCGCACCTTCATGCAATGGCCCGTCAGCAGGAAGGTGCATCCCGATCCTGTGTTCCGCGACATGGCGCAGCAGTCGATTGCAGATATCGCCAATGCGATTGCGGCGTTTGAACCTGTCACAGTGCTCGCGGCGGCAGCGGATCACAGCGGCGCGCGCGCCAAGCTGTCTGCGGATGTTGAGTTGTGGGATATCCCGACCGAGGATCTGTGGTGCCGCGATTCAGGGCCTATCTTTGTGATCGATGGCGCAGGCGGCTTGGCGATCAGCCATATCCAGTTCAACGGCTGGGGCAAAAAGCAGGTCAACCGGCGGGACAGCCAGATCGCAGGACGGGTGGCCGAGCGTTTGGGGCTGCCGCTGTTGCCAACCGGTTTGCATGGCGAGGCAGGCGGCGTGGAGCAGGATGGGCACGGGCTGCTGATGGCACATGAGAGCAGCTGGGTGAACAAGAACCGGAACCCCGGGCTGTCACGCGATCAGATAGAACAACGGCTGCTGGAGGCTTATGGGGCGGATCGCATGATCTGGGCCGAGGGGGTCCGGGGGGAGGATATCACGGATTATCATATCGATAGCCTCGCACGTTTCACCGGGCCGGGGCGTGTTCTTATGAACCTGCCCGATACCCCTGATAGCGCCGATCCGTTCCATATGGCTGCGTTGGACACGCATGACCGGCTGGTTGGGGCGGGGCTGGAGGTTGAGGTTGAGGTTATCCCCGAACCTCATATCCGTCGGATCAAAAGGTTCGATTTTGTCGCCTCTTACGCCAATTATTACGTCTGCAATGGTGCGGTGGTCGCGGCGGAATTCGGGGATGGTGCAACCGATGAGATCGCGCGGAACGCGCTGGCGCGTCACTATCCGGGACGGGAAATAGTCACGCTGAACGTGGACCCGCTGGGCGAATTGGGTGGCGGCATTCACTGTGCAACGCAGCAGATGCCAGCGGTCTGAGCCATCAGATCCAACGCCCTCCGCTGCGGCAAGGGGCTTTTGTCCGGGGCGGTTTGGCGGTAGAGGGCTGGGATGCTGTCATATCAACATATCTATCACGCCGGAAATCTGGCCGATGTTCAGAAACACGCGCTGCTGGCGCGGATGCTGGATTATCTCACGCGGAAGGACAAGCCGCTCAGCTATATCGAGACCCACGCCGGGCGCGGGCTCTATCAGCTGGATGCGGCAGAGGCGGTCAAGACCGGCGAGGCGGCGGCGGGGATCAGCCGCCTGCTGGATCAGGCCCTGCTGGCTGAGGATCACCCGCTGGCCGCTGCCATTGCCGCAACCCGCAGCGCCCATGGGGAGATGGCCTATCCGGGGTCGCCGCTGATTGCAGCGCATCTGCTGCGCGAGGCCGACAGTCTCAATTTTGCCGAGCTGCACCCGCAGGAAAACGCCGCCCTGCGGCAGGCGCTGTGGTCGCATGGGCTGGGGCGGCGGGTCCATGTGCATCAGCAGGACGGGTTTGAACTGGCGCAGTCGCTGGCGCCGCCGACGCCGCGTCGCGGGCTGCTGCTGATTGATCCCAGCTATGAGGTAAAGCGCGACTACGCCCAGATCCCCGGCCATATCGCCAAGCTGCAACGCAAGTGGAACGTCGGCGTCATTGCGCTGTGGTATCCGATCCTGACGGACGGGGCGCATAAGCCGATGCTGAGCGCGCTGGAGGCGCAGGGGCTGGCCGGCGCATTGCGTCATGAGGTGCAGTTTCCCCCGGCGCGGGAGGGGCACCGGATGGTCGGCTCGGGCATGTTCATCGTGAATGCGCCCTATGGCACCGAGGAAGAAGCCGCGCGGCTGACCAAACTGTTCAGCCGTCTGGGCTGAGATGCGGCCAACAGAGGCGGTTGGTCCTGGGCAGAACGAAAAAGGCCACCCGTCGGGTGGCCTTTGCTGTTTCAGATCAACGCATTGATCAGGTGATGTCCTTGTAGGAGATCTCGCGGGTGTCGGCGCCTTCACCCATTTTGCTGCGGCGGATGATCAGGCGATTGAGGGCGCTGATATAGGCGGCGGCAGAGGCGACAACCGTGTCGGTGTTCGCGCTCTCGCCCGTGGCGATCACGCCGTCTTCTTCCAGTCGGACAGACACAGTGGCCTGCGCGTCGGTGCCTTCGGTGACCGCATGGACCTGATAGAGCTGAAGATGGGCCGAGTTCGGGTGGATCTTGCGGATCGCCTTGAAGGCGGCATCGACAGGGCCGTCGCCTTCTGCGGTCTCGGTCACATCCTTGCCGTCGACTTCCATTTCGATGGTGGCCTCGGCGGGACCGCCGGTGCCACAGACGACTTTCATCGACACCAGCTTGAGGTGGTCATCCTCATCGCCGCTGGTGCGCATCAGCGCGATGATGTCGTCGTCAAACACCTCTTTCTTGCGGTCGGCGAGTTCTTTGAACCGGACAAAGAGATCCTTCAGCTGGTTGTCGCCCACCTCAAACCCGAGCTGGCTGAGCTTGTCGCGCAGCGCCGCACGGCCGGAATGTTTGCCAAGCGGCAGCGAGGTGCCGGCAATGCCCACATCCTCGGGTCGCATGATTTCAAAGGTTTCCTTGTTCTTCAGCATACCATCCTGATGGATGCCGCTTTCATGGGCAAAGGCGTTCTTGCCGACGATGGCCTTGTTCGGCTGCACGACAAATCCCGACACGGTGGAGACCCGGCGCGAGATGTGCATGATCTTCTTGGTGTCGATGCCGGTGGTAAAGGGCATGATGTCACCGCGCACCTTGAGCGCCATCACCACCTCTTCCAGCGCGGTGTTGCCCGCGCGTTCGCCCAGACCGTTAATGGTACATTCGATCTGGCGCGCGCCTCCTGCAACGGCAGCCAGCGCGTTGGCGGTCGCCATGCCGAGGTCGTTGTGGCAATGGGTGGCAAAGATCACGTCATCTGCACCGGGCACGGTTTCGATCAGGCGCTTGATCAAATCGGCGCTCTCGACCGGGGCGGTATAGCCGACGGTATCGGGGATGTTGATGGTGGTGGCGCCCGCCTTGATGGCAATTTCGATCACCCGGCAGAGGTAATCCCATTCGGTGCGGGTGGCATCCATCGGCGACCATTGCACATTGTCCACCAGATTGCGGGCGTGGGTGACCGTCTCGTGGATCTTCTCGGCCATCTCATCCATGGTGAGGTTGGGAATGGCGCGGTGCAGCGGCGAGGTGCCGATAAAGGTGTGGATGCGCGGCTGTGCGGATTTGCGCACGGCTTCGGCGCAGCGGTCGATATCCTTGAAGTTGGCGCGCGCCAGACCACAGATCACGGCATTCTTGGAGCGTTCGGCAATCTCGCTCACCGCTTTGAAGTCGCCTTCGGAGGCGATGGGGAAGCCCGCTTCGATGATGTCGACGCCCATGTCGTCCAGCAGCTCGGCAATCTCGAGCTTTTCATCATGGGTCATGGTTGCGCCGGGGCTCTGCTCGCCATCGCGCAAAGTGGTGTCGAAGATCAAAACGCGATCTTTGTCAGCTGCAGTCGTCATGTCGGTATCTTTCTTGTCTGTCCTAAAATCCAATCCATGTGGCGCGCATGCCTTCCCCTCTGAGCGGGCGCGCCGGATGGCACGCTCAGAGGCGGATTAGGATCAGTAGGGCGCGCAGATCTGCACCGCGCGGGGCGGTGGCAAAGCAAGGGATATCTGCACGCATCATCATGACGCAGAGTTATACAGAGCCAAAGACGAATGGAAAGACAGAAATTGACCGGGCAGGGGCAAAGCCTGCGACTGTAACCCGTTGGCCCGGATCAGACATGCTACGCCTTATGGCTGGGCGCGCGCTGTGCGGCGGCTCCGCTACGCCTTTTGGCGCGGTAGGGCGCGCCAGCCTATCCGGTCGGCCGTGCTGCGGGTCAGCGGTAATCAGTTGCTGGCGTTTGCATCGTCGGTGGCGGTGGCCGGGTCGGCTGTTGTGGCATCATCGCTGTCCTGTGCCGCCGCACCGGTGGTTTTGAGCGCGCCGTTCTCCCAGGTGCCTTCGGCTTGCTGACCGCTGGCATAACGCATCACACCCGGTCCCTGACGTTTGGAATTGAGAAAGCTGCCCTCGTAGACATCGCCATTGGCATAGGTCGCGACGCCCTGGCCGCTGATCTTGCCTTCGGTCCAGTCACCCTCATAGCTGAAGCCATCTGTCATCACGATCTTGCCGGTGCCGTGGCGCTGGCTGTTGGCAAAGCTGCCGGTATAAACCGAACCGTCGGGGTAGGTGACAACCGCTTCGCCATGGCGCTGCCCCTCTTTCCAGCCGCCGTCGTAGCGGTAGCCGTCAGGGTAGGTCATCACGCCTTGACCGTGGTTCTTGGCGTTCTGGAACTCGCCTGTGTAGACCAGCCCGTTGGGATAGGTTGTGGTGCCGCTGCCCTCGATCACGCCGGCCACCCAGTCGCCTTCGTAGGTGGAGCCGTCAGGATAGGTGATCTTGCCCACGCCATCGGCGAGATCATCGCGGAACTGGCCCTCGTAGACCGAACCGTCGGGATAGGTGACGCGGCCCTTGCCCTCGATCTGACCGGCCAGCCATTCGCCGGTGTAGACATAGCCGTCGGTCTTGGTGAAGGTGCCTTCGCCGTGGCGCAGGTCATCCTCGAAATTGCCGATATAGACATCGCCATTGGCATGGATCTGCTTGCCTTCGCCCTGACGGCGGCCGGCCACCAGCGGGCCTTCGTAGATATCGCCATTGGGCTGGGTCAACACGCCGGTGCCATCCATCTGGTTTGCGGACCAATCGCCCTCGTAAGCCAGACCATCGGGCATGATCAGCTTGCCTTTGCCCTCCAGCTGGCCGTCGCGGATGTCGCCCTCATAGGTGGCGCCGTCCGGGTAGGTGATCTTGCCGGTGCCTTCCTTGCGGCCATCGACCCAGTCGCCGTCATATTCATAGCCGCCGGGATTGCGCATGATGCCTTTGCCATGGTGCTTGGCATCGCGAAAGCCGCCCTCATAGCGCGCGCCATTGGCATAGACCGCAACCCCCTGGCCATTGATTACGCCGTCCGACCACTCGCCCTCATAGGTGCCGCCATCGGCAAAGGTGATCTTGCCTGCGCCTTCGGGTTTGCCTTTGACGAACTCGCCCTCGTAGATGGATCCGTTGGGGAAACGCGCAACGCCACGACCGCGGACTTCGCCATCGACCCAGTCGCCGGTATATTCATAGCCGTTGGGCAGCCGGTAGGTGCCGGTGCCATGTTGCAGGCCGCCGCGAAAGGTGCCCTCATAGATGCCGCCGATTTCATCCTGCGTGGTCAGCACCTTGCCATCCTGGGCCAGGGCCGGGCGTCCGACCCCGGCAGCGCCAAGCGCCAGAGCGGAGGTCAGAAGAGCGGCGGTGGTGAAACGGGTCATGGAATATCTGCTTGCCATAAGGGGAGCCGGGGTGCGGGCCTGTTGATCGGTTTGACAGGAAACTATGCCACAGCCGCCGCCGTCGCAATGTCTTTTGCCACTGCGGTCTTTCCCTCGCAGCGTGATCTGTTTAATGGCAGAAGGCAGGATTATCGAAGGACGCAAGCAGGATGGCTGATCGTTTTCGCGTGACACTGGCCCAGTTGAACCCCACCGTCGGGGATCTGGCTGGCAATGCAGATAAGGCCCGCGAGGCCTGGGCCGCAGGCCGCGAGGCAGGTGCTGATCTGGTCGCCCTGCCAGAGATGTTCATTACCGGTTACAACACGCAGGATCTGGTGATGAAGCCGGTTTTCCACCGTGCTGCCATTGCCGAGGTTGAGCGGTTGGCCGCCGATTGTGCCGATGGTCCGGCGCTGGCGATCGGCAGCCCGTGGGTCGAGGGCGACAGGTTGTACAACGCCTATCTGATCCTGAAGGGCGGCAAGATCACCACGCAGGTGCTGAAACATCACCTGCCAAATGCCACCGTCTTCGACGAGGTGCGGATCTTTGATGCGGGCCCGCTGGGCGGTCCTTATGCGGTTGGCGATACCCGGATCGGCAGCCCGATCTGCGAGGATAGCTGGTATGAGGATGTGGCCGAAACCCTGGCCGAAACCGGCGCGGAGTTCCTGCTGATCCCCAATGGATCGCCCTATTATCGCAACAAGATGGATGTGCGGCTCAACCATATTGTGGCCCGCTCGATCGAGACCGATCTGCCGGTGATCTACCTCAATATGGTGGGCGGCCAGGATGATCAGGTTTTTGATGGTGGTTCGTTTGTGCTGAATCCGGGCGGGGCGCTGGCCTTGCAGATGCCGGTCCTGCGCGAAGATATCTGCCATCTGGATCTGGAGCGGACCGCCGAGGGCTGGCGCGCCGTGGATGGCCCCAAGGCGGTGCTGCCGGATGAGTGGGAGCAGGATTACCACGTCATGACGCTGTCGCTGCGGGATTACATGCGCAAGACCGGCTTCAAGAAGGTGCTGCTGGGGCTCTCCGGTGGCGTCGATTCCGCCATTGTCGCCACGATCGCGGTCGATGCGCTGGGGGCTGAGAATGTGCGCTGCGTGATGCTGCCGTCCGAATATACCTCGCAGGCCTCGCTTGACGATGCCGAAGCGGTGGCAAAGGCGCTGGGCGTGCGCTACGACTACGTCCCGATTGCCGAGGGGCGCGCCGCGATCACCAACACGCTGGCGCCGCTCTTTGCCGGGATGGAGGAGGGGCTGACCGAGGAGAACATCCAGTCGCGCCTGCGCGGGCTTCTCCTGATGGCGATGTCCAACAAATTTGGCGAGATGCTGCTGACCACCGGCAATAAATCCGAGGTCGCCGTGGGCTATGCCACGATTTACGGCGATATGGCGGGGGGCTACAACCCGATCAAGGATCTCTACAAGACCCGCGTGTTCGAGACCTGCCGCTGGCGCAATGCCAATCACCGCGACTGGATGATGGGGCCGGAAGGGGAGGTCATCCGCCCCTCGGTCATCGACAAGCCGCCGAGCGCCGAGCTGCGCGACGATCAGAAGGACAGCGACAGCCTGCCGGATTACCCCGAACTGGACGCGCTGCTGGAGATCCTGGTGGATCGGGACGGTTCGATTGCTGATTGCGTTGCGGCCGGGTTCTCGCGGGAGACGGCAAAACGCGTGGAACACCTGATTTATATCAGCGAATACAAACGCTTTCAGTCAGCCCTCGGTGCGCGGCTCACACCGCGCGCGTTCTGGCTGGATCGTCGGTATCCGATCGTGAACCGCTGGCGCGACCCCAGTTGACCGACCAGTAAGGCGCTGGTGATCCACCCGTTGGTGCCAGCGATATCGGGCTGGTCCCTGCGGCCAAAGGTGCGGCCAAGGCGGGAGCATCGCATACGTTCGGTCGGGGTCAGCTGCCGGAGAAGGGGCCGTTGGCGGGATCGGCTTCCTGGCAATCCACGACGCAGTTGCGGCCTGCATCCTTTGCCGCGTAAAGCGCGCGGTCAGCGGCGTGCATCAGATCCTGCGGCAGCAGGCCATCCTCGGGGAAGCTGGCAACGCCGATGGAGATGGTGACACGCGGCAGCGTGCCGGAGCCATAGCGCAGTGTGATTTCCTCAATCGCGACACGCAGCGCTTCGCCGACCTCCATCGTCTGTTCCTTGTCGGTATCCGGCAGGAAGACAGCAAATTCCTCGCCGCCCATCCGGCAGCAGATCTCGCCATTGCGGAACAGATCCTTCAGCGTGTCGCCAATGGCGCGCAGCACCATGTCGCCGGCATCGTGGCCATGGGTGTCGTTGAAGGTCTTGAACCGGTCCGCATCAAAGCTGAGCACCCCCAGCTGGCTGGCGCGCCGGTCGGCCAGCGCCACCGCATTGCGCAGCTCGCCGAGGAAATAGCGCCGATTGTAGACACCGGTCAGCGGATCGCGGGTGGACTGGTCGTGCAATTCGTCGCGCAGGCGGACATTGGCCACCGCCAGCGAGATATGTTCGCCGCAGCGCAGGGCGAGGCGATGCAGCGCCACCTTGCGCTTGGGGTCGGTTTCCGGTGCAAATTTCACATGCAGCAGACCGACGGTATTGCCGTGGGCGACCACCGGAAAACAGACGTAATCGCCATGCTCATCGGTGGCAGGCTGCTCCTCGACATGGGCGCAGGGAAAGGCGATCTTATCCGCAGAATAGAGATACTGTCGCCCGCGCCGCAGCGCCCAGCAGGCATCGGCAAAGATGTGGTCATGGACCTCGGCCCCGCCCCAGTGGCATTTGCCATCCAGAACGTCCCGCGAGTTGGAGTAGATGTAAAGCTCGCCCTGGGATTGCGGAAACAGCTTCGCCATGAAGGCGCTGACAATGCGGAACAGCTCCTCCTGGGATTTGCAGGAATGCAGCCAGACGTCGAGCTGCGACAGCAGCTTGGCCTCTTCGCGCCAGGACTGTTCCGCCGCAAGCGTCTTCAGCGCGGTCAGCTCCGCCTCCTCGGCGGCCTGGCGCGCCAATGTCAGGTCCCGCGCACTGCGCTCGATCTGGGTCACATCGGTGTAGCAAGAGACAAAGCCGCCGGTGGACAGCCTGCGGGTGTCGATCTGAAGGCGCCGTCCCGACGGCATCCTGCGGGTCGCCGAAAACCGCTCCTTGTCAGAGCTGAAATCCTGTTCGGCCTGTCTGGCGCTGTCTTCGGTCACATGGCCCAGCCTGACGGCGGTGGCAAAAAACGCCTCGCGCGAATAGCCCGGAAAGATGTCGCCATTCTGCAGCTCCAGCAGGGTGAGCAGCCGTTCGTTGAAGACCTGGCAATGCCCGTCCTCGGTCCAGACCATCACGCCCTGATCCAGCTTGTTCAACACATCCATGAGCCGCGCATGGGAGGGTTCAGGCAAACTCTCCGCCTGCAACATGTCGCTCGGGATCACTTTGTTCACGGGAGACCCCATTCTTCGTACCAATAATCGTCAGTGCTGCGACAGGCTGACACAGGAAGTCTGAACGAAATCTAAGCCGCCCCCTGAAAAACGCGGACAGTTTGAGACGACTTGGGATCAACCGTCGGCGACTGCGCCGCAACTGGACAAAACGTCGCCTATGTGACATGGGGCAGGGCAACAGGAGACTTGTGATGACAACCACCCGATTTGCCCCGTCGCCGACCGGCTATATCCACGTTGGCAATCTGCGCACCGCGCTGATGAACTATCTGATCGCCCGCAAGGCCGGCGGCAGCTTCATCCTGCGCATCGACGACACCGACCCGGAGCGGTCGAAAGAAGAGTACGTCGATGCCATCAAGCAGGATCTGGAATGGCTGGGCCTGACCTGGGACCGTGTCGAACGCCAGTCCGAACGTCTCGACCGCTATGTCGCCGCTGCCGACAAGCTGCGCGAAATCGGCCGGTTCTACGAGGCGTTTGAAACGCCGGTTGAACTGGACCTGAAGCGCAAGAAGCAGCTGAACATGGGCAAGCCGCCGGTCTATGATCGCGCTGCGCTGAACCTGTCGGAGGACGACAAGGCCAAGCTGCGCGCCGAGCGCGGCGATGGTGTCTGGCGCTTCAAGCTGGATCAGGAGCGGATCGAGTGGACCGATGGTATCCTGGGCGATATCTCCATTGATGCCGCTTCGGTCTCCGACCCGGTCTTGATCCGTGGCGACGGCCAGTTCCTCTATACGCTGGCCTCGGTTGTGGACGACACGGAAATGGGCGTGACCCATGTTGTGCGCGGCTCTGACCATGTCACCAACACCGCCACCCAGATACAGATCATCGAGGCGCTCGGCGGCACTGTCCCCTCCTTTGCGCATCACTCGCTCTTGACCGGCCCGCAGGGTGAGGCGCTGTCCAAACGCCTCGGCACGCTGGCCCTGCGCGATCTGCGCGAAGCGGGCGTGCAGCCGATGGCGCTGCTGAGCCTGATGGCGCGCCTTGGCTCCTCCGACCCGGTTGAGCTGCGCGCGGAACTGGCAGAGCTGATCGAGGGTTTCGACATCAACCGTTTTGGCGCTGCGCCGACCAAGTTCGATGTGCAGGATCTCTACCCGCTGACCGCCCGGTATTTGCAGTCCCTGCCGCTGGAGGCCGTGCAGTCCCATGTGGACGCGCTGGGGGTTCCGGCAGAGAAACAGGCCGCATTCTGGGATATGGCCAAGGAGAACATCACCACGCTGAAGGATCTGGCGGGCTGGTGGGACCTCTGCCGCGACGGCGCCGAGCCGCTGGTGGCTGATGAGGACAAGGACTTCATCGCCGAGGCGATGGCGCTGCTGCCCGAAGGCCCCTACGACAGCGAGAGCTGGGGCACATGGACCGCTGCTGTGAAAGAGGCGACGGGCCGCAAGGGCAAGGGGCTGTTCATGCCGCTGCGCAAAGCCGTGACCGGCATGGAGCGCGGCCCCGACATGTCCGCCCTGCTGGCGCTGATGGAAACGGTCCGCGCCCGCGGCTGAGCTTTGACGACTGTCTGATGCAAAGGCGGCACCATAGGGGCCGCCTTTGTGCTGTCCTGTGCTCTCCGGGGTGCTCCCGCCCACATCGGTGGCATCACAGAA